>NZ_JACHFR010000002.1:350858-701717 GCF_014202035.1 Treponema rectale
GCTTTATTGAAATTTGCATCATTAAGGTTCCATTCATTATTCTTAGCTTCATTGTATTTAATAAGCTCTGATTCACTTCTAGGACCTACATAAACGTAGAAACTGTCTTTTACAGCCTTAGACTTAATGTTTGTTCTCGTAATATAAAGCTGAGACTTATTACCGTTTACATAAGTATCAGTAACATCACGCATTACATCCGGATTTTCAGGCTTTATGAGGAATGTAAAATACTTACTTGCAACACCTGCCCAGTCATAAGCTTTTTTGTATGTCTTATTTGCAAGAGTATTACGTTCCTTACTGTTTTTCTTAGCTGCTACATATTCGCGGATTTCATATTTATCATCTTTGTAATTTTTTGGATAAATCTGTGGTGAAGTTCGGAGAGTATAATTTATTACTTCATGTTTTTCATCATTGAATTCAACAGCCACATCAAGCTTAAATACATTCTCATTCTGCTTTAAGTTGTATGTCTTTACAAACTTAAATGTAGGATATGTTTTTTCAAATCTAATGGCAAAATCTGAAACATCTTCATTCTGATAAATCTTTCTAGTCTCAGAATCTACGATTACGCCGTTATTTTCATCTTTCTTAAAATTCTTGAAAGTCGTCTCAAATACATCATTTACGGTATTTTTTCCGTCAAACTCAACAGCAAGAGCACGGTTGTTCTTTGTAACTTCCTCAACCATTTCAATAAGTTCAATGCTCTTATCTGATTTATGCTGTTTAAGTTTATAGCTTATAATATCGCCACCTTTACTTGTAAAAGTAATGATTGCTTTATTTGTTTCTACAACAAATTCCTGAGGAACTTCTTCTTTCTGTTCTTCAGAATTATCATTTAAAAGAGCCTGTACTTCTTTTTCCTTTTCTTCCTGCTTCTGTTTTTCTGCAAGTTCTGCGTTTTCGCGGTCAACCTCATTTTTTATATTCTGAGGTGCAATAAAAACAGTCTGCACAAACAAAGAAACAAACAGTACCAGGGCTGAAAGTACAATTGCAATTATTGCATTCTTAGTCATTTTTTGCCGTTCCTTAAAATTTTAATATTTTTAAACAAGACATATTCCTCAGGCACAGGATCATATCCTCCGCGACTATAGGGATTACATCTTAAAATTCGTTTTGCTGATAAATAAAATCCTTTGACTGGTCCATGTTTTTTTAAAGCTTCAACAGCATAATGCGAACAAGATGGCTCATATTTACAACATGGAGGAAAGAGGGGTGAAATAAAAACTTGATAAAACCGAATCGGCAGACACAAAACTTCTATAAAGAAATTTCGCAATCCTTTAATAATCCTGCTTTTTGGCATAAAGTCTTGAATATTTCACACCGCGAGTGGAACGTGTCATTTCCGGGATATACAAAAAACAATATGTCGTACCCGGTGTTCAGGTGTGTTTTGAATAAACGATAAGTTTCTCGGCTATAGCGTTTAGAAGCATTTCTTTGAACTGCATTGCCATAACCACGGGGAATAGGAAATCCGATTCTATTAAAATCTAATTCGTTACGCATGTAAAAGAGCTTTGCTCCATACACACTAACCCTTTTCCCTGTTTTAAAAAGTCTTTGGATGTCAGCAGGACGTTTTATATGTTCTTCACGCTTAAAACGTCCTGTTTTTAACAAGTAAGCTTCCATCCCCGATTAAAGAATTAGTATTTCTTGCCTTCTGAACAAACCGAAAGCTTGCGGCGTCCCTTTGCTCTTCTTCTTGCAAGAACTTTACGTCCACCTTTAGTAGCCATGCGGGCTCTGAATCCGAATTTTCTATTGCGCTTTACTTTACTTGGTTGATATGTACGTAACATAATTAACAACTCCCTAAAAAAATATACGATAGCAGTGCTAGACTATATCATTTATTTTTAGCATTGGTCAACATATCAGATTTAAGTTTGTCAAACAAATTTTTAAGTTTCTGAGGCATTTCTTCACTTTTTCTAGTATTTGCAGCTTTATTTTCAGCAAAACCCATCTCTTTTAACTTTTCTTCCTGAATATTAAGCTTTTTCAGTGCTTTTTCCTGAGCTTTCTGGAAATCTTTTTCATTTCGCTCAAAATCATGAATTTCTGCTTTTTTTCCTTTAAGCCTGAAAACTATTGAATTAATTTCAATTTCCGGCTTTTCCATTTTCATTCCCTTAAGAATAAAAACTTTATGAAGCTGTAAAAGTTCTATCCAGCCGGGATGATCTGCTTCTACAAGAAGAACTCCATTTTTTAAATCTATAACCCTGCTGTGTGAAGCTAAATTTTCCCCTTCATTAGGATTCACTTTTCCCCTGATTCTATAAAGAACTTTTCTCCAGACATCATAAATATCTGAAGCATTTTTCATAAAATCCGGTTTTAAATTATTGAATGTTAAATTAACAAGTTCTGCTGCAGAAAAAAAATCTTCACTCATTAAGATTCCGTCCACTGACCGTTAGTTATTTTATAAATTTTACTTGTACTTTTTTTATATCTTTCATACGGTTCACCATTCAGAAAAGTACAGAAAAGCTGGTCATATTCCGGGAGCAGGGCAGTTACTTTCTGCCGTTTATCAGGATCTAGTTCAAGAAGGACATCATCCATAAGCAAAACCGGTTTTTTTCCTGTAGCCTGATTATAAAACACTGCCTGGGCTGTTCTCAAAATCAAAGCAACAAGCCTTCTCTGTCCTGTAGAAGCTGTCGGAATAAAAGACTCTCTGTTTCTTACAAAAATAATTCTGTCTCTGTGAGGTCCGGACATTGTAGTACACATAACTTTTTCTACTTCTATCTTTGACCTTACCTGATTAAGAACATCATTTGCACTTTCAAGAGAACTGTCCTTCATATTCCATGACGGACTATAAACTATATGAACCCCATCAATTCCTGTTATGTCTTCATAAAGCTTTGGAAAAATCTGGTTAAACTTAAAAATTGCAAGTTTTCGTTTATTCTGCATTTCCATTCCGTACTGAACAAGCTGCATGTCATAAACATCCAGTAATTCGTACTTTTTTTCTTTCAAAGACAGGTTTCTTTCTTTAAGAACTTTTTTATACCGGCGGCTTACATCAATATACATGAGGTCATACATACTTAAAGACTGATCTATAAAAAAACGTTTCCTTTCCGGAGAACCAATTACAAAGTCCAGATCATCATGATTATAAAGCACGCAGGGCATTGTATTTACAAGATCCTTCCTGTCATGAAGCATCTTCCCGTCTTTTTCAATTCTTTTTTTATTATTTTCAAGAGTTATACTTGTCGTATGTGTAGTACCATTTTCTTCACGGTACATACTTCTGAGTCTTAAAGCATTTTCTCCGTCCTTTATAAGTTCCCCGTCCATACGGGTTCTAAAAGAAGAACCGTAAGAAGAATAGTATAAAGCTTCGAGAAGATTACTTTTTCCCTGTCCGTTTTTCCCGACAAAAAAAACTTCCTTTGAGGATAAATCAATAGACTGATTAACGAGATTTCTAAAATTTACAGGTGAAAGACTTAAAAACGGCAATTATTCTTTCTGCATCGGCATGATTATATGAAAGAATTCTGCAGCAGGTTCCGGTCTCATAGTCAGAGCCTTCATTTCTTCAGTAAATTCAAATGTAATTCTTTCAGTATCAATAGTCTTAAGCGGTTCATCTATATAGCGGTAATTCAATGCAATTGTATAAGACTGTCCGTCATATTCACATGGAATTTCTTCATCTGCACTACCAAGATCAGACTGTGGAGAAGTAATCTTAAGAACACCGCTGTTTATGTTGAGATAAATTCTTCCGGCTTTTTTATCAATCATCTGTGATACACGTTTAAGGGCACTTGAGAAATCACTTTTATTAACCTGGAAGCTATGTTCCTGATGTTCAGGAATGACTCTTTCGTAATTAGGAAACTGACCGTCAATAAGAACTGCACCGAATTTATAATTTCCAAACTTAAAGAAAATCATTTTATCAATAACGGCAATAGAAATATTTCCTTCCTCAGGAGCATGTTTCTGAACAATATTAAGAATCTTCGGATGAACAATTACTGCAGGAAAATCAATCTGAACATTATTAAGAAGAGGTTTTGAAGCAAAACTAAGGCGTCTTCCATCTGTACCTACAAGATTAATGTATTCATCTTTCTTTTCAAAATAAACTCCATTAAGGAAGTAACGGGTTTCATCTTCACTTACAGCAAAAGAAGTTTCACTGATCATTGATTTGAATTCTTTAGACGGAACTTCAAAATATGGAACATCTTCAGCAGAAGTAAATTCAGGAAATTTTTCCTGAGAAATACTTTTAATTTCGAATTTAATTCTTTTATCAACAGGTTTAATTATAGCATTTGTAGACTGTTCATCTCCAGAAACTTGCTGATTGAATTCAATTTCTCCAGAAGGAAGTGAAGTAAGAATTCCCATGAATTTATCACAGTAAATTGTAGTAGATCCATCTTCTTCAACTTGAACAGGAATCTGAGTTTCAAAATTTACTTTTATGTCTGTAGCTTTTATGTAAAGAGTATTATTACTTGTTGTTAAAAGAACATTAGACAAAATAGAAGATACATTTTTATTAGAAATGATTTCCTGAGCGATGGCAATTTCTTTTATCATTGCATCTTTATCAAAAGTAAATTTCATAACCAAACTCCTTATAAACTTGGTTTATTATTATAAATTTATAAATTTAGTAGTAGTAGTAATAAGGCCTGTGAATTTCTTAATAACTCATATAAATCTATATAATATATAAAGTTAGCAAGTGTATAAATTCGTGAAAAGAATTCACAGAATTCACAGCAATACACAGAAAAAAAAGTTATCCACTACTTTTCAACAGAATTGTAACATATTGTAAACGGGATTTCTACAATAAAAATATTCGTTAAAAAGCCTGAAATTCTATTTTTTATACTCCTTTACCAGTTTTATTATGGTCTGTATGTGAGAATCAAAATTTGAATCAGTCTTTATTTTGTCTTCTACTTGATTATAGCTATGCATGATTGTCGTATGGTCTCTGCCTCCAAAATCATCACCAAGCTGAGGATATGAAAAACCACCAAGCTGTCTTGCAATATAAATGGCAATCTGACGGGGAACAATTACTCTGTTGTTACGTTTTTTTCCTTTTATGTCGCTTACAGAGATGTTGTAATAATCTGCTACTACTTTCTGAACTATATCAATCGTAATGTTTTCAGTAGAAACTTGAGATACCTGATCCCTGAGAAGGTTCTGAAGGTTTGATAAAGTAATTGGTTTTCCGGTTATTTCCGTAAAGGCCAGAACTTTTGTAAGACAGGCTTCAAGATCACGGACGTTTGTCTGTACGTTTTCTGCAATATAGCTTACGGCATCAATATCAATCTGAGGAATTGTTTTGTTCATGTTGCTGAGCTTTTTCTGAATGATGGCACACCTTGTTTCATAATTAGGCGGCTGAAGGTCAAGACACATTCCTTTAGAACAGCGGGATTTTAATCTTTCACTGAATCCTTTTAATTCAGAAACAGGACGGTCACAGGTAAATACCATCTGAGCTTTCATCATTTCCAGAGCTTCGAAGGTATAAAATACTTCTTCCTGAGTTCCCAGCTTGTCTTTGAAAAAGTGAATGTCGTCCAGAAGGAGAACATCAAGCTTTCTGTATTTGTTTTTGAATCTGGTTATTGAGGAAGGACCTTCCTGTGTTGCAAGAATGAATTCATTTGTGAAATTTTCTGCAGTTATATAGCATATTTTTGCAGATTCTCCTTTCTGCGCGTATATATAGTTACCGATGGACTGCATTAAGTGAGTTTTTCCAAGTCCAACACCTCCGTATATAAGGAGAGGGTTGTAAGCTTTTCCAGGGTTTTTTGCTACTGCAAGAGAGACATTGTAAGCAAAATCCGAGTTTTCTCCGGTAACAAACTTTTCAAATGTATAGTCTTCCTTTAATTTTGGATGCTGCTTAGGTGCTGAACTCTGGGGTGTAAATGATTCTGTGACTTCAGAAGTTGAAGTTGAAGTTGAAGTTGTAAATTGAGGAACAGGTTCCTGAGCCTGAACCGGGGCAGCTGGAGTATTCTGCTGAATTTTGTTCTCAGAAGGGCTGTACGGGCTCTGTACATTGTTTTTTACGGTATAAACGATATTTATGGTTCTGCCTGTAAACTGAGCGATTTTAGACTGTATTGCGCTTACATAACCCATGCTTACCATTCTTGACCACATGAAATCAGAAGGAACACCTACTTTTATTTCTGTAAGATTGTCTTCGAGATATTCCATGTTGAACCAGATGAGGAATTCATTTTCCTGGCCCTTATTAATGTAATCCTGATGTATTTCTTTTAATGCTTCATCCCAAAAATCTTTATAGTTCTGTTCACTCATAAAAGCCGATTATAGTTCATCAATGGAAAGTTTTCCACAGCTAAACATATGTATTGTAGTAATATTCAGATACAGGAATTCAGAGGTTTGAGGGGAGTGTAGGAATAGACTTTTTGAGGTATAAAAAGTATAATTTCGTTCTCGAATTCTACATATAAAATATGTATTTAATTCAGTGACAAAACACATTATCGGAGCTAGAAATGTCAGACGAAAATACTAATTACGGTGCATCAAGTATTCAGGTTTTGCACGGACTTGAAGCTGTACGTAAGCGTCCTGGTATGTATATAGGTTCAACCGGTCCGAACGGTTTACATCATCTTGTATATGAAGTTGTTGATAACAGTATCGATGAAGCAATGGCTGGTTATTGTTCTAAAATCACTGTTGCTTTGGAAAAAGATGATATCTGTCGTGTAGAAGATGATGGACGCGGTATTCCTGTAGACATGCATCCTACTGAAAAAGTAAGTGCACTTGAACTTGTTCTTACCCGTCTGCATGCCGGTGGTAAATTTGATAAATCAACATATAAGGTTTCCGGTGGTTTGCACGGTGTAGGTGTTTCCTGTGTAAACGCTCTTTCTGTATGGATGACTGCAGATATTTTCCGTGACGGTTTTCATTATCAGCAGAAGTATGGAATAGGTATTCCTAAGACTAAAGTAGAAAAACTTGGAGAAACAAATCTTCATGGAACTACAATCCGCTGGAAGGCAGATTCTTCAATTTTTCAGGAAACAACAACTTATAATTTTGATGTTCTTGCAAATCGTCTTCGCGAACTTGCATTCCTTAATCCTGGAATTAATATTATTTTCCGTGATGAGCGTCTTGAAACTCCAAAAGAAGTTATTTTTAAGTTTGAGGGCGGTATTAATCATTACGTAACTTATCTTAATGAAGGCAAGCAGGTTGTTCCTGAACAGCCGGTTTATATAAGCGGAGAAAATAATGATGTTCAGATAGAAGTTTCACTTCAGTATAACGATTCATTCTCTGAGAATATTTATTCTTATGTTAATGACATCAATACCCGTGAAGGTGGAACTCATCTTGAAGGTTTTAAAACAGCCCTTACTTTTGTTCTGAATAAGTTTCTTGAAAAACGTGAAAAGCTTTTGAAAAAACTTGATAAGGAAGAACGGCTTACCGGTGATGATGTAAGATCAGGTCTTACTGCTGTTCTTTCAGTAAAAGTTCCGGAACCTCAGTTTGAAGGTCAGACAAAAACAAAGCTTGGAAACTCTGAAGTTCGCGGTTATGTAGATCAGCTTGTAAAAGAAAAGCTCACTCTCTGGGGAGAACAGAATCCTAAAATAATAGATCTTATTCTTGAAAAATCTGTCGGAGAAGCTGCTGCGCGTATTGCTGCCCGTAAAGCAAAAGACAATATGCGTAAGAAAACAATGTCTGACGGTTTTGGTCTTCCTGAAAAACTTTCTGACTGTTCGTTAAAAGATCCTGCACAGTGTGAAGTTTATATTGTAGAAGGAGACTCTGCAGGCGGTTCTGCAAAAAAAGGTCGTGATCCTAAGACACAGGCAATTCTTCCTCTCTGGGGAAAAATGCTTAACGTAGAAAAGGTTCGTCCTGAAAAAGTAATGAATAATGATAAACTGGAACCGGTAATTGCTTCTTTAGGTGCTGGGTTTGGAAAAGATTTTAATATTGATAAGCTTAGATATCATAAAATTATAATTATGGCAGATGCCGATGTTGACGGAAGTCATATTCGTACTCTTCTGCTTACTTTCTTTTTCCGTTACATGCCGCAGCTTATTGAGCATGGTTATGTCTATCTTGCTATGCCACCTCTTTACAGACTTCAGAAGGGTAAGAGAGGAAAAGTTCATTATGCATATTCAGATGAAGAACGTGACCAGATTCTTGCTGATTTAAGAAAGGAACCATCTGTTGCTTCTGCTGATGAAAAAGATGAAGAAGAAGCTGATGCAGTAGAAGATAATTCTTCTTCAGAAAAAACAGATGAAAAGAAAAAGAAGAGTGATATAGATATTCAGCGCTATAAAGGTCTTGGTGAAATGGATGGTAATCAGCTTTGGGAAACAACAATGGATCCTGCAAACAGAAAGATGCGGGTAGTAACAATTCCTGATGCTGTTGCTGCTGATAAGATTTTCAGTGTCTGCATGGGTGAAGAAGTTGAACCTCGCCGTCAGTTCATTGAAAGCAATTCAAGTTATGCAAACCTGGATTTCTAGTTTTCACAGTTCATTTTAAGAACGGATTTTAATACTTAACTTATAGAGAGAAAAAAAATGGAAGAGATAAAGACACCGGAAGGCGGAACAGTAATAAAGATACCGATTGAGGATGAAGTAAAGCAGGCATATATTGACTACTCAATGTCTGTAATTGTACAGCGTGCCTTGCCAGATGTTCGTGACGGTCTTAAACCTGTACATCGCCGTATTATGTATGCAATGGACACTCTTCATCTTTCCAGCGGCGGAAAAACGAAAAAGTGTGCTACTATCGTCGGTGAAGTTCTCGGACATTATCATCCTCATGGTGATGCTTCCGTTTATGATGCTCTTGTTCGTCTTGGTCAGGATTTTGCACAGCGTTATACAACTGTAATACCACAGGGAAACTTTGGTACTATTGCCGGTGACCCTGCTGCTGCTTACCGTTATACAGAAGCAAAAATGTCAAAGATTTCTGAAGAAATGGTTGCGGATATTTCTAAAAATACCGTAGACATGATTCCGAACTTTGATGATACGACAAAAGAACCTAGCGTATTACCGGGAGCGTTTCCATTCCTGCTTTGTAACGGAACTACAGGTATTGCTGTCGGTATGGCAACAAATATGCCTACCCACAATCTCAGGGAAGTAGCAGCTGCAATTTCTGCATATATCGACAACCCTGAAATTTCTATTGATGAACTGATGAATTACATTAAAGGTCCGGACTTTCCTACCGGAGGTGTAATTTATGGTCGAGAGGGAATAAAAAAGGCATATAAAACTGGACGCGGAAAAATTACTATCCGTTCGAAGTTTACGATTGAAACAGATAAGAATGGCCGTGAATCAATTGTATTTACAGAAGTTCCGTACGGAATAAATACGACAAATATCATCCGCCGCATAAAGGAATTAGTTCGTGACAAGCAGATAGAAGGTATTGTCGGAGCAAACGATGAGTCTTCAGACCGTTCAGGCATGCGTCTTGTTGTAGATTTAAAACGCGGTGCAATTACTAAGGTTGTATTGAATCAGCTTTTTGCAAAAACTGATTTGCAGTCAAACTTTGGTGTTATAAATCTTGCTCTTGTTCCACAGGAAAAAGAAAAGGGCATTCGTTATGAAGAACCTGGTTACCTGACTTTAAAAGCAGAATATCTTAAACCGGAAGTTTTAAATCTTAAACAGCTTATCATGCATTTTGTTAAGCATCGTGATGAGGTAATAACCCGTCGTACGATTTATGATCTCAAAGTTGCTAAACATAGAATGCATATTCTGGAAGCTCTCATAACGGCAATTAATAATATTGATGAAGTTATCAAGATTATTAAGGAAAGTCGTGATACGAATGAAGCTAAAGCAAGACTTGAACAGCGCTTTAATTTTGATGATGAACAGGCACAGGCTATTGTTGATATGCAGCTTAAGCGCCTTACACATCTTCAGATTGAAGACCTTCAGAATGAAATCAAAGAACTTCAGGCTTTGATTGATTATCTTCAGGGTCTTCTTGATGATCACAGCAGAATTCTTCAGCTTATTAAGGATGACACAAATAAGCTTGCAGAGAAATATGGTGATGACCGCCGTACAGACATTGTTGCAGGAGAAGTTGAAAGCATTAACGTAGAAGATATGATTAAAGAAGAGGATATGGTTATCCTTATTTCAAAACTTGGTTATATCAAGCGTGTTCCTGTAAGTCAGTACAAGAGCCAGGGTCGTGGCGGAAAGGGAACTATTTCTGCAAAACTTGTTGAAGAAGATTACATTAACCAGATGTTTGTTGCTTCAACGCATGAGCATTTGATTTTCATTACTAATCTTGGAAAGGCTTACTGGGTTAAAGTTCATGAAATTCCGGAAGCCGGAAAAACCAGCCGCGGTTCACATATAAAGAGTCTTCTTGCTGTAAGTGCAAATGAAGAGATTACTATTGTTGAACGTATCCGTGAATTCAGTGAATCTGAATATTTGTTTATGGCTACTGCAAACGGTATTGTTAAAAAGACACCTACAAATGAATTCCGTAATGCAAAGGCTAAGGGTATGCAGGCTATTCGTCTTGATGACGGAGACCGGCTTGTCAGTACAGTTCTTTCTCAGGGTAATTTTGAAATTATGCTTATCAGCCGTCGCGGTCAGGCTTTGCGAATTACAGAAGAAGATGTTCGTCCAATGGGAAGAAGCAGCCGTGGCGTAAACGGAATGAAACTTTCTGGAGGAGACGAGCTTTGTGCAGCTACTCCTGTAATTCCAGAAACAGATATGCTTGTTATTACTGAAAAAGGATTTGGAAAGAGAGTTTCCTTTGATGAATTCTCGGCTCATGGTCGTGGAACTGGCGGACAGAAAGTCTTTGGTAATGTTGATGATAAGGGAGAAATTGTTGGTGCCCTTACCATTAAAGAAAAAGACAGTATCATGTGTATCACCAGTCAGGGAACTTCCCTTAGAGTTGATGCTTCTTCAATTTCTAAGCAGGGAAGGGGAAGCAGCGGCGTAAGAGTTGTTGATATTTCTGAACCTGATTATGTTGTTGGTGTCGATAGAATCGCAGCCAGTGATAATGAAGATAAGTAAATAAGGCTAAAAAAAGGGGATGACCAATAAGTTTACA
This sequence comes from Treponema rectale, assembly GCF_014202035.1. Classification (NCBI taxonomy): domain Bacteria; kingdom Pseudomonadati; phylum Spirochaetota; class Spirochaetia; order Treponematales; family Treponemataceae; genus Treponema; species Treponema rectale. Next base: position 362,088 of record NZ_JACHFR010000002.1, read on the forward strand.
TCCTAGTGTCATTCCGAATTTGTTTCGGAATCTATAGAACTAGATGTGGTGTAGATGCTGAAACACACATTCGTAGCAGGTGCGTGCGAATGTGGCGTAGCGTTCAGTATGAGTCATTGCCGTGCTCGACACGGCAATCTCTTGTATTGTAATTAAATAGATTTTCGGGTCGTGCCCGAAAATGACATTTTTTGAACTTTTTGGACATCCCCTTTTTTATTATATTAATGTTTATTTGTGCAGCTGGTCATAAAGTTTTTCAGCAGCCTGAATTATTCTTGGACCAGGTCTTGTAAACAGATTAGAATCTATAAAAATAACAGATTCATTTTTTACAGCTTTTATTTGTTCCCAACCGGCACGTTTTTTTAGTGTATTTATAGTAATTCCATTTTCTACAGGAATGATTATTACATCTGGATTTCGAGAAAGAATAGCTTCTTCACTGATTATGGGATATACATCTTCTACATCAGAAAAAATGTTTTTTCCACCGGCAAGGTTTATTACGTCATTTATGAAGGATTTTTTACCGGCAGACATAAAAGGAGCATTCCAAACTTCCCAATAAACGTCAGGAATAGAATTATTCTTATTTTTTTTTTCATTAAGGGATTTAATCTGTATCCTTAACTGTCTGGTAACAGATTGACTTTCTTCGACATGATGTGTAACTGACCCCATAAATTCTATTTCAGTAAGTATATCTTCAATGTCTTTTGTTTCAGAAAGATAGACCGGTATGTTCAGGTTTTCAAGATTTTCTTTTACAGTATCATGAATTCCTAAAGATCCGTAAACGAAATCCGGTTTGTAAGAAAGAATTGTTTCTATACTGAGAGTATCTCCTGAAAAACCACCTATACTTGGAATCTGTTTCAGACTTTCAGGATAGTCACAAAAATCTGTTCTTGCAACTATGTGGTCTTCAGCCCCGATTGTACTTAGGATTTCTGCCCCGCTTGGACATAAAACGACAATTCTTTCTGCTTTTGTTATTGTAAGTTTATTTTCTGTACCCTTTTTATTACAGCTTACAGACAAAAGTGTACTCATAAGTGTAACCATAAAAATGGCTGTATGCTTTATAAAAAGGGAATTTTTATTAGAATACTTCATCTTAGAAATCTGCACCCCATTCAGCGTAGTAGGCATCAATTTCTTTTTTCAGTTCATCAGTTATAACGCCGTTTTTTCCTGGAGTGTAAAGGGTTTCTACGACTTCTTTCATGGAAACAATTGCTTTTGCAGGGAAACCGTATTTTTCTGAAATTACCTGAAGGGCACTTTTTGTTGAATCAGCAGCTCTTTCCATTCTGTTAAGAGAAACTATTTCTCCCACAATTTTTATTCCGCCGGGAGTAGTTTCCTGTGCTTTTATTTTAGGATAAGTTTCTTCGATTGATTTTCCGGAAGTTGTAACGTCTTCAATTATTACGACTCTGTCTCCGTCTTTAATTCCATATCCAAGAAGTGAACCTTTGTCTGCACCATGATCTTTTTCTTCTTTGCGGTCAGCGCAGTATTTTATCTCTTTATTGTAAAGTTTTGAGTATGCAATACAGGTTGCAACGCTTAAAGGAATTCCTTTGTAGGCAGGTCCGAAAAGTACATCGAAATCATCTCCGAAGTTATCATGAATTGCTTTTGCATAAAACTCTCCGAGGCGTTCCAGCTGGCTGCCTGTTATATAAGCACCTGCATTCATAAAGAAAGGAGATTTTCTTCCGCTTTTTAATGTGAAAGAACCAAATTTGAGTACATTGCACTCAACCATAAAATCAATAAATTCTTTTTTATACTGTTCCATGGAACTTTATTTTACTGATTTTTCTACAGAAGGTTAAGGGTAGGGTAGGGGAGTATTTTTTTACGATTTTATTTAAAAATTTTAACCTCGACAAATTATTTAACTAAGTCTACAATTTTTTGTATGAGCGTATATTTAGCAGATTCAAAGAGATATGAAGGTACGATGGAGTACCAGCGTTGTGGAAAAAGTGGTCTTAAGCTTCCGAGAATTTCTCTTGGACTTTGGCATAATTTTGGTTCAGTAGATGATTTTGAAAATCAGAAGAAAATGATTTTTAAGGCATTTGATCTGGGAATTACTCATTTTGACCTGGCAAATAATTATGGTCCTGAACCTGGAAGTGCTGAAGAAAACTTTGGAAGAATTATAAATCAGGAACTTAAATCTTACAGGGATGAAATTATAGTTTCTACAAAAGCCGGATACGGGATGTGGCCTGGTCCATACGGAGATTTTGGTTCAAGAAAGTATCTTATTGCAAGTTTGAATCAGAGTCTTAAGAGAATGAATCTTGAATATGTGGATATTTTTTATCATCACAGACCGGATCCAGAAACCCCTCTTGAAGAAACAATGTCTGCCGTAAGTGATTCCATAAAATGTGGAAAAGCTTTGTATGCGGGAATTTCAAATTATCATGCAGAGGATACAAAAAAAGCTGCAGCCTTGCTTAAGGCCAACGGAACACCTCTTCTCATTAACCAGTTCAGATATAATATGTTTGACCGCTGGAGTGAGGAAGACGGACTTCTTGATGCCCTTGATGAAGTTGGAGCTGGTTCTATAACTTTCAGTCCTCTGGCACAGGGTATTCTTTCTACAAAGTATTTTAATGGAATTCCGGAAAATTCCCGTGCAACCCGTGGTGTATTCCTGAAAAAAGAATTCATAACGGAAGAAAAGATTTCAAAAGCAAAGAAGCTGAATGAAATGGCATTGGACAGGGGACAGTCTCTGTCTCAGATGGCATTGGCCTGGAATTTGAGAAAGAATCGCGTTACTTCAGTTTTAATTGGTGCACATAATCCTGAGCAGATTGAAGAAAATGTTAAAACTGTTCAGAAATTGAATTTTACAGATTCAGAATTGAATGAAATTGAAGCAATTTTAAAATAAAAAAAATTGTGTACTTTTGGTTGAGGAAAACTGTCAGTTAACCAAAAGTACACAAAAAGGTTTTCAAGTTTTCAGGCTTTTTTGAAGACGGGTATGCAGTCAATTGGTGCATTCACTACGTACGTTTTTCCTCCTTTGTAAACTTTTCCGTCATTTATGTTTTTCCAGTTGCCGGCTGGAAGATATACAGAGCGTTTGTATTCTTCTGCATGAAGAACAGGTGCTACAAGATATTCATTTCCAAACATATATTGATCCCGAATATTCCAGCAGGTTTCATCATCCGGGAATTCATAGAACATTGCCCTCATAAGTGGGGTTCCTTTTTCGTGTGCTTCTTTCATGAGGGTTTCAATATAGTCTCTCAGGCTTTCTCTGAGTTTTATCTGTTTTTCCATTATTTTCTGAGCATCTTTACCATAAGACCATATTTCATTGTCCTGTCCGGACCAGCAGAATCCTCCGCCGTAATCTCTGTCTGTAACAAAGGGTTTAAGCTGCGGACTTCTGTCTCCGTGAAGTCTCAGTATTGGAGTGAAGACACCAAATTCAAACCAGCGCATTAACAGATGAATGAAGGCCGGATCTTTTGGATCTCCATACATAAAGCCTCCCACATCGGTTGTCCACCATGGAATACCTGCAAGACCCATGTTGATTCCTTGTGAAACAGAATCTTCGAGACATTCAAATGTACTTTGTACGTCTCCGTTCCAGAGGACTACGCCATATTTCTGACTTCCAACCCAGGCACAGCGTTCAAGGTTAACAAAATTCTTTTTTCCGATTTTGTTGAATCCGTCGGCAAATGTCTGTGCATAAAGTTTTGGATAAAGGTTGCTGACTTTAAGTGCAGGCCCGATACGGTATCTGTAGTTTTCAAAGTCGTATACAGAAAGATCCGGTTCAGCATTATCGAGCCAGAACATATCAATTCCGTATTTTACATAATTCTTTAAACATGCTTTCCAGAGAAAATTGCGGGCTTCCTGTGCTGTAAGATCAATCGTGCGACAGTCTCCGTTAAAATCATAGGTTTGAATAACACCCCGTTCACATCTAAGGAAAAGTCCTTTTTCGGCAAGAGGCCAGTAGTTTACGCTTTTTTTATCTACGCTAGGCCATACGCTAACCATAACTTTAGTTCCCATTGCATGAAGTTCATCACACATTGCTTTTGGGTCAGGCCAGTATTCTTTGTCAAAACTCCAGTCTCCCTGACGGCACCAGTGGAAGAAGTCTATGACTATTACATCAAGATGAATGCCCAGCTCTTTATATTTTCTTGCAACTGTAAGAACTTCTTCCTGTGTTCTGTAACGCAGCTTGCACTGCCAGAATCCGAGATAATCTTTTGGCATCAGAGGTGCTCTTCCGACACATTCTGTATAGCGTTCAGTGATTTCTTTTGGAGTATTACCGGCGGTAATCCAGTAATCCAGTTCATCGCTGCATTCACTTTTCCATTCAGTCATATTTGTAGCAAATGTTACTCTGCCTACTGCCGGGTTGTTCCAGAGAAAGCCGTAGCCTAAGCTTGAGACTGCAAATGGTATGGAAATCTGTGAGTTGCGCTGTGCGAGTTCAAGAACGCATCCTTTAAGGTTAAGGTATGGCTGCTGATACTGGCCCATGCCGAAAATTTTTTCATCATCATTTGGATTGAATCTTGCCGTAATCTGGTATTCTCCGCCGCCGATGTTTCCTTTGTACTGACGGTTTACAACTTTAAGGGCAATGCTTTCATTTGATGCGGAATGGTCGTAGCTGCGGTGATATTCCTGAAGAATTTTTTTTCCGTTTTTTTCAAAAGTTATAACGCCGCCTGCATTTAGTTTTGCAGAAAGTTTTCCGTTTGAAATGCTGGCGCCTGAATCTGAAATTTCTATTTTTACGGAAGATTTGGTTTTTACAGTTTCTGTAAGTCCCCAGGTATTTTTTGTAAATTCTGGATTCATCGTTGCACGAATTCTAAGGGAATCCGTTCCCCAAGGTTCAATCTTAACTGTTTCTCCGTTTTTTTCAAAAATCAGGGAATTAGAACTTTTCTTAAACATAAAGACTCCGTTGGTTGAGCTTTTTGTAAGGGATACTGGCAGACGACGCTGTCTTCTATATCTCTTTCAATTATAAAACAATAATACAATTTTTCCTTTTGAATAATGGTAAATTTTGTATGAAAAAAATTAAATTTTTAATGGGGACAGGTTTTAATATAAATAAAACATACATGAAAATACTCAAATCGGTAAAAAACAGAATAATCATTTCGTTATACTAAGAAAATGCAATTCGTTATTTTATTAAGGTTCAGTTAAGGGTTAATCTTTTTTGAAGAGGAAAATCATGTCTTTATAAATATTGAACCCAAACTACTCAGTGTTTTTGAGATATAGTGCCCTTGATTGTCATGTGCCTTCCGGAAGGTTTTCGGGTGGCACATTTTTTTTTACAGTGGTATTCTTCTTTTATGAAAGAAGAAAAGATTGATTATCAGAAACAGCTGACTCAAATTATACTGCAGGTGCAGAAGCTTCCTGTTAAACCAAAGCTTTTGCTTCATGCATGCTGTGCACCATGTTCTTCTTATGTTATTGAATACCTGTCAGCTTTTTTTGATATTACGATTTATTATTTTAATCCGAATATCCATCCTCAATCTGAATATGAACGTAGACTGGAAGAGTTGAAAGTCTTTTTGTCAAAGTTTCCTTTAGCATTACAAAACAGTGTTAAGCTTGAGGTTGCAGAGTATAATCCTGAGATTTTTTTTGATGCCGTAAAAACCAGGGAACAGCCGGAACTGCAGGAAGAACCTGAAAGGGGAGAACGATGTCGCCGCTGTTATGAATTCCGAATGAAAAAAGCTTTTGAATTTGCAGTTAATAATAAGTATGATTATTTTACGACTACGCTGTCTATCAGTCCTTATAAAGATGCCGTGAAAATAAATACAATTGGCTATACATTTGACAACTTGTCAGATGTTAAGTATTTACCGGCTGATTTTAAGAAGAAGAATGGCTTTTTAAGAAGCCTGCAGCTTAGTTCTGAATACGGATTATACAGGCAGGATTATTGTGGATGCGTATATTCTATGCGCAGCAAACATGATAACTCCAAACAGACTGATAGTTAGTAGTCAATATTTATGGGATAGGAAGGGTATATGAAAGCAGAAATTGTGCATGGTAAAGCAGAACAGATTCGTGATGTAATCAGGTATATTCAAAGGTTTAAAGATGCTTTAGTAATCATTTACATGGATGAGAATCTGATTGAGTCTCCATTATTTTTAAGTCATATAAAAGATATTGCTAAAATTCATGATGCAGGACTTAAAGTAATAATGATTCCTGGCGCCAGTAAACGTATAGATGAAATATTGAAGGTTTCAAATATTTCCTGGTCTGTACATGATAACTGTCGTATTACAGGTCCTGAAGCAATGCCATTGATAAAGATGGCAGCCTTTGATGTATCAAATCAGGTTATGACTGCACTGGCAGGAGAAAAGAAAACAGCGCTTATTGGTAACTGGGTCAGGGCCAGAGGAAAGGGCGTTGTTGATGGATTTGATTTTGGTACAAACGGTGAAATTGATAAGCTTCAGGTTGATACAATACAGACGGTTTTAGATGACGGGTTTATCCCTATCTTCCCGTGTATTGGATGGAGTGCTGCCGGCAAGCCGTATAATATTTCTTCTGTTGAGCTGGCAAAGCAGGTTGCAATTCATTTAAAAGCAGACAAGCTTTTTTATGTTGTGCCTGATGCTGAGATAAATGATTCTACTTTTTCTTTACCTGAGAATATTGGTCTCTCTGGAGAGGGAACAGTTCCTGCTATGAATATTGAAGAACTGGATTCTTTTATTGAGACTAATAAAAATACAAATGGAAATGTTTCACGTGAAAAAATAATTAATCTTTTGAAACTTGCAAAAGAGGCATGTATATCTGGAGTTTCTCGTGTTCATATTTTGAATGGATCTTTAGATGGTACTATTCCATGTGAAATTTTCAGCGACTTTGGTTCTGGTACAATGATTTACTGTAATAACTATGGCACTATCAGAGATATGGGCCGTGATGATATTTCTGCAGTACTTTCTGTAATGAAACCATTTATTGATTCCGGCATTCTTTTACCACGGACAAAGGAAATGCTTAATAATCAGATAGGTGATTATATTGTTTATGAACTTGATGGTGCTATAAGAGCCTGTGCTTCTTTAGTAAAATATCCGGACGGTCAGATGGAGATTGCAGGGGTTGCTGTGGATAAAACTTGTTCTCACATTGGTATCGGTCCAAAGCTGATAGAATTTCTTGTTTCACGTGCAACAAAATTAAAAGCAAAAAGTATTTTCCTTCTTACAACACAAACTGCAGATTGGTTTGAGACACTTGGATTTACGGAATCTACAGTTGAATCCTTGCCCGCAAAGCGAAGGGAAATATGGACTCCTCAAAGAAGTTCAAAAGTTATGAGACTTAATATTAAATAGTTTTTATAAAGTGCCTTGAAGACTTTAGCAGGTTTTCAAGGTATTTTTTTGGAAGTAATCTGTTAAAAAAGTGTAATCTGTGTTTCACATGAAACATTTTATTTTTGAAATACTGGATATGATCCCCTGACTTTGTGTCGGGGGATTTTTTATTGGGCTTTATTTATAAAGCTTATAAAGCTGAACAGCTGCTGTCTGGCTTATGGACCTGCATATATAATTTATGTACCTGATTACCAGTCAAAGTGATGTTTGTGTGTATTCTGTGGATAACTTTTGTATAAGTATTGATATAAATTTTCTGATTGTATTCTTGTGTTTATAAAAGCCTTTAAACACGGGGTTTTTTACCTTTTTCTTTTTAGATTCAGGCTAATCTCATTATTTACAGGTTGTGGATAACTTGTGGTTTTTTGTAGCGGAAATTATAGGAATTTATCTTATATTGCATATTCTGATATGTTTTTTTTGTTCAGGATAAATTTTATTTAGTGTAATATTCTTGGTGAAGTTTTTTTTACGCTATCAATATGGTTATTCGTTACATTAATAAAAGGGATTTTAACTGAATTTTTGTTTCAATATAAAGAGTACAATATTTCTAAAATGTTTGAGTCAGTAAAAATTGTAATACTTTAATCGGAAGATGAATCTGAATGATTTAAACCAGTGCAGGTCTTTTTTAACAATATAGTCCATTCGTGTAAGTTTTTTTCAGGAGGGTATTTCGTATCATCTAAAATGCTTATATTTATTACGAGCTGCGTATAGTACACGAGGTTTATGGACGGTGCCAGAGTTTAATTGTTGTGTTTCACATGAAACATAAATACATAAAGTTTTGTGAAGAATGAAGAAACTGCTGCTGGTGATTTGATCTTTTTATGTTCTTTGATTGAGGTTAGTTTATGCGGCGCTTTATTTTATCCTGGTAAGCGGGCGTATCTGTTACAGGCTGGAAATTATTCAGGTGTGATAGCTGCCAGGTAGTGAAACTATTGTTTATGATTTTTTTTCTGTACATTTCAGAAACCCCTCATATTTTCAGCCTGAAATAATGAATTTCAGTTACAGAAAATTTGTTTGAGGTTCAAATAAGGTGACAGATACATATATATAGAAGAAAGTTGAAGATGTGTATAATACTATAATTATGTATAGTAATATACACATCTTATTGAGGGGGTAGTACAAACCCTCAAAACGGCGAAGTCAAGGCTTTAAGCGTTAGCGTGCCTTGACTCGACGTATTTAGAAGTCGATTTCTTTTCCATTAAGAACGGCTTTTTGCAGTCTTCCTGATTTATAAATAAGTTTCAGAGAGAAAAAAGGTTCATTACTTTGAAGAAGATTTAAAAAAATAACATCTCCCTGCCAGTGTTCAAGTTTCATGAAATCTGTTTTTTTTATCCATTCTAGATTTCCTTCATCACATTCTTTTATTGTTCCTGTAAATTTATCAGCGGTGTACAGACACATGTATTCAGCCGGATCATCATCTGAAAGAAATGTAACTATTCCGCGGAATTGATAGGAAGTTAATGTAAGCCCTGTTTCTTCAAAAACTTCCCTCAGCAGACAGTCTTCCGGACTTTCTCCAAATTCAAAATGACCACCGACTCCTATCCATTTATTATGGTTAATGTCGTTTGCTTTTTTTGTCCTGTGCAGCAGGAGGTAAGAGTCTTCGTTTTCGATATAGCATAAAGTTGTAAGCTGTGATTTTTCCATAAAAGAAACTGTATCTAAAATTATTAAAAAATTAAAGAGATGGGTTCAGTTATGTTTTGTATATACAGATATTGCTTCTTATAAACAGAGTGATTTTGAGAGGAGCAGTTGCGGCAGATTATATTTATTACTTATTTCTGTAAAATTTGTAAAAAGTATAGTCTTTACCTTTTTCTTAAATTTATCATAAAATTGCGGTTGCACAAAAAAAAGGAGTTTAGAATGAAAAAAGGTATGAAAAAGACAACAACATTGATACTGGTGATGTCTTGTTTTGTATGCGGATGGTCAGAAAAATTAAAAGGATATAAAGAGGTTTCAGAACTGTCTGATTATACGGATTTGCAGTTTTACAATGTTGCTTATTCTGATAATTCAAATGAAATTTTTGAGAAAGACAAGAAATGGAAAAAAACAAAAAACTTAATATCTGAAGTACTTGCTGAAAAAAATGATCTATCTGTAACGCTTTATTATGAACGGAAAAGTGAAGATGCAACATATAGTGATAATATTGTAAACGCCTATGTTGAAATAAAAAAAGGTACAAACGTTGTAAATTATAAATACGGTTTGTCTTTTGATAGATATAAAGAAAGTGTTGGATTCATAAAAAATACCAGCGTTGAGTCAAAAGGCGGACATGATGTGATTATTATTAAAAGTGACTGGAATCCAGGAACTGCAGGCAGCGGGTTCTCTTCTACAAGAGTTTCTGTTTTTGAAGTTGTAAATAAAGCAAACTCAATTCATTATTTAGGAGATTATCTGGAATATTATTCTGATTCAGAACTTAGTATTAATTCATCAGAAACTTGGGTTGATGAAAAGTCTTTATGTGTATATGAAAAATCTGAAAATGCAGGGTTTTTTAATATATGGACTCTGTTAATTTTTGATTTTTCAAAAGCAGAAAAAAGAATGGTATTTGAATTGTTTGAATATTTGCATGGTGAAAAAAGACCTTACACTGTCAAAGTTATAGCACCAGGAAAAAAAATTTATAAGAAAGAGGGTAAAGGCTTTATTCCCGCAGATGATTTAAAAATAAATTCTTTGCTTGAACTGGGTAGCGTAGAATTCATACCTGCAAAAATTCTAAATAAAGTAACCTTCATGTTAAAAGTTGAAGACGGATATGTTATGGTTGATGATGTTATAGATTGGCTTGGTTGCATAAATAATACAGTACTGTATATTCAGCCAAAAGAAATGGTTGTAAAAACAAATCTCCGGCTTCGCTCTGAACAGGGAACTGCAGCAGATATAATAACAACGATTAAGCAGGGAGCAAGAGTAAAAGTTGTGGAATTAGGTAATTCAGATATAATTGATGATATAGAATCTAAATGGGTAAAAGTTGAAGTTGTAAAAAAGGCAAAAACTTCTGACGGAAAAGATGTTGAGGAAGGAACAACAGGCTGGTGTTTCGGCGGATATTTAAAATGACAAATGAACAGATTGTAAAACATTTATTTTCTCTGCAGGATAAAAAATTCAGGGAGTTTCATCTTAAACTTATTCCTGGAATTGAAACGGATAAAGTAATTGGAGTAAGAACTCCGGTATTAAGAAAATTTGCAAAGGAAATTATAAAAGCCGGCAGTGGAGAAGAATTTTTATCTTCACTTCCTCATTATTACTATGAAGAAAATCAGTTGCATAGTTTTATTCTTTCTGAAGAAAAAGATTTTGATAACTGTATAAAATATGTGGATAAGTTTTTACCGTATATAAATAACTGGGCAACCTGTGATCAGCTTCTTCCTAAAGTTTTTAAGAAGCAGCCGCAGAAACTTTTACCGCATATAAATCTTTGGATTGAATCTGGAGAGACTTATAAAATTCGTTTTGCAATCGGTATGCTGATGCAGCATTTTTTAGATGTTCTTTTTGAAGAAAGGTTTGCACAAAAAGTTGCATCGGTTCATTCTGAAGAATATTACGTAAAAATGATGCAGGCCTGGTATTTTGCAACGGCTCTGGCAAAGCAGTATGAGTCTGCTGTAAAGTATCTGGAAGAAAAAAAATTAGAGTCCTGGACACATAATAAGACTATTCAGAAAGCAATTGAAAGTTTCAGGGTTCCTGATGAAAGAAAAGAATATTTAAGGACTTTGAAGGTTTAATTGAATATTTAAAACAAAAAAAGGCTGCCGGAAAATTAGTTTTATTCTCCGGCAGCCTTTTGCTTTTTAGATTTTATTTAATTGTAATGCGGTTCTGTGATTCAGAATACATAAGACCTGGTTTTCCTTCAAGAATATCAACAAGATATGTCATGAGAACCTGGTAGTCTGACATACTGCTGTCGATGAGAATTTTATCATTCTTGAACATTGTGTATCCGTCTCCGCAGTTAAGAAGCATATAGTTGTGGCTTGCAACTGTATAGGTTTTCTTTGCGTTTATAGGAACCCATTTGTCTCCCTGAAGAATATATACGTCCTTTACACGGCGATCGCCGGCAACTTTAACGAACATATTTTTGTCATCTGTAACAACAGAAGTTGGAACAGAAAGGTCAACTGTGAATTTTACACCAGAAACCTGAAGGAATCCTCCGAATTCTCCAACAGCTTTTCCGTTAGAAGAAGTTTCTGCTTCCATGCTGTGTACTGAAAATTCCAGTGCATCAAGAATCTGCTGTCCGTTAGCTTCAACCATAGTAAGCATGTTTCCGAAAGGATGAACTTTAAGAATGTTTTCAAAAGTAATGTCTCCTTTTGGAAGAAGAGTACGAATTCCACCGCCATTAACGAAAGCTACGTCTGACTGAGCAATGTTACGGTATGCATCTGCACAAAGATCACCGATAGGAAGTTCTCGTGTACGTACAAGACGTACGCCGTTTTCATCAGTGATGGAAAGTTCAACGTCACTTTTTGCTACAACTTTCTGGAGATCATCTTTATAAGAAGCCTGGATTGAATCAATGAAAGCCTGAATCTTTGCATCTTTCTGTGTAAAGTCGTTTACAAGTTCTGAAGAAACATTTCCGTCTTTTGAAATTGTAAGTTTTCCGAGGTTTTCAAATTTTGTTCCTGTAGAAGTAAGGATTACATTCTGTCCCTTTTTATTTTTAAGGATTTCAGAAGGAATTACATTATGAGCATGTCCGTCAAGAACTGCAGTGATACCGTAAGTATTTGCAATTAAATCTCTTGATGAAACACCTTCAGGAACACCTTCATCTCCGAGATGAGAAAGTACGATAACGTAATCAGCACCTTCTTTGTAACATTTATCTATGTATTTTTGGGTAAGAGAGTAAAGTTTTTTTCCTTTTGAACCGTCACTGAAATCATAGACGATTTTATTTTTTTCCATAAAGTAAGTTGGAGTAGAAGTTGTAATACTCGTTGGTGTGCAGAGTCCAAGGAAACCGATTTTTACTGAACCGAATTCTTTTATTACATACGGAGTTGTGTTGTCTACAAAAGAAGTCTTGTTTTTTCCTTTGTAAGTGATATTTGTATTAACATAAGTAAACTTTGCTTTTTTTGTAAGCTGTTCCAGCTGTGGCATTGTATAATCGAATTCATGATTTCCTAAAATAGCGAGATCATAAGAAGCTTCATTCATGATGTCGATTATGTAACTTCCTTTGGAAATAGAACCGATTGCTTCACCCTGAATTGCATCTCCGTTATCTATTGTAAGAACATATGGAGTCTGGGTAAGAGTCTGGTTTTTGTAGGCAACAAGACCTGCGTAACCGATCTTTCCGTTGATTCCGCAATGAACATCATTTGTGTAAAGAATGACTATATCATTGTCGTTTGTCTTTGGCTGAGTTTCTACACCTTTTGCAAAGACTGGAAGAGCTGCTGCAACCATCATGGCTGCAGTGAACCGTTTTACAATTTGTGCGATTTTCATGTTTTCCTCCGTTCGCATTTTTCTATATATTAACATTCTGCAAACTGAATGTTTAGTCTATTTTAAGGTTTGAAATTATTTTTTGTAGTTTCTTTTTACCTTCATGGTTGTGGTCATTTCCAGCGGGGTATCAAGAATTGTTATTCTTGTGATGCGCTGATATGGCTGAAGGTTTTTATTTATTTTGCTTACGATGGCAGAAATCTTTTCGTATACTGAATCTCTGGCCTCCTGTGAAACATCTGCTCTTTTGAGATTAAGCTTTTCAAAAAGACTGTCTGCAGGGTAAATCAAAGCTTCCAGTTCCTCAGATTTTTTCTGTTCATCTGCAATGTATCCCTGAACTGTAATCTGCTGAATATCTGTTTCCAGCTGGAAAGAATCTTCTATTTCTTCCGGATAAACATTTTTTCCGCCTTCAGTGACAATCATGTTTTTGCATCTTCCGCTGAGCATAAGATAGTTTTCTTTATCCAGCCATCCAAGGTCTCCGGTTTTAAACCAGCCGTCTTCAGTAAACATTTTTGCTGTTTCTTCCGGCATGTTGTAGTATCCCTGCATGACCATCGGACCTTTTACACAGATTTCTCCTATTCCTTCTTCATTAGGATTAAGGATTTTCATCTGCATATGTCCTGCAAAATACTGACCGACACTTTGGATTTTAAAGTGCTGAATCGGATTCAGTGCAATAATAGGAGAGGTTTCTGTAAGCCCGTAACCCTGAACAAAATCAATACCCATTTCATTGTAAAGTTTGAAAACGCTTTTTGCTAAAGGACCTCCGCCACAAATAGCAATGCGGATAGTGTTTATATTTGCCTGTTTAAGAACCGGTGCAAAAAGTTTATGTCCGATGTTAATGCCTGTAACTTTTTTAACGGCGTATGAAACATTCATCAGTGATTTCATTATGAAATTAATAAGCGGACCTTTTTCTTTTATACCTTTTAGAATTCCTGCAGCAAGTTTGTTGAACAGAAGAGGAACTCCCAAAAGCATTGTGATTTTTCCTTCTTTAAGTTCTTTCATCAGTTTACTTACAGCCATGCTTTTACCGAATACAATTTCTGCTCCGATACAAATTGATTCAATAAAAACGGCAAGCATAGTATAGGCATGATGAATCGGAAGAAGTGCGTAAAAAACATCCTGTTCATTGATAATCATGTTGTACTGAGCTATGAATGCATCACTTACAAGATTCTTATGACTGAGCATTACACCTTTTGGTTTTCCGGTTGTTCCGCTGGTAAAAAGAATTGCTGCTATATCATTTTCTTCCGGGAATTGTGTAAGTCTTACATCTTTTGAAGGTTTAAGTGTAAAAATGTAATTTTCGTTTTTTCTGTTTAAGGCAAAAACCTTAAAGCTGTTTTCTTTGTTGTTAAAGTAATCAAATTTTTCTGTGTCGACAAAAAGAAATTTTGGTTTTGCCGTTGCCAGCAGGTTTTCAAGTTCACTTTCATGAAGGGCATAATCCATAGGACAGATTGTTGCTCCTGCAAAAAGTGCTGCCAGATAAACCGTTGCCCATTCCGGAGAATTTTTTCCGGTTACGGCGATATGGTCTCCTTTTTTTATTCCGTTTTCTATCAGCCACTGCGCAAGAGTATTTACCTGATTGAATACGGTATTATAGGAATAAGTTCTTTTTGAACCGGCATCTGTATCCCAGTCAGTAAAAGCATTTCTTGACCCGAAGCGTTTTACAGTTATTGTAAAAATTTCAGGTAACGTTGGCCATTCTCCCGAGAAATCTTTTCCGCGGAATTTGTCTAAAAATAGAGTTGGATTATAATTTTTCAAACTTTGCATTCTTTCATTATATCATGGTCTTTAAAATGTGAAAATTTTTTTCTTTTTTAAGGTTAGTTGAAAGTTTTAAAATTTCATCTTTCTGAACGTCTTGACCTGAAAATGAATTTATATAGAATTTTTTATATGAAATTATTTATTGCTTCAGATATACATGGTTCCGCTTTATGGTGCCGAAAAATGATGGAACGCTTCAGGGAAGAGCAGGCTGATAAAATTCTTCTGCTTGGAGATATTTTATATCATGGTCCGAGAAATAATCTTCCTGACGAATATGCTCCAAAAGCTGTTATTGAGATGCTGAATCCATTAGCAGATAAAATTATAAGTGTGCGTGGAAACTGTGATGCAGAAGTGGATCAGATGGTATTAAAGTTTCCGGTACTTGCAGATTATTCGATTCTTGAACTGAATGAAGTTTTAATATTTGCAACTCACGGCCATTTATATGGAGAAAAAAATCCACCTTCTTTTGTAAAGAATGGAATTCTTCTGTGCGGACATACACATGTTCCTGCCTGCAGGGAATGTAAGACAGATACAGGAGATACGTTCCAGTATCTGAATACAGGTTCTGTTTCTATTCCTAAAGAAGCGTTCTGTCACAGTTATATGATTTTTGAAAACGGCATTTTTACCTGGAAAGACATTGAAACTTCCAAAGAATATATGACGTGGGATTGTAAGAATTAGAGTTAATTAAAAAGATTTTTATCCGTAAAAAAAAGCAGCCTGTCCACCAAAAAAGAAGGACAGGCTGTTTCCTATGATTTTAACCGCACTGAAAGTGTCGGATTAGAAATTAATTTGACACGCACAGGGACTTGAAAAGTACCTGTGTCGTGCTCATAGAGTTTTTGCCGGCACACGTCCGGCAAAAACCTATTTGATCAGCGAGTGATATTCCTGCAGTGAACGAACTCCGCCTTCACCACCATTACCGTTCTTAACCGAATCAATACCCTTAACAGCAGCCAGAGCACCGGCAAGTGTAGTGATATAAGGAACCTTGTATTTAAGACAAGCCTTACGGATAGTCTTCCTGTCCTCAGCATAATTACGCTTAGCCTTAGGAGTGTTGATTACAAGACATACATCCTTATTCATAATCAGGTCAACAACATCCGGACGTCCTGCACCAATCTTGTTTACGACATCACATTTAATTCCATTTGAATTATAGAAATCTGCCGTACCCTGAGTTCCTACAAGAGTAAATCCAAGTTCCTTCAGAGTTTTACCGATATACAGAACCTGTTCTTTCTGACCTTCCTTGTTGCTTAAAGACATAAGAACCTTTTTGTTTTCCCATGCAGCAGGAGCGTGTGGCAATTCAGAACCTGCAGCTTCCTGTGCCTTATAGAATGCAAGAGGGAAAGTTTCTGCAAGACCGAGAACTTCACCAGTAGAACGCATTTCCGGTCCAAGAATTGGATCAACACCAGGGAACCTTGCCCAAGGAAGAACTGCTTCTTTTGCTCCGTAGTAAGGAATAACTTTATCCTTAAGTCCGAGACTTTCAAGAGATTCACCAAGCATCATGCGGGTTGCAAGGCGGGCCATCTGAGTGTCACAAACCTTTGAAACAAGCGGAACTGTACGGGAAGCTCTAGGATTTGCTTCGATTACATAAACCTTTCCGTCTTCAATAGCGTACTGCATGTTCATAAGACCGCATACATGAAGATTCTCTGCGATTTTCTTCGTATATTCCTTAATAGTGTCCAGATTATTCTGTGGAATTGAAACTGGAGGAATAACACAGGCAGAGTCACCTGAGTGAATACCGGCAAGTTCAACGTGTTCCATAACAGCAGGAATATATACGTGGTTTGAATCAGCAAGGGCGTCAGCTTCACATTCAAGAGCGTTTTTCAAGAAACGGTCGATAAGAAGCGGGCGGTCAGGAGTTACGCCGACAGCTTTTTCAACATATTCTTTTAAAGTTGCTTCATCGTAGATTACTTCCATTCCGCGTCCGCCAAGAACGAATGAAGGACGAATCATAATCGGATAACCGATTCTTTCTGCACAGGCTTTAGCTTCTTCAAAGTTGATTGCCATTCCGCTCTCAGGCATAGGGATTTCAAGTTTTTCCATCATGTGACGGAAGAGGTCACGGTCTTCTGCAATATCGATACTGTCGATTGAAGTACCGAGGATGTTTACACCGTTTTCCTGAAGTTCACGGGCAATGTTAAGCGGTGTCTGACCACCGAACTGAACGATAACACCGTATGGCTTTTCTTTTTCGTAAATCTGAAGAACATCTTCTGTTGTAACCGGTTCAAAGTAAAGCTTGTCAGAAGTATCGTAGTCTGTAGAAACAGTTTCCGGATTACAGTTTACGATGATTGTTTCATAACCAAGTTCTTTAAGCTGCATAGCGGCATGACAGCAGCAGTAGTCAAATTCAATACCCTGACCGATTCTGTTTGGACCGCCGCCGAGAATCATAATTTTCTTAGGGTTTGTTGTTACAGGAGCTTTGTCTTCTGCATTGTAGGTTGAATAGTAGTAGTTAGCATTTTTTACACCGCTTACAGGAACAGCAAGCCATGCTTCTTTTATGCCAAGTTCCTTACGACGGTTGCGAATGTCTTTTTCTGCAACTTTAAGAATCTTGCTTAAATACTTATCGCTGAAACCGTCTTTTTTAGCCTGAATCAAAAGCTTATCTTCCGGAACACGACCCTGGTTTTTAAGCATTTCTTCTTCAAGGTCAACAAGTTCCTTCATCTGGTTAAGGAAGTACATGTTAACATAAGTAATTTCATGAAGTTTATCCAGAGAAACGCCCTTACGGATAGCTTCATAAAGCTGGAAGTATCTTTCGCTTGAAGCAGTTTTAAGCATTTCACAAAGTTCATCAGCAGATTTACGGTTAAAGTCTTTTGCAAATCCCAAACCGCTGCGTCCGTTTTCAAGACCACGGATTGCTTTCTGGAATGTTTCTTTGAAAGTCTTACCGATGGACATAACTTCACCGACAGCTTTCATTGAAGTTCCAAGGGAATCTTCTACGCCGCGGAATTTTTCAAATGCCCAGCGGGCAAATTTAAGAACAACATAGTCTCCATCAGGGGCTCCGCCTGGAGTATATTTTTCAAGAGTACCGTCACGCCAGTATGGAATTTCATCAAGAGTTAAACCTGCTGCAAGTTTTGCTGAAATTAAAGCAATCGGGAAACCTGTAGCTTTAGAAGCAAGAGCAGAAGAGCGGGAAGTACGAGGGTTGATTTCAATAATAACGATACGTCCTGTCTTAGGATTGTGTGCAAACTGAACGTTAGTTCCACCGATAACACCGATAGATTCAACAATCTTAAATGCCATGCTCTTGAGCTTTTCTTCAAGTTCCTTGCTGATTGTCATGAATGGTGCTGAACAGAAAGAATCACCGGTATGAACACCAACTGCATCAATGTTTTCTATAAAACAGATAGCAATCATCTGATTTTTAGAATCACGTACAACTTCTACTTCAAGTTCTTCCCATCCAAGAATACTTTCTTCTATTAAACACTGGTGTGTTATGGAAAGATCAAGACCGTTGCTAACTATCGTTCGTAATTCTTCAACGTTATAGCAGAAACCTCCTCCCTGACCGCCCATTGTATAAGCAGGACGAACTACCAGAGGGAATCCGATTTCTTCAGCAATTTTTTCTGCACCTTCTACAGTATGACAGATTCCGGAACGTGGAGTATCAATTCCCAGACTCTTCATTGTTTCCTTAAAGATTTCACGGTCTTCACCACGTTCAATTGCATCAAGGTTAACACCGATTACTTTTACACCATATTTATCAAGAACACCGGCTTTGTTTAATTCCATAGCCATGTTAAGACCAGTCTGTCCGCCAAGGTTTGGAAGAAGTGCATCAGGACGTTCTTTTTCAATAATCTGAGAAAGACGTTCAACATTCAGCGGCTCAATATAAGTAGCATCTGCCATAACAGGATCTGTCATGATTGTAGCAGGGTTTGAGTTTACAAGTACGATTTTGTACCCCTGTTCTCTCAGAGCCTTACATGCCTGTGTTCCCGAATAGTCAAATTCACATGCCTGACCAATTACAATAGGTCCCGAACCAATAATAAGAACTTTGTTAATGTCTGTTCTCTTCATATATTTTAACTCCTTACAAAAACCAGTTTTTGGGCGTTTCCCTCCAGTCTGTCATTGCCGTGCTCGACACGGCAATCCCATCCTTACGGGCCGGGCTTTCCGCACTTACGCTGCCGCTTCATTCCTGCGCTTCCGCTTCGGAACGCCTGCGGCGGTGCTCCAATCCCTAACGCGTTGTTTGTGCAATAAAAAAGGCGAACTCTAAAAAAGAATTCGCCTTAATTTATTCAAAAAAATAATAACCGTACATTCCAATGTTGAGAAACGTGATGTTTTCTATCTGCACAGTCTTCATATTGGAATAAAACTATAACAGAAAATGATTCTTTATGCTAGAAGTATGCCAATCTTTTGTTGTATTTTTCGGTGTTCCTTTTTGAAGAATATTTGTCGTGTTGCCCTAGAACGGCTTTGCAAATTATAATTGGTTCATTGGAGCAACTGATGAATCTAAAAAACATTCAATTTAAGAAACCTGTAGTTATTCTGTCTGGCGTTGCATTGTTTTTTGCAATTTGTACTATTATATTTGCACTGCATACTTTCCGGCCGGAAATGAATGTGGTTGTCGTGAGTGATGAGGTTTTTGACAGCTATATTCAGAATTCCCCGGCGGTTTCAAAAAATTCAAAGCTTGTTTATGTAAAAGCCTCTGAGCAGAATACGTTAAAGGAAAGTTTTTTCGGAAAAAAAATAAAGCTTGCTGCAGATATGCGCCTTCATTTGAAAACAGGGCTTGTTCAGCAGACTTATGATAAGGACCAGAAGTTTTATGAATTAAAAAGGGAAGTATTTTTACCCTCAGTTCCAGCTGATTTTAAAACACCACAGTCTTCATTAAATTCACTTATTGCTCCAGAGTTATCAGTTTCTATTACAACGGCAGAAAACCTTCCTCCAGACAGCAGGGCATTGCCTGTTGATAATGTATATGCAGACAGTGAAGGGTACAGACTTACAGTTATAACCGGAGTTTTGTGTTCTGTTTATGAAAAAGAATTTGAAGCAGAACTTGATGAGTTTTGCAAGAAAATGTTTGTGTCTGAAGAGGCAAAAGCAAATCCTGATATAGTAACTATTGCCAGTGTTGGTGATATTATGGTTGCCCGTGGCATTCAGGAAGTTTTAATTGATAAAGAAGACGGAATAGAAAAAGTTTTTGATGATACTCTGGAAATTTTACGGAATGCAGATTTTGCTATTGGTAATCTTGAAGGCGTTGTTACTGAATCCTGGAAGAATGCAATTAAAACATATACCTTTAAGTTTAAGAAAGCGGTCCTGCCAAAGTTAATGGAAGCCGGTTTTGATTATCTAATGCAGACAAACAATCACTGCTACGATTATGGAGAAAGCGGTTTTAAAGATACGCTGGCTGCCTTTGATGAATATAAAATTCCTTCAAGCGGAATCGGATACAATCTTGAAGAGGCACAGCAGTTTTATCATACAACAATAAAAGGTTTACCTGTATCTGTAATTTCATGCGGAGCTTTTCCTGTAGAGCAGTCTGGTTTTAACGGACAGAAAACGGCTACTGCAACAGAAACTCGGGCAGGGATTTTGTGGCAGAGTGATGAACTTTTAAAGCTTGTAAATGCAGAAAAAGAAGCCGGATATTTTGTAATTGTTAATGTTCATGGCGGTGAGGAATATAGATTTACACCGACTAAAAAGCAGCGGGAATTTTATGAATCCTTATGTGATAATGGCGCTGATGTTATTTTTGGCAGTCATCCCCATGTGCTTCAGCCGACGGAATGGTATAAAAACAGTCTGATTGTGTATTCAATGGGAAACTTTTTGTTTAACGGAATGGAAGGAATGCGTGGCGGTACAGACAGCGAAATTGTAAAGCTTGGTGTTCTTAATGGAAAGATTGTTTATGTGGAACAGTATCCGGTTGCCATAAAAAACAACGGTGTAACATTAAAAAAATAAGAAGGAAATAAATGAAACATTCATCTGAAACTACGGCATCTGCATTTAAGCGTCTGTGTGAGATTACGGAAACATTAATCTCTGACAAAGGCTGTCCCTGGGATAAAGATCAGACACCTCTTTCTTTAAGGCGGGATCTTATAGAAGAATCATTTGAAGTCAGTGATGCTGTCACACAGAAAGATGTGCCGCATGTTAAAGAAGAGCTGGGGGATGTTCTTTTTAATGTTGCATTGATGGCATCTGTTTTTGAAAAGAGAGGAGATTTTAGTTTTGCTGATGTAATTGATATGATAAGTGAAAAACTTATACGCCGGCATCCCCATGTTTTTAAAGAAAGTGAAGGGGCTTCAGAATTAAAAGAAAACGTTAAGGACTGTGCTTCAGTTTTAAATCAGTGGGATAGAATTAAAGAAAATGTTGAAGGAAGAAAAGGAAAAAGTATTCTGGATTCTGTTCCACAGGATTTTCCGCCGCTGCTTAAAGCCTATAAATATGTTTCAAAAGCAGCAAAAAAAGGTTTTACATGGAGCAATCCGGAAGAAGCATTGAAAAAAGTAATGGAAGAAATTGCGGAAGTTCAGGAAGCTGCTGCTAATGTAAAAGAAGTAAAGGTTTCTGATAAAGAAATTCCTTTTACAAAAAGTTCTTCAAATGAAAAACTGAACGAAAATCAGCTGGCTCTGGAAGAAGAAATTGGTGATACTTTTTTAGCACTTGCCAATTATTCAAGAATGCTTGGAGTTGATCCGTCAATAGCACTTGATAGAGCAAACCGTAAATTCAGTAAAAGATTCCGTTCTGTTGAAGAAGGAATTGATGTAGCACAAAAAAACGGAAATGAACTTTCACTGAATGAAATGTGTGCTTTATGGAATCAGGCTAAAGCCTGCCGTTGATTTTAAGATAGCATTCCTTGCAGACACATTTATATTTGTTGATGTCTCCAACTTCTATTGTCTGGGTTTTATTGCCGCCTTTATAAAGGGAATAGTTGCCCAGCTGGGAACCGCATTCCATACATACGCCGTTTAGTTTTACGATTTCATCACAGTATGGAAGAATTTCTATCATTTCTGAAAATACTTCATTTTCTGAAGTAGCAATGAGTCCGCCGAAATAAACGTCATTTGACGGAAGGCTTTTTTTTGCAAGAAGGGCACAGTTTTTTATCATAAAGAATTCATCAATGAAAATTGAATCAAAGAAGTTGCACAGTTCATTTACTTTTTCTTCTGTAAATTCAGAAATTTCAAGAACCGTGAGTTTTTTGTTTTCTACAAACTGACGTAATTCTTCATTGCCGAGAGAATGGGTAAAGTAACCTCTGTCATCAATTTTAGCCCTTATAAGAACAGCCTTTTTTCTGCCGTAGATTGCCCGCTGTATTTTCATTAATAAGGTTGTAGATTTTCCGGAATACATACTTCCGCAAATTAGGGTTATCATTTTTCATCCTCTTCATCTGGTGTATTTTTTTCGACAAGCATTTCTGCGTCTTCGCGGCCTTCATGAACCCGCCATTTTGAATACTCCGGTTTTTTATTTTTTTTAGGAAGCCAGCTCATATCCCGGTTAAGATTGTGGCGTCTCATTTTTTCATAGTATTCATCGTCATCCATGGAAGGTACCTCAGGGGGACTATTTTATACTTAAAACTTAAATCTGTCTAATTAACGAACGGTAGCCTGTGTAGTACTGTGTCCGGACTTTAGCAAGGCCTGTTTTTCTGCTAAAATTGCGGCATGAATGTTTATTTTATGCGTCATGGAGAAACGGACTGGAATACGATAAAAAGACTCCAGGGAAGAACGGATATTCCATTAAATCAAAATGGTATTGATCTTGCAACGAAAACTTCTAAGGCTGTTCATGAAAGTGGCATTGTCTTTAATAAGATTTATACAAGTCCCCTTATCAGGGCAAAAAAGACTGCCGAACTTATGAATGTGTATTCAAAAGCTCCTTTGGTCGAAGACAGCCGCATTATAGAGTTTTGTTTTGGTGATGGAGAAGGTCATACATTTGAAGAAATCAAGACTAACGACCGTTTTATAAGTTTAAGAAACTGGTTTTTTGCTCCGGAAAATTACAAGGCAGAGCTGGGATCTGAGTCTTATGAAGAGTTTTTTGGAAGAATAGATGATTTTTTAACGAACGTTCGTAAGTTAGAAGCAGCTCTTTCTCCGCAGGAGTCTGAAAACTATAATCTTCTGATTGTATGTCATGGGGGAGTTGTTCGCGGACTTCTTAAACAGATGCTGGGCTGGTCAGTAAATGATTTTGCAAAAACAAAGATTCCTAACTGCGGGCTTAACTTATGTAAACTAACAGAAGGAAGTTTTTCGCTGGTTTATTCAGCAAAAATATTTTCATAGGCAGCTTGGTTTTTAGATGTATGTCGGTTTATCTGATGTTATAATATGAGCATAAATTTATTTTCAGGAGATTTGTATGACGCTTAATGAACTGGATATTTATTTTAAGTCTTTTTTACATCCGGAAAACTTTGTTTCTGATCCGTCACGTAACGGAATACAAATTCAAAATGAAAAACCAGATGAAACTCAGATAACTAAAATTGCTTTTGCTGTAGATGCCTGTGAAACAACTGCCCTGAAGGCTGCAGAAGAAGGGGCACAGCTTTTGTTTGTGCATCACGGTTTGTTCTGGGGCGGCTGTGAAGTTATAAGCGGCAACTTTTATAAGCGGGTAAGTGCATTTATAAAAAATAATCTGGCTTTGTATGCCAGTCATCTTCCTCTGGATGCAAATAATCCTTATGGAAATAATTATGGTCTTGCAGCAAGAATCGGTTTAAAAAAATTAGAGTCTTTCGGTGCATGGCGCGGTATGGAAATCGGATGTAAAGGGGAACTGGAAAAGCCTCTGACTGTAGAACAGCTTGCAGAGAAAGTTCTTAATCCTGGAGAAAAACCTGTATGTGTCCTTCCTTTTGGAAAAGAGAAAATTAAGACAGTTGGAATAGTTTCGGGCGGAGCAGGTGAGGATGTGGACCAGGCAGTTGCAGAAAACCTGGATGCCTATATAACTGGTGAAGTTGGACACGAGCAGTATCATTTTGTAAAGGAAAGCGGAATAAATCTTATTGCAGGCGGTCATTACCAGACAGAAACTGTTGGAGTAAATCTGGTCCGTCAGAAGGTTATAAAGGAACTTGGAATAGATACGGTGTTTATTGATGTGCCGACAGGACTGTAATTTTTTATTGAAAACTCTGCAGGAAAAACATCCCTTCACTTTAACTTTTAAGTGTGATAAAATAGCGCTTATACGTTATGATTCAAAAAAGAATAAAGGTTGATGAAAATAAAATAAAAACTGCCATCCAGGCGGGAATTCCTCTTACTGTGACGACTTATACGTTGCCGCAGGAAATGCTTGTATATATTGAGGATGTATTAAAAATCTTTTTAAAAGAAGTGAATCAGGAGCAGATGTTTGAAGGTCTTTCCTATTGTTTGAAAGAACTTGTAAACAATGCAAAAAAAGCAAATACAAAACGCATTTATTTTTCACAGAAACATCTTGATATTACGGATAAGGCTCAGTATGACGAAGGAATGAAGAATTTTAAAACTGATACTTTGAATAATATCCGTTATTATATGGATCTTCAGAGAAAAGCTGGTCTTTACGTAAAAGTTAGTCTTCAGACTCGTAATAAAAAAATAAAAATAGAGATTCGCAATAAATCAGAACTTGCTGTTTTTGAATACAAGCGCATTCATGACAAGATTACCCGTGCCCAGCAGTATGAATCTGTTGAAGAAGGAATGACACAGCTTCTGGATGATTCGGAAGGTGCAGGTCTTGGTCTTGTAATAATGATTCTTATTCTGCGTAAAATTGGAATGACGGAAGAGAATTTTCAGGTTCTGAGTGAGAATGGAGAAACTTTAACAAGACTTATTCTTCCGTTCGGCCAGAAATTTAATCAGGATGTATCAGCACTTTCAAAAGAGTTTGTAGAAATCGTAAAGGGGCTTCCGGAATTTCCGGAGAATATTGCCAAGATTAATAAACTCATCAGTGATCCGAAGAGTAAGATGAGTGATATTGCTCTTCAGATTTCCAGTGATGTTTCTTTAACGGCAGAACTTCTAAAACTTGTAAACTCTGCTGCTTTTTCGTTGTCTTCTCCATGTCATTCAATCAGTGATGCTGTAAAGATTGTCGGTCTCAGGGGAATTCGCAATCTTCTGTTCAGTATCGGTTCCATTCAGAATCTTATGTCCAAATCTGATAATAAGCAGATGTGGGATCATTCTTATAAAGTTGCATATTACGCATATAATCTTGCGCGCAATTTTGCAGGAGGAGACCGCATTTGTATAGAAGACAGTTATGTGTGCGGTCTTCTTCACGATATGGGAAAAATTGTTTTTGAAGCAGCACATCCTGATATTCTTGAGAAAATAAAAGTAATGTGTGATCAGAGAAATGTTTCGACGTCGCTATTTGAAAGTATGGTTGCTGGTGTTAATCATGGTGATGTCGGAGCTATGATTGCAGAAAAGTGGAATTTCCCGCCGGTGATTGTAAGTGTAATCCGCTATCACCATGATCCTGATTCAGCTCCTGAGGACTATCGTAAGATTACATCGCTTATTTATCTTGCAGATATGTTTGTAAAATATGGTGATGAACTTGTTGAATATGAGCAGATAAATCCAAACGTACTTTCATTGTTTAATATTACAAAGAAAGAACAGTTTGAGGGAATTTCTGACAGATTAAAGAAGGCTTTCTATAAAGATTAATTAAGGGAATTAACCCAGGCCTGCATTAAAATTCCAAAAGCAACACCTACATTTAATGAAGCTTTGAGTCCTGTCATGGGAATTGAAACAATGCCTGCATTTGCTTTTTTTAAGGCTTCAGGACTTACTCCAAGTTCCTCGGAACCAATGATGACAATTCCTTCCTTTGGAAATTTAAATTCGTTTAAAGGTGTGCCCCCGGTTTCTAAAACAAATATAGGTTTGTCTTCTGGAAGTTCGTCTAAAGAACACCGCGTATAACCCAGAGTTTCTATACATCCCATTCCTGAACGAATAGCTTTCGGCTGTTCAGGATCCGTACAGTTTGGTGAAATGTAGACTTTTTCACAGCCCATGGCTTCTGCAGTTCTGAAAATGGAGCCAACGTTAAATGGAGAACGGATATCTTCTGCGTAAACGCACATTCCCTTGAAAAAATTCCTCTGTTCAACACTTACTTTTTCCTGAGTGTGAGGAGCAATTACAAGGTCCCATTCGGCAGGAAAAGTTCCTATTATTGACAGCAGGATGTTTCTTGCAATATTGCAGGTTCTGCGTTCATCAAAAGGAGTCTGGTTCAGAAGTTCATTCAGCTGACGGGCATTTTCCTGAGTCAGTTTCGGATCTTCAAGAACGATTCTGGTTATTGTTTTTACATATTCACTGCGCGGCATCTGTGAAAAATTATATGCCGTACCTTTTTCTGCAATTCCTGCAATGTCACGTTCAAGTTCACCAAAGGTAAGGGCAAGCTTGCGTCTTTTCTGACCTGCTTTTAACTGGTTGAGTTTTGCCGGATGAATCATTTAGTAAGCCTGCTTTATAAGTTCAAATAAGTCATCGCTGGACATGCTTCTTGGAAGTGCGTTTATGAGATCTGTTTCGCCTGCATCTTCAGCGGCCAGTGAAAGCTGTTCTATTCCCAGAGAAAGTTCCTTTAAGCGTGCCGGAATATTCATTTTTGCTATGTGGCGGCGTATGTAGTCAGCAAAAAGTGCTGCAGCCTGTGAATCTTCTGCATCTTCAGGAGCAGCCCGAAGAATTTTAGCCAGAGTAGCCAGTTTATCGCTTTTAAATTTTGCCCCGTCTTCTATCAGATAAGGGAAAAGAATTGTTGATGTTAAAGAGCGGGAAATCTTGAACCTTGAGTTAATTGTTAATGCAAGAAGTGAAGCCGGTCCCATTGAACTTGTTGCAGCTGCAAGGGCTGTCATGCATCCTCCCTGAGAAAGAAGAAGTTCCTGGGGAGTTGTTACAGTTAAAGTTTGAGCTCCATCCATTGCATAAGAAATCAGCTGTACGGATTTTTCTATAAGCATGTCACTGAAAAATGTTGCTTTAGGACTAAGGTATGCTTCTGTAGCAAGACAAAGAGTTTCCAGAGACATGGCTGCAATTTGTTTTTCAGTAAGGGATGCCGTCAGGTTTGGATCCCATACAGCAAGTTTGCAGAGGGTATTTTTATTCTTAAGAAGTTTGATTTTAGAAGAACGGGCATCGATAAGAGGTGTTTTATCCATAAAGAGAAAGTCGTCTCTTATTGTTGTCGGAACACAGATTAATGGAAGCGGTTCTGTTGTAGGAATTTCTCCGTCTGCAAATTCATAGAGGGATTTTGTTTCGTTAAAAAGTGTACAGACGGCTTTTGCTACATTAAGTGTTTTTCCTCCGCCTGCAGCAATGATTCCGTGAACATGAGCCTGACGGGCCAGAGAAAGGGCAGTTTCTATAATTTCTGTATCTGCAGTAACAGGTATCTCGTCAAATGTAAAGTAGTCTAATCCTCTGTCCTGAATTGATTTAAGGATTTTCTGGGAAGTTCCGGATTCTTTTAGAACAGGATCAAATATAACCATGAATTTTTTTCCGTATTCCTGTGCATATTGTCCTAAACGAGTAGAAGTATAGGATCCCAGTACAATATTTGGTGAAATTCTGAAGTTGAAGTCTGCCACTTTAATTCTCCTGAAACTAAAAAAAAGGGGATGACCAATAAGTTCAAAAAGTGTCATTTTCGGGCTCGACCCGAAAATCTATTTAATTACAATACGTCGAGTCAAGGCACGCTAACGCTTAAAGCCTTGACTTCGCCGTTTTGAGGGGTTGTACTACCCCCTCAATACAAGAGATTGCCGTGTCGAGCACGGCAATGACTCATACTTTTTAGACATCCCCACTAAAAAAAAAGACGGAATATATTTATTCCGCCTTTTCTTATGCTATTAATTCGTCTTCGCTACGGAATTAGAAACCATAAGCACTGAGAATACGATCTGCAGTAGCTGCGATGGTTTCACTGCTTAGATAATTCGGATCACGAATCTTCTGTTTAATCTGTTCTACAAGATCTGTACGAACATCAGGTGTTTCTTCCGCAACTTTATTCAGATAATAGGCTTCACTCATTGCTTTTGCTTCTTTAGAAACACTGATTTCATCAGAAGAAGATCTTACTGATTTTGCGCTATTAGTACGCTTTGTTTCCTGCAAATTGTTTAATGGATTTACTCCTGCAACTTTGTCTATCATCATAGTTCTACCTCACTATTATTATCGGAATCATCCGCAGAAAGTTTAGCATTTTTATTACCGGAAATAAAGACTGCAAACTCTCCGAGCACCTTATTTCTTGAAGAATAGTCCTCAAGAACCTCTTTTGCCGTACCTTCTGTTATTTCTTCGTGAAGTTTCGTCAGTTCCCTTCCGACAACGACACGGCGCTCACTTTCAATATCGGCAATATCCGTCAAAAGCTTAACTATTCTGAACGGACTTTCGTATAAAATTACTGCATCTCCTGTGGCAAGAAGTTCTCTCAGTCTGGAGCGTCTTCTGCCTGGTTTTGGAGAAAGAAACCCTTCGAAAATCAGGGTTTTTCCGCCTGCTCCGGCAACGCTTGCCAGTGTTGCAAATGCGCTTGCTCCCGGAATCGGTATAACCTTATGTCCTGCTTTACGTGCAAGACCTGCCAGAACTGCACCCGGATCACTTATTCCAGGGGTACCTGCGTCACTTGCATAGGCAACGGTTTTTCCTTCATCAAGAAGTGCAATTATTTTTTCAGAGGCAAAGGATTCATTTTGAGAACGGCAGCTTATTAAAGGCTTGCGTATTTCAAAATGCGTTAACAGCTGCAGGGTATGCCGTGTATCTTCTGCGGCAACTACGTCTACAGATTTTAATGTTTCTATTGCTCTGAATGTGATATCACCCAAATTACCAATAGGGGTACCTACGATATAAAGTTCCGACACCCTTCTATTATATAGGGGTTTGTTAAATACTGCAAGTTTTTGGAAGGGTACGGTCATATTCTTATAAAGAAAACCCTTAAATTTAAAAATCAGAATCCGATAATAAAAGCGAGGTATTATAACTAATGAAACAGGATAAACTTACCGCTTATATCACAGGAATAGTTTTATTTGTAATTGCAGCAATATTTTCTGTTTCCATAGTTTCAGCAGTGCTTGAACTTGGAACTGATGAAGGATTTTTATATAGTTTTGGAAATTTTATTGTATCAGCATATGGAGTATGTTCACTCTTGATACCAGCCTTTTTGTTTACGGCCGGTTGTTTTTGTTTTATGGAAAACTGGTCTGTGCAGAAAGCATGTATTCTTCTTGTAAGCCTGATTCCTTTTTTTACACTTGTGTTTGCAGAGCGTACCTGCCGCAGAATTTCTGAAAACGATTTTGGGCCTATTTCTTTCGTAAAGATTGTTACGACCATAGTTGTTGCCCTTCTTCTGGTTGCAACTGAATATCTTCTTGCAGTGGTTCTTGCAGGAAAGTTTCATGACAGGCTTGTTGATATTAAACTTCCGTTTACAAAAAAAGATGATGAAGAGAATAATGGACTTTCTTTTGTAGACGAAACTTCTGATAAAAAAGATTCTGAAGAAAACAATGATGAGCTTTATGAAGATAAAACGGAAGAGGATGATTCTGTTGGAATTCTTGGCCGCAAGCGCCGTGAAATAGAAAAGGCAGCTCTTGAAATGGAACAGGAAGAAACAGCACCCCGTAAATATGAAAGCATCTGGTCTATTGACGAAAATGGCGATGTAAAAGCTGAAGAAAAAAATGAAATAAAAGCTGATGAAACTGAATCTGAATCTGAAGATGAGTCTGTTAAAGAAACTGAAAGTGAAGGGAATACAGATGAATCTGAAGAAAAAGGAGTTCTTCTTGCTGAAGGCATTGCAGATGTAAGCAGAACTTCTCCTGCTGATCGGGATGATTTGCCTCGTCAGATATATCTTTCTGATTCTGAATCAGATGATGAGGAAGTTGAAATAAAAACTCCGGAAGCCCGTTCCTCCATTATAAATCTTGCACCGCCTGAGGATATTAAAGTTGTAGACTTGCAGAATCTGGAAAAGGATTCTCCTGTTGAATTTGAAAATTCTTCGGATGATGCTGAAGATGATATAATTGCACAGTTTGAGCGTGAGAATCTTCAGTTTGAAAATGATAAGGAAGAAAATCCTTTTGAAGAAGAAACTTCTGAAGAATATACAAGCGAAATTCCGTTTGAAGAATTTGATGAGTCTTCAGTTCCTGAGCGCAAAGATACTAATGTTAATCGGCTTATGGAAAAATTTGATGCAATTGCAGATGAGGAAGATGCTGTTATTGCAGAAGATGTTGCTGAACCTGATGTTGAATTTGAAAATCCTTTTTCAGATGAAGAAGAGGAGTTTGCACCGGAATTTGATTCAGAGATAGAAAATGCTGTTGAAGGTGAAACGAAAACAGAAACTGATTCAGAAGCAGAGTCAGAATCTGAAACTTCTTCTGATGAGGCTCAAAAAAAAACTTCTGAAATAATTCCTGCAGGAACTTCTTCAATCATGTCTTCTCTTGATTCTGTTTTTTCTAAAATGGATGAAGATGCAAAGGCTCAGGTTGAAAAAGTTGAGGTAAAGGGAAAGACTGCAGTTGTTACAGATGAAAATGGAAATACGCAGCCGATAAAAGTAACTCCTAAAATCCGCAGAAAGCCTTATAAAATTTCAACAGATTTACTTACTGAATATGAGCAGAATGCCTACTGGGAAATTGATGACGAAACAAGACATGCCGCAGGTTCCCTTATGGCAACTCTTAAAGAGTTTAACATTGAAGCAAATGTGACAGAAATCAGGAAAGGTCCTGTTGTTACAATGTTTGAAATACTTCCGGCACCAGGAGTTCGTCTCAGTAAGATTCAGGCGCTGCAGGATAATATTGCCCTTCGTCTTGCTGCAAAATCTGTCCGCATTGTTGCACCGATTCCAGGAAAACGTGCTGTTGGTATTGAAGTTCCAAATAAAAACCGTGCAATAGTTTCATTCCGTGAATGTATTGAGCAGAATCGTCCAGAATGGAAAAAGATGGCTGTTCCTGTTGTTCTTGGAAAAGATATTGAAGGCGAAACTCAGCTGATGGATCTGGTTAAGACACCGCATCTTCTTATAGCAGGTTCGACCGGTGCGGGAAAATCTGTGTGCGTAAACTCGATGATTCTCAGCATTCTTTATAAGCGTTCACCAAATGAAGTAAAGATGATTCTTATTGACCCTAAGATTGTTGAGCTTAGTCTTTATAATGGTATTGGTCATCTTCTTACTCCGGTAATTACTGAACCTAAAATGGCTATGCAGGCTCTTCAGTATTGTCTGTGTGAAATGGAACGTCGTTATGCAGTTCTTAAGGGAATGGGCTGCCGTGATATTGCAAGTTACAATCAGAAAATTCAGGAACAGCATATTGCTACTGAGAAACTTCCTTATATTGTTGTCGTTATAGATGAGTTTGCTGATCTTATGGCTACTACCGGAAAGCAGCTGGAGCAGTCAGTTGCACGTCTTGCAGCAAAAGCCAGAGCTATTGGGATTCATCTTGTACTTGCAACTCAGAGACCTTCTGTTGATGTAATTACCGGTTTGATTAAAGCTAATATTCCAAGCCGTATTGCATTTATGGTTTCAAGTAAAATGGATTCACGTATTATTATTGATCAGATGGGTGCAGATAAGCTTTTAGGAAAGGGAGACATGCTTTATGCAAGTTCAACAGATCCTTTCCCTGTAAGAATTCAGGGGGCCTTTGTTTCTGATCAGGAAGTCGAAAACGTAGTAAATGAAGTTAAGAATATCTGGGGTGAACCTGAATATATCGATGAAGAAATCTTTGTGGATGATGAAGATGATGGTTCTGACGGACAGATGTCTCTGTTTGGTGAAGGTGAAGACCCTCTGTATGAAAAAGCACTGGATGTTGTAATTCAGGCAGGAAAAGCAAGTGCCAGCTATATTCAGCGCAGACTATCGATCGGTTATAACAGGGCTGCACGACTTATTGAAGAAATGGAAGAACGTGGAATTGTAGGACCTGCAAACGGTAGTAAACCCCGTGAAATCATTCATATGCCGTAAAAAAACAGCCGGCAGGTAAATCGGGAGGGAATTTATGAATAAAATTAGAAGATTAGTCAGCTTATTAACGTTCGTTAGTGTTTTTTTGCCGCTGGTTTCACAGGAATCAGCTGTAGAAAACAGGCACTTTGAAGAAATATGGGCTTATTATCTTCCCGGTAATTCTGATTCCTTTAATCCTGAGAAAATGCCTGTAACGGACTTATGTTTTTTTAGTGGTGACGTAAACTGTTATGGAGAAATTTCTTATTTTCCTTCGGCAGATATTCTTCCTGATTATAAGGGCAGGCGGCATCTCGTAATAACCTGTGAGGGACGTTCTCTTTCTCATTTTGTTGTTGATCCGGATTATGGTGTTTCTAAAAAGCTGATAAAAAGCATAGTCAAGGCATCTGTAAATTTTGATGGAGTTCAAATAGATTTTGAAAACATTCCTCAGAGAGATGCACAGAATTTTCTAAAGTTCCTTAAGGATTTGAAAAAGTCTCTTGGAAAGAAAAAAATGTTTTCTGTTTGCGTTCCTGCAAGAAATAAAAAGCTTACGGAAGATGTTTATGATTATGCAAGTATAGAGCCTTATGCTGATAGAATTTTTATAATGGCTTATGATCAGCACTGGTCAACTTCAGTACCGGGTGCAATTGCAGAAATTCCCTGGGCGAATAAAATTGCTGAATATGCAAAATCCATTCTTCCTGCAGAAAAAATAATAATGGGTATGCCTTTCTATGGTCGTACCTGGGTTAATGAAAATTACGCAAAGGCCTGGCTTTTTAGCGGGATAAAAAGAATTCAGCGGGAAAATAAAGTTGATAAAGTAGATCGTGATGCAAATGGAATTCCCCATTTCAAATTTAAAACAACTATAACGGTAACCGGCTGGTATGATGATGATGTTTCTCTAAGGGCAAGAATGGATTCATTTAAAAAATTAGAGGTAAAGAAAATAGGCTTCTGGAGAATCGGTCAGGAAGATACAGATTTCTGGAAATATTTTTTTGAATAATAAGGTAATCTCGACAACCTTTAATATTCCTATTAAAATAACAGAAAAAAATTGGAGTTGAAAATGAAAAGATTATATGAACCTGGTCAGATGATTGAAACAAAAATTGTTGCAATTACTAATGATACTATTTTTATTGATCTCGGCCTTAAAAGTGAAGGTTTTGTTGATAAGGCAGAACTTGCTGATGAAAACGGAAATGTAAGTGTAAAAGAAGGGGATTCGATTAAAGTATATTTTGCAGGTTCCTCAAATGAAGAACTTCATTTTACGACAAAGCTCAGCGGTCAGAAAGCAGATAAATCTGTTCTTGAAAATGCGTATAAAAACGGAGTTCCTGTTGAAGGCGCTGTTTCTCAGGAAATAAAGGGCGGATTTGAAGTAATGATCGGAACTACCCGCGCATTCTGTCCTTATTCACAGATGGGTTATCGCCAGAGAAAAGAGCCGGCTGAATATGTAGGAACCCGCCAGACTTTCAAGATTACAGAATATAAAAACGAAGGAAAAAACATTATTGTTTCTAACCGCGTGATTCTTGAGGAACAGGCTGCTGCAGAACTTAATAAACTGTCTCAGTCAATTCAGGTTGGTGCTGTTGTAAAAGGCAAAGTAAAATCTATAGAAAGCTATGGTGCATTTATTGATCTTAACGGGTTCCAGGCTCTTCTTCCTGTAAGTGAAATTTCACATGTTCGTGTAGAAGATGTTTCTTCTGTTCTTAAGGTTGGTCAGGAAGTTGAAGCAAAAGTAATTAAGGCAGACTGGGCACATGAGAGGGTAAGTCTCAGTATGAAGGAACTTGAAAAAGATCCTTGGGACGGCATTGAAGAAAAATTCCCTGCTGGAACGGAAATTGAAGGAGTAATAAGCAGGGTTGCTGATTTTGGTGTATTTATAAATCTTGCACCGGCTGTAGACGGACTTGTTCATATTTCTAAACTGAATGTAGAACGTAATACAAATCTTAAGAAGGTTTATAAGGCCGGCGATAAACTGGCAGTTGTTGTTGATTCAGTTGATACAGAAGAAAAACGTATTTCTCTTAGTCCTGTTGTTTCAAACGAGGAACAGGATAATGCAAATGATTATTTGAAGAGTCATAGCGATGATGATGACGGATATTCATATAATCCTTTTGCTGCACTTCTTAAAAAATGAAATCTGTAAAAAGTATAGTTCTTTTTATTTTATTTATAGCCGCTGTTCTCTGTTCACTTGTATTTGGAGCTCAGCGGCTCTCTTTTTTTGAACTGTTCTCAGACGGGGACAGTTTTTCTAAAATAATTTTTTACGAACTCAGATTACCCAGAACGATTCTTGTTTGTATTGCCGGCGGGCTTTTGGCTGGTAGCGGGGCCGCTTTTCAGGGCTTTTTTAGAAATCCTCTGGCAGATCCAGGAATTATGGGATTATCTGGAGGTTCAACGCTGGGTGCTGTAATTGCCTGCGCTATATTTTCTTCCACAGCCGGTATTTTTTTGAATATTGGTGCTTTATGCGGAGCCCTTAGTGCCGGTTTTCTGGTAACTGTTCTTGCTTTTAAGCGTAAAGGAGCGTCTGTTACAGTTACTTTACTGCTATGCGGTACAGCTCTTGCCAGCTTATATTCGGCTTTTATTTCAATAATACTTGCTGCAGATTCACAGCATCTTCATTCAATGTATGTGTGGATGCTTGGTAGTTTTAGCGGTCGTGGCTGGAATGAAGTAAAAATCATTCTTTTACCGGCTTTTGTGGGTGCAGTTTTGCTGTTAATCTGTACCCGTCAACTGGATCTGCTTACTGGAGGAGAGGGAAGTGCCCTTTCTTTAGGTGTTGAAGTAAGCAGACTTCGTTTTTTTGTTTTAATCGCAGGTTCATTGTCAACTTCTGCTGCTGTCTGTGCCGGAGGAACTATTGGTTTTGTCGGTCTGGTTGCCCCTCACATAGTACGCAGGGTTTTTGGAGAAAAGAGTCGTACTGTAATGGGGTATTCCATGATTACAGGCGGGATATTGCTTTTAGTTTCTGATACTTTGTGCCGTGTTATAATAGCGCCGGCAGAAATTCCCGTAGGAACTGTTACTGCATTAATTGGAGTTCCATTTTTTATTTCTTTGCTGCTCAGGAGGCGGAAGAATGCATACTCTTGAAGCCAGATTGCTTAATGCCAGGTGGAAGTATTCAGATAAAGATAAATTTGTTTTGAAAGACATAAATATTTGTGTAAAAAGCGGAGAGTTTATCTGTTTAAGCGGGCCGAACGGAAGCGGAAAGTCTACTTTGCTGAGCCTTTTATCTGGCATAATTCCTGATGGTTTACAGGTACAGAATAAGGGTACAGTTTTTATAGACGGAATGGATGTTTATTCAATGAATCGTAAGCTGGCTGCAAAAAAAGTTGTGTATATGAGTCAGACAGAAACCTCTTTATGGGATTTTACTGTAAGGGATGTAGTTGTTATGGGACGTTATCCTTATACAGGCTTCAGCGGAATATATTCAAAACAGGATTTTATGGTGACAGATGAAGTTCTGGAAGGGGTACAGTTGCAGGCTATATCCGGTAAATCTATTTTTGAGTTAAGTGGCGGTGAATGGCAGAAGGTTCGTATTGCCCGCACTTTAGTTCAGCAGCCGGAATTTATTCTTCTTGATGAACCTGTAGCAAATCTTGATTTTACTTATCAGGATGAACTTTTGACGTTCATAAAAGCTTATGGAAAAAAAATAGATGCAGGAGTAATTGTCAGCATTCATGACCTGAATACTGCGGCACGTTATGCAGAGAAGCTGATTTTTCTTGGAAAAGAAAATTATTTTAATTTTGGCTTAGTGGAAGAAGTTTTTGATCCTGATGTTTTGAAAAAGGTTTATGGAGCAGATTTTGCCGTATTCAATCATCCGGTGTATAAATGTCCTCAGATTTGTTTATCCCATTGACATAAATTTTTATAATTGATATATTCTCTTACATCATCGGGCGGTTAACTCAGCTGGTACGAGTACCTGGTTTACACCCAGGCTGTCGGGGGTTCGATCCCCTCACCGCCCATAAAAAAGGCTTCCTTCCTTAGACAATTGGAGGGGAGCCTTTTTTGTTTTATATAGTGTAAGTTTATAAAGGAAGCCTCTAAAAACTTCAGTTTTTTGAGGCAACTCTGAAAATGCGACGTTTAAAAGGGGATGACCAATAAGTTCAAAAAGTGTCATTTTCGGGCTCGACCCGAAAATCTATTTAATTACAATACGTCGAGTCAAGGCACGCTAACGCTTAAAGCCTTGACTTCGCCGTTTTGAGGGTTTGTACTACCCCCTCAATACAAGAGATTGCCGCATCAAGTGCGGCAATGACAGGGTGTCGAGTGCGGCAATGACAGGGTGTCGAGCACGGCAATGACTCATACTTATTGGACAGCCCCTTTTAAACTCGGCGGCAACCTCAAATTGTAATTTTTAGAGGTTGCCTAAAGTTAAAGCTGTTCTACACATTCTTTAACCCAGGCAATAAAGTTTTGAGTTGGCGAGCCTGTTGTTTCTGCTTCTACATGTGGCAGTCCCCAGACTGTTGCAAAATCAACATCAGTGATTTCATTGCCATAGTTTTGGAGGGCAAGTTTAAGCATGAGTTCCGTGCTGATGGCTGTATCTCCCTGACAGATGCCTGAACGGATTCTCCAGAATTTTGCAGGGGTACTGCTTTTATATCCGTCATAATATGAAGAAAGATAATACATAGGGTTGTAGGCATTCATTCTGTAATCAACTGTATTACCGGCGCTGTCTTTTTTATTCAGATCTTCTGCAAAAGATGCATAATAGATAGTGTCTTTAAGAAGTGCGGTCATGTATTTGTCAAAATGAGCTCCTTTACCGTCTCCATAGCCGAAAAGAAGGTTTTCTCCCTGAGCTGCATTTAAATCATCGAACGCCCCTATGTTTTTTGTAGCAGGTTTCATGTATTTGTAGAAATCCTTTATGCTGGTTATTTTTGCTGTATTTGTACTTTTGTCATAAATAACCCAGGTTGTTTTTTCATTAAGGGCTGCAATATATTCTTCCGGAGAATTAAACGTTCTGTTAAGGTTCAGCCCGGTTGAATTGTTTTTATTGCGCTGGATTCCATCCATTTCTTCAAAAGAAGGCTGATGACCGTTCGGTTGTCCTTCTGGCGGTTCAGGTCTGTTTTCGGGTTTTTTACCGTCCTTATTATCTGGTGGAGGAGGCATACGGTTGTTATCCTTGTTTTCATCAGGTTTATCGCTTGGAGGCTGCATATTATTCATTCCCTGACCCATTTGTCCCATGCCGGCAGTCAGCATTTTAAGGTGCATGTTGTTCTGGGTTTTCTGCGGGTTATACGGGAAGGCTGTTGTACTGAGGAAGGTATTTAAGGAATCTTCGATAGTCTTTGTAAGGTAATCAGTATAATTAACTAACGTAAGTTTGTTTCCATTTTCATCCTTCAGATTTAGAGAATCGATATAAGAACCGAATGCCAGGGCAAGTTCTT
This sequence comes from Treponema rectale, assembly GCF_014202035.1. NCBI lineage: Bacteria > Pseudomonadati > Spirochaetota > Spirochaetia > Treponematales > Treponemataceae > Treponema > Treponema rectale. The sequence continues at coordinate 399,739 of NZ_JACHFR010000002.1, forward strand.
CAGAAAGGTACTGTTCAAATTCACTCAGGTCTGTTCTGGTTCTACCCATTTCCCATTCGTAAGCTTCGTTTGCAACGTTAAGGTTTGTAATCGGACACCAGTCCATGCTTCCTGTTACGGCATCGCTTTCTGTCATAACTGCACCGATTTCCTGAAGATATGGTTCATAAAGTTCAGAATCGCCGCTTGCTCCCAAGATGGCAGACTGTGCGCCTCCTCCAGACATTCCGAAAGTAAATACAAGATCTGTGTTACCTGGCAGTATTTCACTGTTATGACGGATATAACGAATTGCAGCTTTGAAATCTGTTACTCCAAGGGGTGCTCCATGAGTTTTTCCTCTTGCCCCTGAATAAAGGAAAATCAGTCCGGCGTCAGTATAATCTTTTACTGCATCAACATAATCTTCCGGTGCCGGAAGGGCTGCATAACCAGGTGTTTCTATCGGCATGACGTATGGTGCATCTTTCTGAATTGCCTTGATTGCATACGTGCCGTCGGAATTTTTTGTACCTTCTACATATTTGCCTGGAATAAAAATTCCTAAAGTATGATAGGTAAGGTCTTCTGGTTTTGAAACATAAATAATTCCTGTCTGATAGTAGACGTCATCTTTTTCGTTGTACTTCCAGTTATTCATGCTGATGGAATCTGAATATGTTTTTTTAGGAAGCGGTTCTGATTTTTTACTGCATGAAGTAAAGGTGCTTCCCGCGATAAAGGATGCCAGCATTATTCCTGATATAAACTTTTTGTACATCGTGTAAAACCTCCAGTTAAATAGTTTATTGCTGTCTTTAAAAAAATAACCTTTATTATTTTTATTAGTAACATAATATTTTGTTATGCAAGTGTGAGCTGGTTATTTAGATTTTTTCTCAATAAGGTTGCATTGCTGTTGCTGTTGCCCGTACTGCAGGTTTTAAGAAAGCATGTGCAAAAGTTACCTGGACGTGTTCGTGTCAGGTATCAGAAAGGATTTCTTTCTTCAGCAACTGCTGCACTTTTGCACAACACATCTACTGTAGCAATCAGCATGTCTGCCATGACTCCTCTTGTGGAACTGCAGCAGCTTTGTGAACATTATAATGGAAAAGATAAAAGTGCCATTCTGAAAAAAATAGGTGAGCTTAAAGAAAAACTTGCATTATAAACTTCGGGCGCTTTGACACTTTATAGACGGTGTATATAATCATATCTACTATGAGATTTACAGTTAAACAATTTATTGTGCCGAATTTTGCTAAAAAAATAGCAATTCTTTCTGTTTCGATTTTTTTTATGGGATTTTTTGTTTCTCTTTTGCTGGAAGCCGGCTGGGGAAGTGATCCTTTTACTTTTATGAATGAAAGTATCAGTCAGAGACTGGGTATTACTTTTGGAACATGGGAACTTATCTTAAACGCAAGCCTTATAATACTTACAGTTTTATTTGCTCCGGAACTTATTGGTTTTGGAACTCTTGAAAACATGATTTTCATTGGATATATAGCGGACTTTTTCAGATGGATATGGAAGGTTTCTGGAATTCATGATGTTATAGGTTTTGCTGCAAATCCTCCGCTGTGGCTGCATGTCTGTGTATTCGGTTTTTCTATTTTTCTTTTTATTATCAGTGCGGCTGTTTATATGAATGCCCGGATGGGACTTTCGCCGTATGATTCAATTCCAAAAATAGTTAATAAGGGCTTGAAGATTCCTTTTACGGTTTTACGTATGTGTTATGATGCTTCTGCCTGTGTAATAGGTTTTCTGGTAAGTCCGTATTCAATAAATCAGAGTGAACTTTATCTTCCGATGATAGGGGCTGTTATTATGGTATTCTTCCTGGGCCCTGCAATCGGTCTTGTAGGCAGATTCATGCAGAAACACATATTTAAAGAAGACACAAATGAGATTTCTTCTTGAAATTAAATTATTTTAAGAAAAAATTTGATTATTGGGAAAATATCTTTTAAAATTAGAGTGATGTTAGAACTAAATGTTAATGCAAAATCGCCGGGGGCTATAACCGCGGCATTTAAGAAAATTAAAGAAATGATTACCTCTGGAGCAATAGATAATACTGTGCCGGTGCATATTGTGCTTGACAGCGGTACATATCATGAAGTAATCAGATACAATCTTTCTAATCCTCTGGTTATGGAAGCTGCTCCCGGTGTACCTCCGGAAGCATGTATTGTTCAGGCAGATAACAGTGAACAGTTTAATCGCGGTGTAGAGAACCGCAGTGTTTTTGTTCTTGGGCCTAATGTAACAAATGTTTCCCTTAAACATTTTTCTGTCGTTAACACTCATACAAAAACTATTGATGGAGATGCTCCTGTCAGTGACAGTGCAGAGGCTTTTACGTTTAATAATACAACCGGAACTCTGTTTGCTGAGGACATGCGTTTTGAAGGTAAACAGAATACACTTTGCCTTAAAGGATTCAGCTGGTTCTTGAACTGCTATATCAGCGGAGATGTAGATTTTATTTACGGAGACATTGATACAGCACTTTTTGAAGACTGCAGGATTCATGTTATCGAAGATAATCGCGGTGATTATCCGGGTTACGTTGTTAAGAGTTCTGCTTTTGCAAATAAGAAAGGTTTTATTTTTTATAATTCTACATTTGTTTGCGAAAAGAGAAAGCATTCAAAAGTTTATCTTGCCCGCACATTAGGAAAGGGTTCTGCAACATCATTAAAGAACTGGGACAGCATTGCATTTATCAATTGTGTTGTCAGTGATCTTTTTAGTGATGAACTTCTGTGGGATGATGATATGTCTTTGAATGTTTATCCAAGAGGAAACTTTAAAAACGGTGTACGTGAATACAATACCCGCGTGATGGATAAAAATGGAAATATGGAAGCAGCAGATACTTCCATGAGGAATGTAAAGACATACTTAATGACGGAAGACGATTATTTTAAGGGATACGCCACCCGTTATCTGATTCTTCATGATACTCCTTTTGCGGAGATTATTTAGAATTAACTCCCAGTCCAAATAATGCAAAATCGCCCTTAACAGGATCATCAGGAAATACTTCTTTCATGATCTGCGTGAGGGCGATTGCTTTTTTAAATGAAGCACTTTGAACTTTTCCTGATGAAGTTGCCGGCAGAAGTTTTAGTTCTGTAGCCTGAGCCATAACGTGGGTATCCAAAGGTAAAAGCAGGTTTGTTTTTTTATACCAGCTCCATAAGCCCATATCGACAGATGAATTATTGCGGACCATCCAGCGTAAGAAAAGATTGATTTTTTTGCAGGCAGATTCATTTGTATGAGGAATGAGATTACAGTCGCTGGAAAAAAGTCCTGCGATTTTTTGACAGAGGTGCAGGGATTGAGTCTGTGTATCATTTTTTTCTGAATTAAGTTTTTTAAAAAAATTGCCTAAGGTTTTTTCCTGCGTAAGAATGTTTTTTATTGTATCAAAAAAAATCAGCATGGAATTATTTGAATACATTCTGTAAAAAGATTTATTGTTTTTTGGAAAAAAATTTTTATATTCAGAGTTTAAAATCCATTGTGAAGGAGAGGCTTTTGCTTCATCGAGAATAAGCTGTATGTGTTTTAAAATCTGGTCTCTTCTTCCAAAGGCAAGATTGGCGGAAATAAAGGCTGCGGTTTCTATATCTGTTTCGTTTGAATAATTGTGCATGAATTGTGAAGGATCTGCTTTTAAAAATTCCGGGGTCTCATATTTTTCTGCAAGGAGTATGAGTTTTTCTTTTAAGCCTTTAGTCATAATGGAAGATTGTAACACTGAATTAAATAATATGATACAATGCTGCTGATGGAAAAAATTATTTCGATAACAGCTCAGAATGTATGCCGGCTGGATGAATTGCTCAGAAAAAAAATACCAGAACTTATAAAAAAAGAAATTTCAAACAGTAAAATACGCAGGCTGATTGTTGCCGGTGCAGTAGAAGTAAATAAAAAGCAGTGCCGTATTCCAGGATATGAATTGCAGGAAGGTGCGGCTGTAAAACTGCATCTTGATGAAGATAAACTTTTTTTTGAAAAAACTCCTGATGATATTGCATTTGAAGTTACGGAAAAATCTGTTCTGTTTGAAGATGAAAATATTATCGTAGTTAATAAACCTTCTTTTTTTCCTACAGAGGCAGGAATGGTCGGCAGCCGTGATAATCTTCATGCAGCAGTTATTCGTTATCTGCATAGCAAAAATCCGGCTTTACGGAATCCTCCTTATGCTGGTGTCATGCATCGTCTTGACCGTGAAACAAGCGGAGTTATTCTGTTTACAAAAAGCCGTAGTGTGAATGCTCCATGTCATGATATGTTTGAAAAGCATACGGCAAGAAAAGTTTATCAGGCAGTAGTATGTGCTGACAGGATGAATAAAAAAATTAGTGAAAAGAATTTTATCGTTAGAATGTTTATGGGAAGAATCAGCGCAAAAAGTCAGGCAGCAAAATGGGGAAGTGTGTCTGAAAGTAAAGGCGGGGTTGATTCCGTGACAGAGTTTTCTGTTTTAAAACAGATTGAACTTTCAGGAAAAAAATATTTTCTTGTAGAAGCCCGTCCTTTGACCGGCCGTACTCATCAGATTCGCGTGCACCTGGCAAGCGTGGGACTTCCGATTCTTGGAGATGAACTTTATGGTGGAAAAACCTATTGGAGAATAATGCTTCATGCCTGCAGGTTGAGTTTTCCTCATCCTGTTACCGGAGAAAATATGACAGTGTCCTGTGAGTTTTCAGATTTAGCAGTTAAATAAAAGATAGAGTGATAAGGGCAACTGTTAGAAAAACCGCGGCTGCTGCAAAAATGTGTAAGCATGGTTTATGTCCGGCTGGTGTGCTGCAATATTCAGGATATGAAATTTGAGAGTGCTTAAAAATTTTTTCCTTTAAGAATCCAAATGGTCTGAAGAATCCTGCTGAGGTTAATAATTTAAAGGTTGCGGCTGCAAGTAATAAAACTGAAGTTATGAATGTTGCATCACTGAGTTTATGATATGTAGAAAAATCTGTGTTTTTGCTTTCTAAAAAAAATAATACAGCAGAAATTAAAATTCCGAAAAAAACATATATAAAAAAAGAAGTGAGAAATTTTTTCAAAGCCTGCTCCTGTCTGAAGTCCGGGACAGTTCTGCATCAGGATCTGCAAGTGGAATTGCATCGAGCAGAGATTTTGTATACGGATTAACCGGGTTTTTGAAAAGTTCATCAGAGTCTGCGGTTTCAAGAATTGTTCCCTGACGCATTACGGCAATTCTGTCAGAAAAATATTTTGTGATGGAAAGATCGTGTGCTATAAACAGGATTGCAATGTTTAATTCTTTTCTTAAGTCATTAAGCAGATTTATTATCTGTGCTTTTATTGAGACATCAAGAGCACTTACAGGTTCATCTGCAATTATAAGTTCAGGCTTCATGATTAAGGCTCGGGCAATTCCTATGCGCTGTTTTTGTCCCCCGGAAAATTCATGAGGGTAGCGGTCTGCATATTCCGGCAGAAGTCCGACTTTTAAAAGAACTTCATTCACCTTCTGCTGAATCGTATTCTTATTTTTTTCTCCCTGAATTATAAGTCCTTCTCCGATAATTTCTTTTACAGTCATTCGCGGATTAAGTGAACTGGAAGGATCCTGAAAAATCATTTGAATCTTCGGATTGATTTTTAATTTTGTTTTTTTTGAATTAATAAGTTCTCCGTTAAAAAAAATTTCTCCGTCAGAAACTTTATAAAGATTTATAATGCATCTTCCTGTTGTGGTTTTGCCGCAGCCGCTTTCTCCAACAAGACCAAGGACTTCTCCCTTTTTAATATCAAGGCTCACATTTTTTACGGCATTAAAGATACCGTTTTTTGTGCGAAAGTTCATAGAGATATTTTTTACGCTTAATAATGTATCACTGTTCATGGAAGTTTCCTTTTTGCTGAAGCTGCTTGATGCGGAGTGGAAGTTCAACTTCCGGTGCATCAGGATGTAAAAGCCAGGTTGCTGCATAATGTGTCGGACTTACTTTGAAAAATGGCGGTTCTCTTTCAAAATCTATCTCCATAGCATATTTATTTCTTGGAGCAAAGGCATCTCCTTCCGGTGGAAACCTCATGTCTGGTGGTGTTCCCGGAATAGACTCAAGACGGTTATCAGAATCCGGGTCTGGAATACTTGAAAGTAAAGCCCAGGTGTAAGGATGTTTTGAATTGTAGAAAATTTCCCGGCTGGTTCCGTATTCAACAATTTTTCCGGCATACATTACTGCAACAGAATCAGCAACATTTGCAACAACTCCTAAATCATGGGTAATAAAAATAACGCTCATGTTTCTTTCTTTTTTAAGACGTTTTATTGTCTGAAGAATCTGTGATTGAATTGTAACGTCCAGAGCTGTGGTTGGTTCATCACAGATGAGAATTTCTGGATTTGAGGAAATTGCAATTGCGATAACGATGCGTTGTCTCATTCCTCCGGAAAATTCAAAGGGATATTGATTGAATCTTTTTTCGGGTTCAGGGATTCCTACTTCCGTCATGATGGAAATTGCTTTTTGATAAGCTTCTTTTTTAGAAATTTTCTGAAAGTTTTTCTTTGCGTTGATTATGATAGCTTCTGTTATTTGCTTTCCGATTTTCACAATAGGATCAAGGGAAGACATCGGGTCCTGAAATATCATGGCGATTTTATTGCCGCGTATTTTATTAAAATCTTTTTCTGAGAATTTTAATAAGTTTTCGTTTTCGAAAATAATTTCACCCTGGGGAATTTCTGCGTTGGGAGATTCTATTCCAAGAATTGCTTTTGAGGTAACGCTTTTACCGCTGCCGCTTTCTCCGACAATTGCAAGTGTCTGTCCTTTGAAAAGGTCAAAGCTTATGTTGCGGACTGCGTGTACTGTGCCGGAATTTGTGCGGAAATTTACAGTAAGATTTTTTACGCTGAGGATTACTTCGTTCATTTTTCGCTTCCTCTTAAAACCGGGTTGAAGGCATCTCTGAGTCCGTTTCCAAATTCATTAAAACAGATGAGGAGAATAGATATGAAGGCTGCCGGAAAGAATACGCAGTGAGGATGAATGGAAAGTGCGTCCTGTGCACCGTTGAGCATTGTTCCGACAGAAGTCATTGTGTCACTTTGAAGATTTACAATACCAAGGTAAGTAAGGTTTGCTTCAGAAAAAATTACTCCTGGAATTGTAAGAACGCTTGTTGTGATGATGAAGCCGATTGCATTCGGGAAGATATGTCTGAAAATCAGACGAAAATCCTTTGCACCTAAAGTGCGGCTTGCCATTACGTATTCCTGACCTTTGTAACGGTAGAACTGTGCACGGACAGTTGAGGAAGTTCCAATCCATCCGAAGAAAATAAATGCAACGAACATTGAAAAAACCGGTCCTGCTTTTTTTGCAAAATATAACTGGAACAGTGTCATTAAAATTACGGAAGGTATCTGATATAAAATTTCTTTAATACGTTCTGCAATCAAATCAAAAGTTCCGCCGTAGTATCCTTCAAGAGAGCCAATGATGATTCCTAAAAATAAATTTATGGCAGCAACACAAATACTTAATAAAAGAGAAAGTCTTGCTCCATAAGCAAGTCTTGTAAAAATATCGTAGCCTGCATTATCTGCGCCAAAAAGGAAGGAAGCGTATTTATTATTTTGATATCTGTACCATTCTTTATAAAGAACTCTGGTTTCAAACTGTGTTCCGTCCATTCTGGAGATAAACATTGCCGGTGAGGAAGAATTATTTTCATAAAGAAAAATATCTTTTACTTTTTCACTATCATCTTTAAGGGCAAACCCATGATCATCTGTTAAGAACCATGCATTCTGATCATTTTTGTAGACAGGACTTTTAATTTTCTTGCGGTCGATAATCGGATAGAAAAGCTGTCTGCCGGTTTCTTTTTCGTAGTTTAAGGCTGCTTCATATTCTTCTTTTGTGAGAAGTTTTTTTATCCAGCCGACTTTTGCATAATCATCAATTTTTACTTTGAACCATTTTTGCGGGCGGTTTGCAATGCTGTAAGTTTTTGTTCCGTAAAATTTTTTTACAGCTCCAGGAATATTATTCAGATAATCGAAAGTCTGTTCATTGACTTCTGTAATAGAGCATCCGTTCCAGAAAGCGGTGTTTTCAAATAATGAACATTTTGGAGATGCGTATGCGTAGTAGCCGTCTTTATCAGAAATCTTATATGAAGAAAAAACAGGGGCAAAAACTGCATATAAAATTAAAGCGATGATTATAAAAAAACAGATGACGGAGCCGCGGTTTTTTGCAAAACGAATCATTGCATCCTTAAAATATCCGGTTGGTTTTGTCTGAAGTTTGCATTCACCTAAAGTATTGTTCAGCTGAACAAATTTGAATTTTGATTTATCAATTTTTATACTGCATGGATCAGTCTTATTTTCATAATTCATTTGTTTTATTTCCTCCCATGCGGATTCTAGGGTCTATAAAACCGTAGCTAAGGTCAAAGAGTATTCCTGCAGCAAGACCGATGGAAATGTAAAACATGGAACACATCATGAAGACGCTGTAGTCTTTTTGCGAAATAGAAAGAATGTAAGTTTTTCCGATTCCAGGTACGGCAAAAATCTGTTCGATAATCATACTGCCTGCAATTACGTAAAGAAAATCTGCCAGGTACGTAGGGATGAGCGGTACAAGAGAATTGCGCAGTGCATGTCTTACAGTCGCCTGCTTTTTAGACAGGCCTTTTGTTACTGCAAGGAGCATGTATTCACTGGTAAGGGATTCTGTAAGTTCAGCCCTGATGAGACGCATCTGTCCGGCAATAGGACCAAAAGAGAGGGCTAGAACAGGAAGTATGGCACTGTGAAACATTGTCCAGGAAAACCAGTCATTGCCGGAAGCAAGAACAAGAGGACACAGATTCAGTTTAAAACCTATAAAATACTGGAGAAGAAATGCATAAACAAAAGAAGGTACAGATATAAAGAACATAATGAAAACCTGAATTATGTGATCAGGCCATTTGTTTTTGTAGACTGCAGCTGTTATTCCAAAAATAAGTCCTAAAGGAATAGAAATAATAAGGGAAAAAACGTTTATGTATATGGTTGCAGGAAGTTTTGACATGAGATATTCATCAACAGGCTGTAAAAAAGAGCCCATTGTCGTACAGAATCCCCAGTCCCACTTTGTAAACACATTTTTTAGAAAAATTGCATATTGAACCAGAACCGGTTTGTTGTAGCCCCAGGCCTGCCTCATGTCAGAGAGGGCTTTGTCATATCCGCCCTGTACGCTTTCTACCTGATTTGGAAGCAGGCGGATCAGTATAAAGAGCATGGTCATAATTATAAAAAGGCTTAAAACCAGCAGAGCTATTCGTTTTAAAACATATTTCAGCATATATGAATTTTCGGCATTATTTTAAAATGCTGAATGCATAATTAAGGGACAAATAAGCAAATTCTATGTGAAAATAATAAAAAAAAATTGAAAAGATAAAACAAATTATGTATAATCATTTAATATAATTTGGAGGAAATAATGGATTTTATCGAAACATTGTTTAACAAAGTAACAGACTTCCTTAAATCACAGATTGGTGTATTTGTAGGTCTTGGTCTTGCAGGTGTAGGATTCATTCTTGGATTCTTTGGTTCTTGCGCATTCCTTGGTGTTGCACTTGGTGCACTTGGTCTTCTTGTTGGTGCATATCTTCGCAATGCAGGAACAAAAACTCCTTTTACAGCTCTTACAGTAACACTTGGTGTACTTGCTGTATTCCTTGGAACACTTATCGGTGGTTTCTCTGGTGAATCAAAGAAATCTGTTTACCTTAAGTTTAACGAATATGCTTCATCAAATAAATATTATGAAGAAAGAGAGATTGCTGATGCAGAACTTAATGTTAAGGTAACGCTTTATAATGATGAAAATAAAATCTCTGACTCTCTTAAGGAAAAAATAAGTAAAAAAGTTGAAAAGATCAATAAAAAGCTTCCGGAAAGCCTTAGAGGTCGTTCCTGGTAATATTTTCTTGAAATAAGAAAAAGGGGGTTGTCTGGTATTTTTTTATGCCGGACAGCCCCAATTTTTTTGTCTGTTTTATTTACAAAATTCCTTAATTTCTTCCATATACATGTTGATTGCATTCTGCCAGAAATCTTTTTTTGTAATATCAAACCCTGCCTGAAGGCACAGATTTTCACAGGACATACTGCCGGTATTGCTCAAAATAGTACAATATTTTTCTGCAAAAGATGTTCCTTCTTTTTTGTAAAGGGCATATAATCCGCTGGCAAACAGCTGTCCGAAGGCATAAGGGTAGTTATAAAAATCAAAATCCGTTGAATAATAATGACTTTTAACAGCCCACATGTATTCGTGGCGTTCTTCATTTAATCCGTCACCGTAGCTGCGTTCCTGTGCATCTTTCATCAGCTGGCAGAAATCGTCTGCATTGAGTTCTCCTTCTGAACGTTTTTCAAATACACTCTGTTCAAAATAAAATCTGCAGAGGATATCTACGAGTACCTGACTTGCATCCTGTAAATCTGTTTCTATCATTTTGAGTTTATCTTCATCAGAACAGGTTGCAATCATATCCTGCTTTACGATTGTTTCTGCAAAAGTGCTTGCTGTTTCTGCCAGTGTCATCGGATAAGAAAAGAAAGCTGCTGGTTTATTTTTCATGCAGCTGAAGTGGAAAGCGTGTCCCAGTTCATGAGCAAGAGTTATGATGTCGCTGAAAGTTCCGGTAAAGTTTGTAAGGATGCGGCTCTGGTGTCCTTTTGGAAAATCTTCATCGTAAGCACCACCGACTTTTCCTGGACGAACTTTTGCATCAATCCATCCTGATTCAAAGGCCTGTTTTGCAAAATCTCCCATCTTTTTAGAAAAGGAATTGTATTCTTTTATGATATATTCTTTTGCGTCAGAAAAGGACCATTCTTTTGTAAGAAGAGAATTTTCTGTTCCTGTACTGGAGGAATTTTTTGAAGGAAGCGGAGCAAATAAATCGTAGAAAGCGATTCCTTTTTGAGAAGAAGTACTTGCTGTCGTGCCTGCTTCTTTAAGAAGCTGAGCTTTTTTCTGCCAGTATTTTCTCCATTCCGGAAGACTGTCTTCGATAACGGAAATCATTGCTTCAAGAGTTTTGCGGGAAAGACGGCTGGTAAAAAGGGAACGGTCCAGGGCTGTGTTCCAGCGGCGGCGTTTATTTAAAGAAACAGTTTCTCCTTTTAAATTGTTAAGGGCTGCGGCAATGGCAATTCTGTTTTGAGAAAGAAGATTTATTTCTTTAGCCCAGGCTTCTTTGCGTACTGCAGGATCATTAGAAAAAGCATCGTTTCTTATTTCGTTAAAAGTTTTGCCGTTTTCGTCATGGAGATTGGAAATAATCTGTTCCTGTAAAAGTCCCCAGGCATTTCCTCCTGTGCGGGAAAGTTCTCCTGCAAGTTTTTCTTCTGCCGGTGACATAAGGTGTTTTGATTCTTCAAGAATTTCTTCAAGAAGGAATTTGTATTCGGCATATTCAGGAAAGCGATTGTAAAACTCTTCAAGATAAATCTGATGAGATACGAGTATTGCAGAAAATTTTATTTCCAGCTGATGAATGTTATTTTTTAATTCATCGATTTTTGAAAGATTATTTATATATTCAGTGTTTGTTGTATCTGTTGAATATACAATGTAAGCGTAGGCAGAAAGAGTTTGTGCACTGGCGATAAGTTTGTCTTCTGTTTCAAGATAAGTTTTAAGCCACTGTGCAAAATCAAAATTAGAATTTGCTTCCCGGGTAAAACGGTCTGCTGTTTCTAAAAATTCTTCACAGGTTTTTCTTAAAGTCTCTGTTTCGTTAACGGCTGCTTTATATTCAGCGGAATCAATTGAAGCAAAAAGACTGTCCAGATTCCAGAGCGGAATGTTATTTAAATCGTTTGTATTCATACGAATATTTTATTGATTTTAAGATGCAATTACAATTTGTGTAAAACATGATACACTTGAGGACAACGGAGATATTTAATGAAAAAAATTTATTCTGATACACGTGAACTTGATAAAGCAGCCCGCAGCACATTTGGACTTACAGAAGATATTATGATGGAAAATGCAGCTGCTGCAATGGAAAAAGAAATCTCTGATTATATAAAAAAATGCAATGGTCCTTTTTTATCACGGCCGACAGTTTTAGTTTTATGCGGCGGTGGAAATAACGGAGGTGACGGATATGCACTTGCCCGCCGGCTTATTTCTCATGATGTTTCTGTAACGGTTTGTGAAGTTCTTGAAGCAAAGAGTGAAATGTGTATTTTGCAGAAAGAGCGTGCAAAAAAAAGTGGAGTTCATTTTATAAGTTTTTATGAACTGGATGATTTTTTAACGGAAACAAGTTTTGATTTAAAAGCTGTAGCTGACTGTATTTTTGGAAGCGGGTTTCATGGTGAACTTCCGGTGCAGGCAAAAGCTGTTCTTGATGCTGTAAATAAAGAAAAGGGTCTGCTGAAACTTGCCTGTGATATTCCTTCAGGAATTTATTTTAAAGCAGACGTAACGGTTACTATGGGTGCATTAAAAACACAGCTCTTTACGGACCGTTCAAAAGATATGTGCGGAAAAATAAAAGTTGCAGATCTTGGAATCAGCAGAAGTTCTTTTGAAAACTGTCCGTCGGTACAGCCGGAAGCATTTTTGCTTGAAGAATCAGATCTTGTTCTTCCGATTAGAGAAAAACAGAATGTGCATAAAGGAACCTTCGGTCATACGGTAATTTACAGTGGAGAAAAAACCGGAGCTTCCGTAATTGTAGGAACTGCCGCATTAAATTTTGGAAGCGGTCTTGTAAGTCTTGTGGATAAAACCGACGGTCTTGAAAATAAAAACATTCCTTATGAACTTATGACGGGAAAACAGCTGCCGGAAAATACTACAGCAGTTGCACTGGGAATGGGGCTTGGTATAAATAATGACTGCGGAAATGAATACCTTGAAACCCTGATTGAAAATAAAAATATTGCTGCTGTGCTTGATGCCGACATTCTTTCTGGAGAAAAGTTTTCTGAAAAATTAAAGGAACTTTTATACAGTCGCCGCGGACTTGATAATTTAATACTTACTCCGCATCCTAAAGAATTTGCAAACATGATGAAACATCTTGGGCTTGGAGAATATGAAGCAGCTGATGTTGTGGAAAACAAGCTTGAATGTGCAAAAAAGTTCTGTAGTGAATTTGAAGGCGTTACTTTGATTTTGAAAGGTGCCGATGTTGTTATTGCTCAGAAAAATCCTTCTGAAGAAAATGTCAGGATTTATGTGAATGTGTTCGGCACCGCTGCTCTTGCAAAGGCAGGGAGCGGAGATGTTCTTGGGGGATTCGCGGCGGCGCTTCTTGCCCAGCATAAAAATTCTCTGGGGAGTGCAGTTCATGCTTCCCTGGCACATGCCCTGGCTTCTCAAAAGTGCAGTGTGAATTTTTCGCTTACTCCATTTGAACTGATTTCGTACTTAAAGCAGATTTAAATAAAAATAAACCTCAATTTATGTACAGGCTGTGATTACTCATGTAGAATGTCAGTTGATGAAAAAACAAATTTACATTTTTGTGTTGATGGCAGCAGCTCAGTTGAGTCATGCACATCAGAATGTAAACGATCTGCTTGAAGGGTATTTGAAAAACGATTTGGATTTACAAAAGTTGACGAGTCAGGTGCAGCAGAAGTTATTAACAAAAAAATCAACGGCTGTTTCAAACGGAATTTCTGTACAGCTTTCTACAGGTACGGTTACGATTACCGGCGGAGATTCAACTCAGATAGAATTTTCTCCGGAACTTGAAGTAAAAATTCCTCAGGCAGAAAACTTAACCTTAAGTGCTTTTACATCAGTTTCTGTTTCTTCAGATGAAGATTCAAAAACTTTTACGTCTACAAGTTTAAGTCTTGCGGCAGATATTTATTCCGGTGCCGGTGAAGAAAGAAAAATAACACTGCTTGAAGCAGAGCGGGATTATCTTGAAACCAGACGTTCCCTTCAGAATGGTTTTTTAGAAACAGAAACAGAGTTTTATGAATCATTAAAATCTCTTTATGAAATTGCTTCTCAGATTGTAAGTGCAGAAAAAAGTCTTTATGAAGACACAATCGATTTTGAAAAAATAAAAGCTCAGGGGTACAGTACCGGTTCTACAACGTACAGACTTGCGCAGTCAGAAGTAAAAACTGATGAACATAATGTTGAAGTTTACAGACATAAGCTTGAGCGGGAAGTAAAGATTTTTGCTTCAAAGTGCGGAACTTCTTATGATGAAAAAAATGCGCTGGATTTTCTTCCGTCAGAAATAATGTCTGTTGAACCGGTGAATGTGGATTCATTTAAAAAAGAAAATTACGTAAAAATAGAAAATGCTGTCTGGACAAATTACATAAATGAATTGAAACGAAAAGCTGACAAGACTCACACATTAAAAGGTTCTGCCGGATATACTTTTGATAATAAAGTTTCAGGTTCAAATTCAACAGAGAATAAATATGCAGATACGGTAGATGCTTCTCTTTCTTATACATGGGATTCCACGGCTTTGACTGCTACGGCTGGTGTTTCTGTTCCTGTAGATTCCGGCAATCCGATTTATAAACTTGGTCTTAGTTTTAATCCGAGCCAGTTTATAATTTCTAAACTTCAGAAACTTTCTGATGAGGAAGCTGCAAAGATAGAAGAGCTTGCCGTAAAGAGTGCTCACAGTGATTATGAAACGGCTGTAATTTCTCAACGGACTTCTGCTGCAGATATTCTATGGGATAAAAGTGTTCTTGAAGAAAATTATGACATGTATGTTACTTTGGAAAAAGATACGGCGTTGTATTTAAAGCGTGGAATTATTTCTGAAAGTGAATATAAGTCTGCACAGGTAAATAAAGAAAATTACAGAATAAAACTTTTGATAAATGCACTTGAACTTATCATTTACAATAATGAAACAAAAGTTTTGTTTGTTCGGGATGAAGAATTGTAATGAGATGTAATGAATCGTAATGAATTGCAAGGTGGGGAATCATAAATGAAAAGAAAACAGAAAATTAAAATAGCTGTATTTTCTATGGCAGGACTTGCCGCAGTAATTGTTGTTTTGTTTGCAGCACGTTCTTTTCTTGCTGAAGATGATATAAGTAATGTTACATATAGAGTAAGGCAGGAAAAATATGAAAATGTAATTGATGTTGCCGGGGTTGTTTCTGCAGCACAGGAACAGACTTTGCAGGCACTTTCTGACGGAACTGTTGTTGGGGTTTTTGTTAAGCAGGGAGATCATGTAAAAAAAGGCGATATTATCATTCAGCTGGATGATACGACACAGCAGTATAATCTTGCCAAACATGATTATGAAATGGAAACTACCCGTATCAGCGGTTCAAAAAAAGAGCTGGCGTTAAAAGAAACGGAGAGGCTTTCTCTAGTTCAGAAAATTGCAGAAAGAAAAGTAATGGCAACTTTTGACGGAATAATTGCAGATATTGATGTTGCTGTTGGAGATTCACTTGAAGCAAAAGATTCTGTAGGAACTCTTGTTGATGTTTCTTATCTTCTTGCAGATGTTGAAATTGCAGAAACTGATGTATCGAAACTTTCTGTAGGCCAGACGGTTGAGTTTACGTTTCCGGCACATTCAGGTTTGATAACCGGTTATGTTGTAGGATGGCCTGCTATTGGCGAAGTAACAAGCCGTGGTGCGACTGTCGTAAATGCAAAGCTGAGAATTGATTCACCTTATCCTGAAGAGATTCTTCCAAATTTTTCTTTCAGCGGAAAAATAAAAATTTCACCTGATGAGAATTTTCTTATCGTAGAAAAATATGCTGTTGCCCGTGACGGTAAAGAAGCTTATGTCGTAAAAAAATCTTCTGATGAAAAAATAAAAGTTACTGTTCGTCCTTATGATGTTGAATACGTAAGGATTGAAAGCGGTGACATAAAAGCCGGAGATATTCTTAAGGCTCAGAGTTCTGCAGAAAAATCCGGACAGCAGCGCGGCATGAACATGAAAAATAAGAACAGTAAAAATAATACAAATACGAAAAATAGTCCTGGTGCAGGCGGTCCTCCGCCGGGAGGATTCTAGTGGAAGACTCTGTAATAACTCTGGAACATGTTAAGCGCAGTTACATAATGGGAGAAACGGAAGTAAAAGCTCTTCGTGATGTTTCCTTTGACATTAAGCAGGGAGAGTTTGTAACGATAATGGGGCCTTCCGGTTCCGGTAAATCTACCTGCATGAATATGATTGGCTGTCTGGACAGACCTACTGACGGAATTGTAAAGATTAACGGAAAAGAAACTGCCCGCATGTCAGAAAAGGAACTGGCTGTGCTTCGTAATCAGACTGTGGGTTTTGTTTTTCAACAGTATTTTTTATTGCCGGCTATGACTGTTTTAGAAAATGTAATGCTTCCTTTGCGTTATGCTGGTATTGAACATCATGACAGAATAATTCTTGCGGAAGAAGCGCTGGGTAAAGTCGGTTTGTCTGACAGGCTTCATCATCATCCAAGTGAACTTTCCGGTGGTCAGAAGCAGCGTGTTGCAATTGCGCGGGCAACTGTTACAAAACCAAAAATAATTCTTGCAGATGAACCGACTGGAGCTTTGGACAGCGAAACCGGTAAATCTGTAATGAAATTATTCTGGGAAGTAAATAAAACCGGAACAACAGTTGTAATAGTAACTCATGATCCTCGTGTAGGGGCTGCATCAAAAAGATGCATTAGAATTTTTGACGGACTTATTCAGCAGGATTCACTTCAGGATCCTCAGGAGCTGTAAAGTGCTGGAAGATTTTATAAACGCTTTTTCAAATTTTAAACGGAATAAAATACGAACATTTCTTTCTCTTCTTGGAATAATTATTGGTGTAGCATCAGTAATTGTAATTATGAGTATGGGTTCAAGTTCAACAAAACAGGTCCAGGATACTTTTGGTTCCAACGGTCTTGATATGGTAAGCGTTTCTTCTGGTTTTAAAAGACGAATGAGGGAAGCGATTTCTCTTCAGTTTAATGAATCTTTTAGAGAAACAATGTTTGGTCAGATCGAAAACATAAAAAAAATCTGGTACAAAAATACCTGCAGCATGACTGTATCTTACGGAGATACCAGTGTTTCGATTACTGCAACTGCTGTTGAAACTGATTATCTTCAGGAATACGGATTAAAGCTTGAAAGCGGAAATTATTTTTCTGTAACGGATAATGTTATGGGAACTCAGAAAATAATTCTCGGAAGTGAAATTGCTTCTTCTCTTTTTCCAAACGGTGATGCTGTAGGAAAAATAGTCAATGTTGTTGTCAGTAAAGTTTCATTCAGTTTTACTGTCTGCGGGGTATTAAAGGAACAGACTTCCGGAATGGAAAATACAACGACCGGCTGTTATATAATCCGGGGATTTTATTCAAAAAAGATAAAGGCAAATCCTGAAGCAAGTACGATTATGGTTCAGGCTGTATCAACGGAAAAAGCAACGGAACTCGTAACGACAATTACAGAGTATTGTGAACAGGTCAGCGGAACGGAAGGCTCGGTAAACGTAACTTCAATGCAGACAATTATTGAACAGATAAGTTCCATAACAAATACAATGAGCATCATGCTTTCTGCAATTGCTGCAATTTCTCTTTTAGTCGGCGGAATCGGAATCATGAACATAATGATTGTAACAGTAACGGAACGTCGTCAGGAGATAGGAATTCGTAAAGCGCTGGGGGCAAGTCCGGCAGTGATAAGGCAGCAGTTTCTGATTGAATCTGCAAGCATTACTTTAATGGGCGGTACTATCGGAATTATTCTTGGAATTCTTTTAAGTATTGCAGTTGAATTTGTAAGATCCCTTTCTTTTATAATCAGCTGGCAGTCCTGCATAATTGCCTTTGTATTTTCAGTTTTTGTAGGAATCTTTTTTGGATTAAGTCCTGCTTCCCGTGCAGCAAAGCTTGATCCGGTTGCAGCTCTTGCATGAAATGTCACAGGCAAAAAAAATGGGGATGACCAATAAGTAGCGTTCAGCATGAGTCATTGCCGTGCTCGACACCCTGTCATTGCCGCACTTGATGCGGCAATCTCATGCAGGGGGATTTTCGGATCGAGCCCGAAAATGACACTTTTTGACCGAAAATGACATTTTTTGAACTTTTTGGACAGCCCCTTTTATTCTGAACCGATAAAAAATTTTAAATCAGTTATCAGCTTCCGATAGAACCTTTTGTTGAAGGAACTTCACCATTACGTCTCGGATCTATTTCAACAGCGCTTCTTATGGCACGGGAAGCTGCTTTAAATAATCCTTCCATTTTGTGATGATCACTTCTTCCGCGGATTGTATCAAGATGAAGATTGCATTTTGCATTTGCAGTAAATCCCTGCCAGAAATCTTCAAAGCAGTCTGTCTGAAAACTTGCTTCTGTTCCGTCTGGAGAAATTGAAACCAGAGGAATATTAGTAAGGTTTGCATTGCAGACTAAGAAAGATCTTCCTCCAAAATCAACGCTGGCCTGAAGAAGAGCTTCATCCATAGGATAAATAAAGAAACCGCTGCGGTTAATTCCTGCACAGTCACCAAGGGCTTTTGCAAAACAAAGTCCAAGAACAATGCCTGTATCTTCAATAAGGTGATGCTGGTCTACATGCAGGTCTCCTTTAAGTTCACCTGTCAGATCAAACATTCCGTGTTTGCAAAAAGAGCGGAGCATGTGATCAAAAAAACCAATAGGATTTTTAACATCGCATTTTCCTGTTCCGTCGAGATTCAGGGTAAGCTTAATTTGTGTTTCTGAAGTATTTCTTTCGATTGTGGCAGTGCGCATAATTTTCTCCAATCTGCATTTATTCCGTTTAACTTTGGAATGAATTTATAATACAACTTTTTTTTTATATTGTCAGCGACATTGTAAAATGAGATACTGTTGAACATGACGACAAAAGAAAAAGTACTGAATGAATTGAATAATAAATCTGAACCTGTCAGCGGAGAGTATCTTGCAAAAATCTGTGGAGTAAGCAGGGCTGCTGTGTGGAAGGCAATTAATTCTTTAAGGGAAGCCGGTGTCTGCATTAACGGAACTACTAACGGCGGTTACATGATTGAAGGTCAGGCGGATATTTTTTCTTTAGAAACAGTCAGGCGTGAATTTGAATCAGCATTCCCGCAATTTTCAGAAAGTCATATTGAATGTTTTAATGAGATAGATTCAACAAATACCTATGCAAAAAGATTATTGTCTCAATGTGCTTCTCTTAGAAATGAAAAGGGAGAACTTACTGCTGATGGAAAAAAGTATAATAATTCAATTATTGTTGCAGAATCCCAGACTGCAGGAAGGGGACGTTCCGGCAGAACTTTTGTTTCTCCAAAAAAAACCGGTATTTATCTTTCTGTAATTGTTATGCCTGAAGGCGGTGTAAAGAATCCGGCTCGTATAACGGCATTCAGTGCGGTGGCAGTCTGTCGTGCAATAGAAAAACTTTATGGTGCAGAGCCTTCTATAAAATGGATAAATGATATTTTTTTGAATGGAAAAAAAGTTTCAGGAATTCTTACGGAAGGAACTGCAAATTTTGAAACAGGTATAATTGATTCAGCTATAATTGGAATTGGAATTAATATTGAACCTAATGAAGAGTTTTCAAAAAGCGGATTGAGTAAAGTTGCAGGTTCAATTATTGACGGAACAGCTGATAAAAATGATAAGAAAAATTCTGTAACTCGTGCAAAATTTGCTGCTTTTGTTGCAGGAGAAGTTTTATCTGTTTTACAGGAAGATACGGCAAGTGTTATTTCAGAATACAAAGCCCGGTCGTTTATAATTGGAAAAACTGTTGAAGTTCATACACTGGCTGACAGCGATCAGGGAATGTATAAAGCAACGGCTGTAGATATAACGGATGATGCCGCTCTTGTCGTTGAATGTTCTGATGGAAGCCGTCATACCCTTTCTTCCGGAGAAGTAACCCTAAAGTCTGATGCATTTGTTTAAGTTTTTTTGACAGTTTATGCCTTAATATGCTATATTTGTATAGCATGTTAAGGAGGACAATATGTTAGCATTACGATTAAAACCTGAATTAGAAAAAAGACTTACAAATCTTGCTTTAAAAACAGGAAGGACAAAAACTTTTTATGCAACAAAAGCTATTGAACAGCAATTAGACGAAATGGAAGATTACTATCTTGCTGAACAGTCTTATGATGAATGGATTGCTGAGGGTAAGAAAAGCTATTCTTTTGATGAGGTTTTTAATTAATGTTTGCAGTGGGATTTTCTCCAAAAGTTAAAAGACAAATTGCAAAATTGGGAGAATCGGTTAAACACTCAATAAAGACCTATTTAGAAGAAAAGATTATACCGGCAAAAAACAAAAAAGAGCTTTATGAAGCTGGTGGTACTGAATTAGTTGGCAATCTCAAAGGTTTGTGGCGCTTTAAAAGTTCGGAATTTAAAAATTATAGAATTATTGCTTATCTTGAAGATGATAAACTTGTTATTACAGTATTAGCTGTTGAAAGTCGTTCTGGTTCTTATAAAAACAAAGAAGATTTGGCAAAGAAGGCAAGAAAAGGAAAAATTGGATAAAATCTGTTTTAATGTTTAACCTCTTTTCATAAAATGTTCGTGCATTTGTTTAAGTCTTTTAACAGTTCAAGAATGTATTTTGCCTGATGGGGATTTAGTGCTTTATAATATTTTATAATTTCCTGGATAGATGCTGAATTTTTTACTTCCGGATTAAAAAAATCAGATGGAGAAATATTTAGGAATTCACAGATGTTTAAAAAAGAGGTTATTGAAATGGAAGCTTTTCCGGTTTCGATTTTGTTGATGTAACTTTCATTTTGTCCTAAAGACAGACTCATTTCTCGTGCTGAAATATGTTTTTCGTTTCTTAAAAACCGTAATCTGTCTCTAAAAAAATCTTCAGTCATATCAAACCTCTGTATAGCATTGTAAATCACAGATTTGTTGATTTATGACTTTTTAAGCTGTATACTGATTAGTGTATAGCATTATATACTCTATTAACTTAAATCTATAGCCTATGGAGAGAGGTATGAAGTTACGTTTTGTTCTGTCTGTTTTTTTAGTTACTTTTGGAATTTTTTTAGTTGGATGTAAAAGTGAAGATGAGAAAGTTGTGAAAAGTATTACGGTAACTGTCAGTGATTTGCCGAACTTGTCTCTTGATGAGAAAATTGATCTTTATGAAATAAAAGTTGTTGAAGATAGAGCAGAACCTTCTTATGATTCCAGTTTTTTTTATAAATTATCCATAATATGTTCATCGGCTTCACCTGTTAGTCTTGATTTAACTGAATTAGGTATATCTACTATAGAAAGCTCTATATCTATATTTAGAGGCTGTATAGTTTTGCAAGGTATAAAGTTACCAGATTCACTTACAACAATAGGAGGTAGTGCATTTTCTGGTTGTACAAGTTTGAAGAGTGTAGAGATACCCGATTCAGTTACAACTATAGGAATGTATACATTTTCTGGTTGTACAAGTTTGAAAAGTGTAGAAATACCTGATTCAGTTACAACTATAGGAATGTATACATTTTCTGGTTGTACGAGTTTGCAGAGCGTAGAGATACCAGATTCAGTCACAGCAATAGAACGGAGTGCATTTTATGGTTGTACAAGTTTGCAGAGCGTAGAGATACCTGATTCAGTTACAACAATAGGATCGGAAGCATTTTCTGGATGTACAAGTTTGAAAAGTGTAGAGATACCCGATTCAGTTACAACTATAGGAATGTATACATTTTCTGGTTGCACAAGTTTGAAAAGTGTAGAGATACCCGATTCAGTCACAGCAATAGGATCGGGAGCATTTTATGGTTGTACAAGTTTGAAAAGTGTAGAGATACCCGATTCAGTCACAGCAATAGAATGGAGTGCATTTTATGGTTGTACAAGTTTGCAGAGCGTAGAGATACCTGATTCAGTTACAGCAATAAAGGGAGGTGACATTCAACTTGGGTTTTACGGTGCATTTTCTGGTTGTACAAGTTTGAAGAGTGTAGAGATACCTGATTCAGTCACAGTAATAGGATCGTGTGCATTTTCTGGTTGTACAAGTTTGCAGAACGTGGAGATATCTGCTTCACTTATAACGATAGGAAAGTATGCATTTTATGGATGTACAAGTTTGAAGAGTGTATATATTCCGGCTTCTGTTATAACAATAGAACAGAATGCATTTAAGGAATGTACAAATCTTTTAAGTGTCGTTTTTGAGGATATAGAAGGGTGGTCTCCTCAAGTTTCAAATTTAGTAGAAACAACAAAGTTGTTAGTTCTTGGTTATAGTTTTACAAAGAGTTAATGTGTTATGAAAATAAATTGGCATCGTAGGAATATTTCAAAAGAAGAGTATGAATGTGCTTTTTTAAATAATAGTGTAAAAGAAGCTGCGTATAAAGAAGCAAGTGATATCCGTAAATTTGAAATAGAACTTTTCTGGAAACGGGCAGCTTTTTTCTGGGCATTTATCGTTTCTATTTATACAGCATATTACCATGTTCTTACAAAAATATATGAAAGAAAATGTGAAAACGGTACTTATTATTTACATGGAAAAATTCCTTTAATAGTCTTAAGTGGTTTAGGTCTGTTCTTTTGTGTTTCATGGTTGCTGTCTAGTAGGGGTTCAAAACACTGGCAGGAAAATTGGGAAAATCATCTCATGCTTCTGGAAGATTCGATAACTGGACCTCTTCATAAAACATATGAAGCAGGAAAAGCATTTTCTGAATCAGAATTAACAATAGCTGCAGGATGGATTGTCAGTATCTGTTCATATGGTTTATTACTTTTTGAATTCATGGAGTTTGTAAAAAGATTAAATAATGGTGTTGTATGTTTTTTTACAACATGTATTTTTGCTCTACTTGTATTTATATTGCTTATCTCCTATTCACAAATTGTAAAAGGAACGACATCTAAATCAGGAAGCATAAAATTTCAAACGCAGATTTTAGATAAATAATTATGTGTGAAATAAAGAATAATTGTATATACAGACTGGTTTTGTTTGTTGCAGGTTTTGCGGCATTGGTTTTGATTCTGTACTTTTATTTTATGGATGATGAAATGAAAAAATGTTGTGCCATTAAAGTTTTTATAATTATACTGTTTGTAGTGGTTTTTGTTTTGGCATGTTGTTTAGTTTTTTTCTTAGATTGTAATACGGAGTGTGATTATAATTCTGAAAAATTTATTCGTCAAAATAAAGGAAAAATAAAACTTGTTGTCGATAATGGGGATAATTGTTATACAGTAATATATAAAGATGAGTTTTCTGATTTGATTCAGTATATTCCTGAAGATTCAAAAATATGTATTTATGCAGATAAGTTATCTCTTTCAAAAGACGATTTAATTAAGCTTTCTAAAAAAATTAAAAACCAAAAAGTCATCTTTGTAAGAAAAAAAATATTTTGTAGATAAGCACTTAACAAGAATAGAGCTGATTCCCTCCTTTCACCCCTCCCGGACAGCAACTGCTCTGGCGGCATTGTAGGCCTGCTTGATACCTACAGAAAAAAATACAGGAAAGAGTGCGGCGTACATTTTTATTCCAGAGCGGCCTTTACGGGCAAACCAGGCTCTTTTACACTGATTCCAGTTTTTAAAAACCATGGGAATAAAACATATAAATAAAGAAAGCATATTTGTAAATGTATTTTTCTTAGAGACCGGAAGAAATTTTCTTACAGCGCCTTCAATCGTACCGACACCTTCACGAATCTGCAGCGATGTAGAAGTTCTGAAAACCAGAGAGGCACTTTGAATAATACAAAAAAGTTTTAAAAGCAGAACTGCAGTTTCAGCATTTTTAAAATTAACGGCGGCAGCATATTTAACGCTCAAATACATCTGTCTGTAAAATTCCTCTGAAGAAAAATAAGCAGAAATCCATCTGGCAATAAAACCAGTAGAATATAAAAGCACTGCATAAAAAATTATCGGAGAAAAATCTTTAAGCTGTTCTTTTAAAGTAAAATGCAGATAACAGCAGAGAATAAATTGAAGAACTAAAAAAAGCACGGCAATATAAAAATGCGATTTAAAAATAAAAACATTAAACAGCGGAATAAAAAGTATTTTGCACCATGCCGGCATTTTATGTAAAAAAGAATTTCCGGTTTTATAATTAAAAGGCATTATTTTCTCCAGAATGGTAAAAAAAATTTACCAGATTAAATCTTCAACTTTGGTATATGAATTAAAAGGATTACGGATGTTCCACTGTTCAACATCTGTAGTTAAAATTTTTGAAGGAATATCATCAAAGACTTTAACTCCACGGAACAAAACTATAAACCTGTCTGCAAGGGCAAGACATTTTTCAATTTCATGACTGAGAATGATGACGGTTTTACCCTGGGACTTTAAATCTTTTATAAGGGCGTTTACCTGCTTTACTCCGCCGTAATCAAGATTTGCATAAGGTTCATCAAGAATTATGACAGGAAGATTCATTGCAAGCATGCAGGCTACGGCAAGACGGCGCTTTTCTCCGCCAGATAAAAACCGTGCAGTAAAATCTTTTTTTTCCGTAAGTCCTGTTTTTTCTAAAGCAGTACTTACAGCCTGATTTACTTCAGGTTTTTTCCAGCCGAGATTTTTAGGACCAAAAGCAATATCTTCTGCAGGTGTTTCTCCAAGAATCTGAGTTTCCGCTTCCTGAAAAACAAGACCAACTTTTTTAACTGTATTTTTTTTATTTATAGATTCTTCAAAAATTTCTACAGAGCCGCTGTCTGCATTTTCAAGTCCGGCAATAATGGACATCATTATACTTTTACCGGAACCGTTTTCTCCACCAATAACAAGGCACTGTCCTTCGTCAAGTTCAAAAGAAACATCTTTTAAAACCTGACGGGGACCGTTTATTGTTTCAAAAGTTTTAGAAATATTTTTAATACTTAAAGCTTTCATAAGGATGACAATAATATTAACGGCGGTACTGTGCAAGAACAGGTCTGACTGCAAGTGCAACAGGAATGCATATAACGGTTTTTATGATATCACCCGGAATAAATGGAAGTACGCAGGCAGACATTGTAAATGCAAAAGCAGATTTGTCTGCAGGAACTTTAGAATTAGATAAAGCCCAGCGTGCAAAATGAATTGTTCCCGGAATGTAAAGAATAATCATACCAGCAATTATTGCCACAGAAACACGGATAACATTAACGGCGGAAAACTTTTTCTGCTGAATGTCAGGTTTTCCTGCAATAAGTCCTGCGATTATTGCTCCCAAAAGATAACCCGGAAAAAATCCGCCTGTAGGACCAAGAAGAACTGCAAAACCGCTGCTTCCTCCTGCAAATACCGGCAGTCCGATTAATCCGGCAACTATAAACAGTGCAGTTGGTGCACCGCCAAGTAAACCGCCGAGAATTGTTCCCGTAAGAATGCAGAGAGCGTTTTGTAAGACAATAGGAACAAGTCCCAGCGGAATTCTAATAACACAGCCAATACAGATAATTGCAGCAAAGAGTGCAATAATGGCAGATGTAAAAGCAACATTTTTTTTCATTTTAAAAACTCCTTTAAAGCCACAACGGCAGTTGTGCGACACGGATGTCGCAGACAGCGAATGCAGGCTTTAGAATGCATTCGCAAATGATAGAAAGTACGCAGGCGTACTTTAGTACAGGGAAGTACTTTTTATCATGCCTCCTTTTTTATATTGTTCTATTTAATTGCGCAAACATTTTTTTATCAGATTCAGTATCTGTTCCGGTTGTAGTTAAAAAATTGCCGGTTATAGTTGAATCTGCTCCGGAAGTAAATGCAGCAGAACCACCGTTTTGTAAGTATTTTCTTCCTGCAGCCAGCCGTATCTGAGCCTGAGGATTAATAAAACGGAAAATTGCAACCGTTCTTAAAATTTCTTCCGCGGATAATGGACTCTGGTTTTCTAAAGGTGTGCCTTTTACAGGTGTAAGCACATTAATCGGAATTGAATCAACAGGGATTTCAGAAAGAGAAAGAGCCATGTCTATTCTGTCGGCCATGGTTTCTCCCATTCCTATAATTCCTCCGGAACATATTCTCATACCGCATTCCTTTATGATTTTAAGGGTTTGGATTTTCATTTCATAAGAGTGAGTTGAACAGATGTTTGGAAAAAAACGTCTGGAAGTTTCTATGTTATGATGATAGGTATTTACACCAACTTTTTTTAATTCTATAAACTGCTCTTTTGTAAGAAAACCGAAAGATGCACATAAATCGATGTTTACAGTTTCGTGAATTGTTTTGTAAGCATGTACAGCTTTTTCAAATTCTTCTCCTGTTAAAGCTTTGCCGGCTGTAACAATAGAAAATCTGTGAACTCCTTCTGCGGCATCATTTTTTGCCTTTTCAACTATTTTTTCTTCCGGTAAGAATTCATATTCCGTGCAGTTTGTTTTGTTCCAGGCACTTTGAGCACAGAATTTGCAGTTTTCGCGACACCGGCCGCTTCTTCCACTGATAATGGAGCAGAGGTCTATTTTGTTTCCGCGGAGTTTTTCTCTGATAAGATCGGCACCCTGACACAGCTGTTCAAAGTTGCAGGTTTCAAAAAAAGAAAGGTCATCATTTCTGGTCAAACGCCTTCCGTTTAATATTTCTTGGGTGAGTTGGTTTATATCCATGATGAATGCAATGTATACTAAAATTAAAATATTGTAAACCTGTTTGTGTTCATAAGGTTTACAATACCCTGATGAGAATATAACTGCTGTATTTATATAGAAATAAAAGAGACGGGCGTGATAAAATAAAACCATGGCAGAAAAAATAAAGATATTTCTTCAGTTAATGATTCCTTTTCTGGGAACAGCCTTAGGTTCAGCCTGCGTATTTTTTATGCGTGGAAAGATGAACGAAAAACTTACAAAAGCCCTTCAGGGATTTGCAGGCGGTGTAATGGTTGCAGCTTCAGTCTGGAGTTCAATAATTCCGGCACTGGAACAGTCTGCCTCTTACGGAAAGCTTCAGTTTTTGCCGGCTGTCATTGGTTTCTGGGCAGGAATACTTTTTTTACTTTTTATAGATGTTATTGTTCCGCACCTTCATTTGGGAAGTGAAGAAGCTGAAGGTCCGAAGAGCCATCTTAAAAAAACAACAATGCTTATGCTTGCAGTTACGATTCACAATCTGCCGGAGGGAATGGCTGTGGGTGTAGTTTATGCAGGCTATCTTGCCGGGAACAGCGGAATAACGGCAATGGGTGCATTAAGTCTTGCCCTTGGAATTGCAATACAGAATTTTCCTGAAGGGGCAATCATTTCCATGCCTTTAAACTCAGAAGGAATGAGTCGCCGCCGTTCTTTTTTATATGGAACGCTTTCCGGTATTGTTGAACCGATTGGAACTGTACTTACGATTTTACTGGCAACTTTAGTTATTCCAAGTCTGCCGTATTTTCTTGCATTTGCAGCAGGTGCAATGATGTACGTTGTTATTGAAGAATTGATTCCGGAAATGTCACAGGGCTATCATTCAAATATAGGCACGATTCTGTTTGCATTTGGCTTTACTTTGATGATGACCCTGGATGTAATGCTGGGATAAGGATTACATTAAGACTTTGCGCAGCCCGTACTCAACAATGTCTGTTGCACCGAGAGCATGAAGCTGTGGAAGAAGTGTAGGAACTTCTGATTTTTTAACGGCAATCTTTACAGCATAACCGTTTCCTCCGAACAGTGGAGAAACAGTAGGGCTTTTCATTGAAGGAATACCTTTAATAAGTCCGTCAAACTTTTCTTCGGAAACATTCATTTCGAGCATTACGCGTGAACGTGCAGCAAGAACTGTTTCAAAGAGCATCTTAAGTTCCATGATCTTCTGTTTTTTAGCAGGATCCTTAAGGGCTTCCTTAGAAGCATACATTCTTGTAGAAGATTCCATTAAAGTATCTACAATCTTAAGGCGGTTTGCTTTAAGGGAAGAACCGGTTGATGTGTTGTCAATGAGAACTTGAGCAAGTGCATCCGGAGTATCCTGAACAAAACCTTCGGAAGTTCCCCAGGTGCGGAAAATCTTGCCGTCGATTTTTTTATCAGCAATCCATTTAGAACTTAATGCCTGATATTCAGTTGCAATTGTAAGCGGCTTTTTAAGAAGGGAATCATAATCTACTGTTTCTGGAATTGCAGCAACAATGCGTACTGGATCAAAGCCAAGATCCATAATTTCTTCAACATCGTTCTGAACTCCGTTTTCGTAAACCCAGTCTTTACCGCTGAATCCTACATCTGCCTTATTCTGGGCAAGAAGGGCACTTGTAATCTGAGGCTTTACAACCTGAAATGCCAGATCGTCCTGATTTGTGATAGGAAAGTATTGTCTGTCAGGAAGGTAAAGTGTAATTCCAACGTCATTTAAAAGAGAATAAACTGATTCATAAATACGGCCTTTTGCCAGAAGTATCTTCAATTTTTCCATCGTGTTTCTCCATGTAAAAACATTTAGTGCGGAACCCAATTATATAGATGAAAATAGAATGTTTCAATGCAAAATTTGTTTTGCGGGGGTTAATTAACTTCAAATTGGTGATTTTAAAAGGTGTCAGATTAACGATTAGGTGTAATATTTTTTGATTTTACGCAATTTTTTTATAATACTGATGACTGATTTTATTTATATATGTTATATTATTTAGTTGGGTTTTCAATTTCAGGAGGTATGATGAATCAGGCAAAACGTAAAAATGGCAAACTTTTTGTTTTAATTGCCATGATTATTGCATTGACAGTAGTTGTTCTTGATGCAGTTCAGATTTTAGTTGTTTCTGTATCTGCACGTGGAGAAATCGAAAAAGATACTTTCATGCAGTACAAGGAACTTTCCAGGCAGAGTGCCCTTGTTTATGAGCATCAGATAGACAGTTATCTTTCAAAAATGGATTATTATGCAAATGCAGATATTGTACAGCAGGGTAAATCCACAGAAGAAATTGTAAAATGGATGACAAATCGCATTCATAACAGATCAGAAGTATTTGAATACATCGGTTATGTTGATAAAAACGGCGTTAACTATACCGATCACGGAGAAACTTCTAACGTTTCAGACCGTGATTATTTCCAGGCAATAATAAAGCAGGGAGCAGATAGTTACATTGATAACCCTGTTGTTGCCCGTACTACAGGAAGAACAGTCGTTCATGTCTGTAAGGCTGCCAAATATAAGGATAAGACAATCGGACTTTTCTATGGTGTAATGAATCCTGAATCAGTATCCGATGCCCTTGCAGAAATTGACCTCGGTTCCATCGGTAAGATTGTAATGTTCGGTTCAAACGGTGCTCTGGTGGGAACAAGTATTCCAACAGATTTGTATGCAAAATCTCTTGAAGCAATTAAAGAAAAGTATCCTGAATCATACAACAGTCTTTCAAGAGCGTGGGGTTCTGAAGGCGATGTAGACGGAACTATTGTAAATGAATATGGTTCAAAAGAAGTATTCTTTGCACAGTCAGTAACCGGTACTCCATGGAAACTTTTTGTTCTTCTTAATGAGGAGCGTATATTTACGACTGCAACTCTTGTAACTCAGCTTCTTATCATCGGTGGAGTCATTCTTGCCGTTATGATAGTGATTGTAGTTGGAGTTATGCTGTTCCGTTCATTAAAGCCTCTTACAGTTGTAGAAAACACAATCCGCGGAATTGCTACTGGTGATGCTGACCTTACACAGAGAATTCACATTAATACAAATAATGAAATCGGTCGTGTGGTAGACGGATTCAACCTGTTCTCTGAAAAACTTCAGGAAATCATCAAGACAATGAAGGAATCAAAGGTAGAACTTTTTGATGCAGGTGAACTTCTTCAGAATTCTACGGAAGATACTGCCGCTGCCATTACACAGATTATCAGTAACATTGAAAGTCTTGGCGGACAGGTTGGATTCCAGACAGATTCTGTACATCAGACAGCCGGTGCTGTAAATGAAATTGCCTCAAATATTGAATCCCTTAACCGTATGATTGAATCACAGAGTTCAGCTGTAACACAGGCAAGTGCAGCCGTTGAGCAGATGATCGGTAATATTAATTCGGTTAATACATCAGTTCAGAAAATGGCAGCATCCTTTAAAGACCTTGAGCAGAAAACAATTGTTGGTGTTCAGAAGCAGAATGATGTTAATGCCAGAATTGAAGAAATTGAACGTGAAAGTCAGGCCCTTCAGGAAGCAAATGCCGTTATTTCCGGTATTGCAGAACAGACAAACCTTCTTGCCATGAATGCGGCTATTGAAGCAGCTCATGCCGGTGAAGCAGGAAAGGGATTCTCAGTAGTTGCTGATGAAATCCGTAAGCTTTCTGAGGATTCAAGTTCTCAGTCACAGACAATCGGTAAGCAGCTTTCTACTATAACTGCAAGTATTGAATCAATCGTTAACGCTTCTCAGGTTGCAAGTAATGCTTTCACTGAAGTTCTTAACGGAATCAATTCAACAAATAATCTTGTTCATGAAATTACAAATGCAATGCTTGAACAGAATGAAGGTTCTAAACAGATCAGTCTTGCCCTTAACAGCATGAATGACACTTCAAATGAAGTAAAGACAGCTTCTGTAGAAATGGCTGAAGGAAACAAGGCTATTCTTGCAGAGATTAAAACTCTTCAGGAAGCAACGTTCAGCATAAAAGACGGAATGACAGAAATGTCTGCCGGAGCCCGCAAGATTAATGAAACAGGTGCGGCTCTTTCTGATCTTTCTAACCAGATGAAGGAATCCATTCTTAAGATTGGAAAAGAAGTAGATCAGTTTAAGGTTTGATGATTGTAGATAAGTAAAGTTAAGCCCCGGATAAGCAGATTGTCCGGGGCTTTTTTATTTTAAAAATTTAGAAGGAAGCGCCTAATGAAAAGTTGAAGGTAGAATATTTTTTGTTAACGTTGTATGAGTAGGTGAATCCAAGGGCTGGAAGTGCAATTTTTTCCAGATAGACATAGAATCCGAATCCCGGACCATGGCATATAGCGGCAGAATCATCATAGTCTTTGGCAAAGTCTGCTTCGTAGGAACCAAGAAGGGACATGGTTATTGCAGAAGATTTGTATACGGCCCCTTCAAGAGAAAGTCTGGCCAGGGCAAGTTCTGTAGAAACAAAATTGCCTGATATTATTTTTAGCCCGCAGTCACTGGCAGAATTTTTGTTTTCTATAGAAACTCCATGCTGGTAAGAAGTTTTTAAGTCGATAATTGAACGGATTCTTGGGGTAAAAAAGTTGTTCTGCAGAGTAAGGCTGAAAGAGGCGTTTTCAGAAAAATCATTGACTGACGAATAATCGGCCCCTCCTCTAAGGTTAAGTGATTTTGTAAGAAGAAAGTAGCCGTTCCAGTCAGAAAAGTTTGCATTAAAAGCAACAGATGTATTTATATTGTGACTGTCTTTGTATTCACAGTCCGAAAAATTGTTGTAAGAGTAGCCGATGTTTTGGCTTAAAGTACAAAAGGAATTTAGTCGTTCAGAAATTCCGCCTGAAAAAGAAAAACCAGTGTTGTAGTATTTGATTAATTCTTTGTCGCTGATATCAGTAATTGTGTGATCTGTTTTACCTGCACTTGAAAATAAAGACCATCCTAAAGAGTTGCTTTCCGGGGCGTGGGAATAGGTAAACATTCCGAAGATTCTGTCAGAAAGAATCATTCCTCCGGCAGCCAGTACATCTTTTTTTCCGAAAGCATTTGAATTCAGGATAAAGAGTCCGCCTCCGTAGTTTTTAGATGAATAGAATGCAAAAGGTAAAGGAAGTAATGTTATTTTTTCTTTAAGACTTATGTTCAGTGCAGAGGTTTTAGAATCTGTTTCTGCATTTTCATCACCTTCCGTTTCTGTAAGGGTAACTTCTATGTCAGAGAAAATTCCGTAAGTTCTAAGGGTTGTTTCTATTTCGTGAAGGTCGATTTCTTCTGAATCTTTATTTAAAAAAGTATCAAGATAAGGCTTTAAAGTTTCTGGTTTTGTTTTTTTTAAGCCGGAAATTTTATAATCTGTTATTGTTGAAGCAAAAGCCGCTGTGTACAGAAAAGAAAGAGAAAGTGCCGTAATGAATTTTTTAGTAAAGAGTGATTTCATTTTTATTTTACCGGACCTTTATTTAGAAAAATGCTGACCGCGTTCTATAAAATTCATGTGTCGCAGGGATTTTCTGGATTCTGTTTTTATTACAGATGAGGAAGGTTTGTGTTCAGGTTTCTGTTTCTGAAGCCAGACTGGTAATGCAGGATGGCTGTCTCCTTTTTTTACGTAGTTAAGCCATTCTTCCGGCTCAGGAATGTCAAAGCGCATTTTTTCTCCTGTTACAGGATGAATGAATTTAAGGCTTCTTGCATGAAGGGCCAGTCTGTGGAAAGGATCTGTTTTTGCCCTGTAGTTTTCATCTCCTGCAAGAGGATATCCTTTGTTTGATAAGTGGGCACGTATCTGGTTTTTTTTGCCGGTATCAAGTTCAAGTTCAAAAAGAGTATGGGTTGCTCCCCGTTCAATGATTTTATAATGAGTGCGGGCGGCTGTTGTTTTAGCATTATCATCTTCGCCTGGAACATAACCTACATGATGTGCATTCTGTGCAAGGTTATCATCAATAAGCCCTGAGTCCGGAAGAATTTTTTTATTGTCTTTCGGGTTTTCTGCAACTGCATGATAAAGCCGTTCGGTAACCATTGTGTGCCATGTAGCCATGATTTTATGCTGAACAGTTTCGTTAAGGGCAAACATCATTACACCGGAAGTGTCCCGGTCAAGCCTGTGAACAGTAAAAGGTCTGTGGTTTTTTGTCCATGTACCTTTGCTGCGCATGATTTTTTCCAGTACATCAAGAGCTGTGCGGGCTTTGCTTCCCGGATAAGGAACAGAAAGCATTCCGCTTGGTTTTAAAATTACTGCGATGTCTTTGTCTTCATAAAGAATCTGTATTTTTTCGTGGCCGTAATCAGGTTTGTGTTCACGTTTATATTGTGTGCTTGCTTTTACATGATGAAGAGTTTCTTTCATATAAGCTTCCTTCTGAGTTTTTTAAGTTTCTGTCTTGTTGTCAGGACTTGATTTTAATGAGTTTCGTAATTATAAAGAAAACGATTGAAATTATCACCAGATATATAAGTGCATAAAACTGAAGGACTGTTCTGGTGATTTCATTTTTGAAACAGATACCGAGTATTCCTGATATCAGTGTAATGGCACCGATCAGATAAAAAATAGTTCCTGTAATTTTTGAAGCGGCATTTTGCTTTGAGGAAGTTTTTAGAATCATGCCGGTTATACAGAAAATTAATCCAACTGTGATAAAAATCACGGAACCGATAATAATTTTGAGAGCCATGGAAAATAGTTTACCATAACATAAAAAAATATTAAACTTTACTATGAGGTATTTTATGAACATAAAAAAAAGTAAATTCTCACTCATCACAGGATTACTGATTCTGTGTGCAGCGACTGTTACGGTTTTTGCGGCCGGCAGTAAGAAAAATGGAAAATCAGCATCGGAAGATGTTGGTTTTAAAGTATCCAGTTTTACTCCGGAAGATGAACTGGCAGCAGATATTAAATATCCGCAGATTCAGATTCATTTTACAAAACCGGTTGTTTCCCTCAAGGAATTGGGTAAGCAGACGGCTGTCTGTGATTACGCTTCCATTGAGCCGCAGTTAAACGGTTACTGGAAATGGACAACAACAAGTACACTTTCTTTTATTTCTACAGATGAAGTGATACCTCTCAAAGTGTATACTGTTAACGTTAAAAAAGACTTAAAGGCATTGACTGGAGAAAGAATTTCTGGAACAACAACGTTCAGTTTTCATTCAGAAAATTTAAGGATTATTGCCCTTCATCCTGGTTATACAGAAGTATCTTCAGGTCTGTATGTGGATAATTCGAGAGTACCGCTTAAGCAGGCAAAAGATGTTGGTGTTCTTTTTAATACAAAAGTAAATGTTGACGTTATAAAAAAGTATCTTAAAGTTTCGAATTACGGAGATGATATTCCTTTTGATATCAAGGCCGGCAATATTGACAGTGAAGTTGTTCTTGCATTAAAGAAAGATCTTGAGGAAGATTCAACAGTAAGAGTAACTTTACCCCGCGGTTCTGTAAATGAAGAGGGAAATGCTCCTACAAAAGAAGACTGCTCTCTTTCATTTAATACGATACCTAGCTTCAGAGTTACGGACTGTTATCTGGACAGATATGCTTCAAATTATTCCAATCCTGTAGTTGTTGTATTTAATACACCGCTTAAGGCAGATTCAGAAGCAGAAATTGCAAAACATATTTCAACTTCCCTGGAAGGATTTACTGTAAAAAAAGAAAATGTATCCCTCAGCGGAGCACGCGTTATCCTTTCTAACTTTCCTGTAAAATATAATTCAACTTATACCCTTACAATTGACATGTCTATTAGAGATGTTTATGGAAGGTCATTGGGAAGAGACTACGAAAAAGAGATAGAGATTCCAAGTGCAAGAAGCTATGCGGCATTTAAGGATTATGGCAGTAAAATTCTTGAATCGCAGTTTACTCCAAAAATTGCATTTGAACATCAGAACATAAAATCCGGTTCAGAATATTCGGTTCAGGCTATTGCAGATAATCAGGGTAAATCTCCTAAGGATTCAAGTGTACGTAAAACTGAGCTTGATCCTGAAAAAATACCTCAGGATACAACTATTATTGAAGCAGTAGATCTTACAAACTCACTTGTAAAAGTCGGTAAGGAATATCGCGGAGCTGTAAAGTTCCTTGCAAGTATGGAATATGAATATAGATATTATGACTGGTGGAATGAATATTATTCTACAAGAACATCAACTAATAAAAATAATATCTATGTTCAGGTAACTGATCTTGGTGTTACAGTTCGCTACGGATATGATACGGCAGCAGTCCTTGTTTCCAGTCTTAAAACTGGAGAAACAATAAAGGATGCAACTGTAAATGCTTATCTTATTGATTCATATTATGCTTCATCTGAAGATATAATTGCTTCAACAAGCCACTATGATAAGATAGCAACCGGTACTACGGATAAAAACGGATTTGTTCACCTTAATTTTTCTTCACCTGTAAGTTCTTATAACCGTCGTCTCTACATCGAAGCAAAAACAAAAGATGACCGCGTTATATTTGATCCTAATACAACAAGCATGTGGCGCTATGGTGTAGATTCTTATTCTCCTTCCAGAGCTGCAGAGTCCAGAAAAGTAACATTTATGTTTACAGACCGTGGACTTTATAAACCGGGAGAAAAAGTTTCGTTTAAAGTAATAGACCGTACTCTTTCCGGTGGAGAATATTCCGTTCCGTCAAACAGAGATTTTACTATCCAGCTTAAGGAAAATTCATACTGGAGCGAAAGTACATATTATGAAGAAAGCGGACGTCTTGATTCAAACGGATGTACTCATGGAACTTTTGTTCTTCCAGATGATATTGAGCCTGGTTATTACAGTCTTTCTTACAGAAATGGTGGAGAAAGCTCAAGCTGTACAGTTCAGGTGCAGTATTTTGAGCGTCTTCGTTTTGAAGTAAAGGCAAGTGCACCGGCAATTACATATTATAAAGGTGATGAAGTTAACGTTGATGTTCTTGCCCAGTATCTTGGCGGCGGAAGCATGAGCGGAGCTTCATATTCAGCAGGATGGTCTTGTGAACCTGTATATTATCGTCCGGCTGGAAAGAGATTTGAAAACATGACATTCGGTACACGTCAGTATTATGACGGTCGTACTTCTCTTAACAGAGATTCCGGTGTTCTTGGTGCAGACGGAAGAGCCAGTCTCTCTCAGAAAACAGGCGGAGAAAAAATACTTGGTGTTCCGTACAACTATCGTGCAGAAATTGAAGTAATGGATTCCGGTAATCAGGCTATCAGTTCTTCAACTTCTGTTATAGTTCATCCGGCCCGCTATTATCTTGGTCTTGAAAGACTGAATTCCGGCGGATTCCCTAAGAAGGGTACAGAAGTTCGCTTTACTTATGCGTGTGTAACTCCTGAAGGAGAAACTCCGTCAGCAGCAGCTCTTCCTCCAAAGAAGAAGGATGCTCTCCGTATAGAACTGCTTCGTGAAACCTGGAAGGAAGTTCAGCAGGTATCATGGAACGGACAGATTAATACCCGTTATGAAAGAGAATACGTAACTGAAATAGACAGAAAAGAAACTCTTAGCGGAAGTTCTGTTCCTACAGAGTTTAAGTTTGTTCCACCGAAGGGCGGTTATTATACCCTCCGCATTTCTTCAACAGACTCAGCAGGAAACCCTGTTATTACTGAACGTTCATTCTACGTAACAGGCGGAGACTGGTACTGGTTCAGTTATGATAATTCTCAGGAACTTTCACTTACACCGGACAAGAATGAATATGAAGCAGGAGAAAAAGCTCAGCTTCTTCTTCAGAGTCCTCTTGAAAAGGGAACTTACATGGTAACCGTTGAGCGTGAAGGTATTTTTGAAGAAAAAGTAATTACACTTAACGAAAGTTCATCAGTTATTGATATTGATATTAAAGATCAATATGTACCTGTTATTTATGTAGCAGTATCTTCATATTCTGTCCGCAAAGGAATGCCGAAGAATGATTACAATACTCCGGATATAGATAAACCGAAGCCGTATTTTGGTATTGCAACCCTTATGGTAAGTACTAAGAGCCGCAGCTTTGATCTTGAAATAACTGCTGATAAAAAATCATATCTTCCAGGTGAAAAGGCAACGTTAAAAGTACGTGCTACAAAGAATGGAAAGCCTGTTTCCGGTGCAGATATTACCTTGATGGCGGTAGACCGTGGTGTTGTAGACCTGATTAATTATCATGTACCTGATCCGCTTAAGTATTTCTATAGTGAATACAGATTCCCTCTTTGTGTTTACGGAGGCGATAAC
This sequence comes from Treponema rectale, assembly GCF_014202035.1. Lineage (NCBI taxonomy): Bacteria > Pseudomonadati > Spirochaetota > Spirochaetia > Treponematales > Treponemataceae > Treponema > Treponema rectale. The sequence continues at coordinate 436,652 of NZ_JACHFR010000002.1, forward strand.
CGTGAATATCTTATGGATCCTGTAACTTATGAAATCAAAAACCTTGTAGGTGGTGACGCAGACGGTAAGTATTCAGACCGTAAGAATTTTGATCCGACTGCATTGTTTGAAACGATGATGACGGATAAAGACGGTAATGCAAGCTGTACGTTTACTTTGCCGGATACTCTTACTGCATATAGAATTACTGCTGTAGGTGTATCAACAGATAATTTCTCAATTAAAGAATCTCAGATGGATGTAGCAAATCCAATTTCTGTCCGCCATGTTCTTCCAAGAAAACTTCGCCTTGATGACGTAAGTGAAGTTGGTGCAGTAGTTTCTAATCTTTGTGATACTGATGAAGATGTAGAAATTGCAGTAACCCTTTATGAAGGAACAGAAAAGACAGGAAAAGTTAAGTCTGAAAACGGTGTAATGAGAGTTCCTGGACGTGCAGAAGTAATTGATAATCCTTCAAAGACAATTTCTGTAAAATCAGGAACAACGTTGCCTCTTATGTTTAATATTCATGCGATTAAAAACGGCTGGATTACAGTTGAGCTTACCGTTACAAGCAGTAAGGTAAACGAAAGAGTATATCTGCCGCTTGAAATCGAAAAGCCGTACATCTTTGAAACAGTTACATCTATTGGTTCTGTTACAGGAGACGGAAAGAAAGCTAAGAAGGAAATGATACAGCTTCCTGCTGTGGAAGACGGAGTCGGAACTTTCTATGTTCAGCTTGATCCTACAAGACTTGGTATGCTTCATGAAGCTGTAAACTATGTATTCCGCTATCCGTATGGATGTATGGAACAGCGTTCAAGTAAAGTATTCCCGTTGATTGCATTTGGTGACTATATCGATGTCTTCAATCTTAAGAGTGAGGTTGCTGATCCTGTAGAAGTTGCCGTAAATGAAATTAATTCATGGGAAAACGTTCAGCTTTCTGATGGTGGTTTCCCATACTGGCCTTCGGGAACATATTCTAATTCTTATGTAAGTGCCCGCATTGGTGAAATACTTGCCATTGCAAAACAGAAGGGAATTAAGTTTACAAAGAAGATAGATCTTGATGATCTTGCATCATATCTTATCAGTGTTGCAGGAAGAGATTTCTCTAATGATAATTATTCGACAGCAGCATATGAATATTATGTAGCATCACTTCTCGGAAAGACACCATCTGCTTCAAATCTTGCTGCTATAGAAAAGAATACAGACGGATATATGTCTTCTATGTGTCTTGTTGCACTTACATATGATAAGCTTGGCATGACTGCAAAACGTGATGCACTTGTAAAGAAGATTCGTAACAGAATCACATTTACATCAAGAGGTGCAGAAGTCAAGTCTAAGGATTATGATTACTGGTGGTCAGATACTATAGAAAACTATACATATCCGCTTCAGATGTTCTCAAAGATTTCTCCGGATGATGAAGTAAATGATCATCTTATTTTTGAAGTTCTTAAGATGCAGAGTTCTAAGGGATACTGGAGTTCAACAATGACAACTGTTCGTGTAATGGTTGCCGTTAATCAGTATATTCTTGGACGTAACCTTAAGAATCTGGACTTTAAGGCAGTTGCATATCTTAATGATAAGCCGGTTCTTTCCGGAGAATTCAAAGGACTGGGTGCAGAAGCTGTTGACCGCCGCGTAAAGTTCAGTGACATTTCAAAAGAAGATAATGTTGAGATTCCTGTAGAATTCAGGAAGAGCGGTACTGGAAATCTTTATTATACTATTTCCATGAAGTACGCTATTCCGCCGGAAAAACAGGTTGCCCGTGATGAAGGTATCTGTGTTTACTCAGAAATCTATGACGTAAAGACAGGTGAACTTGTTACGGATGATAATCTTGTTGAAGGAAATGTTTACAAAGAAAAAGTTTACGTTTCATCAACGAACCATCTTGAATATGTAGCTATGCGTGTTCCGGTTCCGGCTGGATGTGAAATATTAAATGCTGCATTTGCTACAACCGGCAGTCAGTATAATTCACGCAATTATGACGATGATTACTACTGGTATGACTATGATAAAAACTGGCTTTCTAACAGAGAAATATTTGATTCGGAAGTTCAGTACTTCTGGGATTATTTCAGACCTGTAGAAACTACAGTTGAGTTTATGTTCCGTGCAACGAGATCCGGTACATACAATACGCCATGTATTACGGCAGAATGTATGTATGAAGAAGAAATTCTTGGCCGCTCAAACGGTAAGGTATGGAATATTTCTAAATGAAGCCAAAGGTTATCTTTGACAGAATAATGCAGGTTAAATTGCCCCGGGCTGTAAAAATTATTTTTGCAGTTGCAGGGGGAATCGCCATAGCGGCGGTTCTTTTTAACCTGGCATTGTATTTGATTCCTTATCCCGGACTTGATGAATTCATGCACCGGCAGTACAGTACCCGTTTCTATGACAGGGACGGAAAGCTTCTGCAGGTGCTGGCTCTTGATGAAGGAATGCACCGGGAATACTATCCTTTTGAAAAATATCCTCACGAATTAGTTAAAGAATTTATAGCCCAGGAAGATAAGAATTTTTATTCTCATAATGGTGTTGATTTAGTTTCTGTTGTAAGGGCAATGATTCAGAATAAAAAAGCCGGAACGGTTGTAAGCGGTGCTTCTACCATTACAATGCAGCTGGTAAGAATCATAAGTCCCCGTACAGAAAAAGTTACTTTGGGGCAGAAGTTTATAGAAGCTTTTAAGGCATATCATCTGGAAAAACAGCTTTCTAAAAAACAGATTCTTGAACTGTATTTAAATAATGTGCCTTTCGGATATCAGAATGAAGGAGCTGCAAGTGCGTCAAGAAGTTTTTATGGAGTTGCTCCGGAACAGTTGACTCCATCACAGATAAAAGAACTTGCTAAAATTCCACGAAGGCCTTCTGATTATAAACCGGAAAAGCTTTATGAATATCCGTATGAAATACCTCACTATATAAATCATCTTGTGGGTGAATATAAAGCCCGGGGTGAAATTATTCCTCCGGAACTTCATCTTTCTATCGACAGTCTTCTTGCAAAGAAAGTTATTTCCAGCATAAATGCCCAGCTTCATAAATATGAAGATGCCCGCATTCATAATGGAGCCGCTTATGTAATCAACAACCGTACTGGAGAAACGGTTTTATGGATCGGCAACAGTGATTTTTATGATGAAGAACATTCCGGTCAGATAGACGGTGTTATGGTAAAAAACCAGCCCGGTAGTTCCATGAAACCGTTTTTATATGCCCTTGCTCTGGAAAAAGGCTTCTCTCCAAATTCAATTTTACCGGACATCCAGCAGGATTTTGGTGGAAGCGGGGTTTATGTTCCGCTGAATTTTAATAATAAGTTTAACGGTCCTGTAAGGTTCAGGGTGGCTTTAGCATCAAGCCTTAATGTTCCGGCGGTATATCTTCTTTATCATCTTGGGGTTGATACTTACATGAGGACGCTGCATGACCTGGGCTATGAGTCTCTGGAAGGTACGCGGGACAGTACGGGACTTTCTCTTGCCCTTGGTTCCAGTGAAGTTACACTTTACGAAATGGTAAATGCCTTTTCTGTTTTTGTGAATGACGGAAAGTTTAAGGGTAAGCAGGTTTATGATAAGAATACGGCGCGCATAATGTGTGACATTCTCAGCGATAAAAATGCCCGGGAACTTGGTTTTGGCTATGCTAAAGTATTTGATACGCCTTATCCGAGTATTTTTAAGACAGGCACGTCAAATCAGTTCCAGAATATTATAGCTCTTGGTTCTACAAGTGAATTTACTGCCGGCGTATGGATGGGAAACTTTGACGGAGAGACGGTTGTACGTAAGACGGGCAGCAGTATTCCTGCAACGGTAGTTCGCGAGATTCTTGATGCACTTACAGAGCGGTATGGCTGCAGGAAGTTTGAAGAACCGGAGAAATACGAAAAAGTAAAAGTGTGTACGCTTTCCGGTCTTTCTCCTTCAGACTGCTGCCCTTCTGTTAGTTACGAGTATGTTTTAAAAACAGCTGTACCTAATATGGAAAGATGTTCCTGGCATAATTTTGTAAACGGGCGTATTTCTGTTTCTTATCCGTCAGAATATCAGCACTGGGCATATGATCGTAATATAAACGCAGGGGAATTTTTTAATTCCGGGGAATTAGAAATAATGTTCCCTAAAAATAATGCTGTGTTTATTTATGATCCGTCAATTCCGCAGGACGTACAGAAGATTAGTGTGATTGCAGTCGGAGGAGCAGAAAGTACTGCAGAACTTTTCCTGGATGGAGTTTCTTTAGGTAAGAAATCCATGCCTTTTTCCTGGAGCATTCCTATAATTACAGGGGATCATGTTCTGGAAATAAAGTGCGGAGAAAAGACAGCTGCTGCAAAATACACGGTAAAATAAGAGTCATTCTGTTTATAAACGGGGGATGACCAATAAGTTTACTTCCTGGTGTATAGAACTAGATGTGGCGTAGCGTTCAGCATGAGTCATTGCCACACTCGCCACCCTGTCATTGCCGCACTTGATGCGGCAATCTCATGCAGGGGGATTTTCGGCTCGAGCCCGAAAATGACATTTTTTGAACTTTTTGGACATTCCCTATTAGTTTTCTTTAATTCTTCTGGAGATAGAAATTCCGTCTCCGAATTTAAAAAATTCTGTTTTAAACTCAGTATTATTTTTTAAGAAATCTATATATTTGCGGATTTTTTTCACGAGCTTTATCGTGCTGTAATTATGAGTCAGGGATAAATCTTCAACCATTCCGTGGAAGCTCAGGTTGTCACTGAATATTACTCCCTGTTCAGAAAGGTTTTCCTTAAAGCGTTCAAAAAATTTGATGTACTGTGCTTTTGCTGCATCAATGAATATAAGGTCAAACTTACCTTCTATGGGATAAGTAAGGGCGTCACCATGAAAAATAGTAATACGGTCAGTAAGATTGTTTTCTTCAAAATTTTTTACGGCAGTACGGTAACGTTCTTCATCTATTTCTATTGTCGTAACGTGAATGTCAGAAGCCAGTCTGGCAAACTTCATTGAAGAATAGCCTATGGCAGAGCCTATTTCCAGAATGTTTTTTACGTTGTTTTCTTTAATGTAATTGCATATAAAATCTGAACCTTCATCCTGCATTATGGGAACTTCATTTTTCATTGCAAAATTCTTTAACTCAGAAGTCTGTTCCGGATCAGACAGAATGTTTATGAATTTTTCGATTTCACTTGCTACGCTGAAGCAGAGGTCTGCACCGCTGTTTACCAGAAGCTCCCGGTTCCCCATGCCGCCGCGTATTGCAACGGTTTTATATCCTTCATTTTTTGCCTTCTGAATGTCCGCCGGGCTGTCACTTAAAACAATTCCATTTTCTTCTGAATAGCTGCTGCTGAATTTTGCATTAATTAAATTAAGCGCTGCCTTAAAGTCTTTAGAATATCCGATAATGTTAAAGCGGTCTTTGATTTCAAAATGTTCAAGAATTTTTGTAGTAAGTTCCGGTGTTTTAAGGGAAAGCAGGACGGTTTTTTTGTTTTTAGCTTTCAGTACTTTAAGCAGTTCTTTTATTCCGGCATAGAGGTTTGTTCTGTTCAGTGCACGGGCAGAATATTCTTTTAAAAACTGTTCATATATTAACTGTGTCTTTTCCGTATTCTCAGTGTTGTAGTGGTTTTTTGTAGAGCGGAGGAGGCATTTAATAAGCGTTTCTTTAAGATTGTCGTCTATAAACTGAATGATTTCATTGTCAGGTAATGTCCAGTATGTAAAGTGTTTTAGTGCTGCATTGATACTGTCAGTGATGTCTGCGGAGGAGTTTATGATAACCCCGTCAAAGTCAAAAATATAAACTTCAGTCATGATTAAAGAGATTATAATGAAATTCTGACAATAAAAAAGGGCTGCCGTTCAGACAACCCTGATTTTAGATTTTAGAGATGAAGTACGCGTTCCTGGATTTCCTGAGTGCGTCCCTGGTTCCAGTACTGGGTACCGATATAACCGCAGGTTCTTCGTGCAACATTCATTGTTGACTGGTCACGGTTCTTGCAGTTAGGACATTCCCAGATAAGCTTTCCGTCATTATCCTTAACAATCTGGATTTCTCCGGTGTAGCCGCATTTCTGACAGAAGTCGCTTTTTGTATTTAATTCAGCATACATGATGTTGTTGTAAATATGTTTAAGCAGCGTCATGACAGCCGGAATGTTGTTTTCCATATTTGGAACTTCAACGTAACTTACAGCACCACCCGGGCTTAATTCCTGGAACTGGCTTTCAAAAGTAAGTTTTGCAAAAGCATCGATTTTTTCCGTAACATTTACATGGTAACTGTTAGTAATATAGTTTTTATCAGTAACCCCTTCAATTACGCCAAATCTGCGTTTAAGACATTTAGCAAACTTGTATGTAGTGCTTTCAAGCGGTGTTCCGTAAACTGAATAATCAATGTGCTCAGCTTCTTTCCACATCTTGCAGGCATCATTAAGGGCATGCATTACGTCCAGGGCAAAAGGTTTTGCTTCAGGATCTGTATGGGATTTTCCGGTCATGTAGCGTACGCATTCACAAAGACCTGCATATCCCAAAGAAATTGTTGAATAGCCGTTATAAAGCAGTTCATCAATTACAGCACCCTTTGGAAGGCGGGCAAGAGCACCGTTCTGCCACAAAATAGGAGCAGCATCTGAACGGGTTCCCAAAAGCCTTTCATGACGAATCCTGAGGGCTCTGTGACAGAGTTCAAGGCGGTCTTTCATAATCTGCCAGAACTTGTCATAGTCTTTTCCGGAAGAGCAGGCAACATCTACAAGGTTAATTGTAACGACTCCCTGATTGAATCTTCCGTAATACTTTGGTTTTCCTTCAGAATCAACGTATGTAGTAAGGAAAGAGCGGCATCCCATGCAAGGGTAGCAGTTTCCGTTTCCGTTTTTGTCAACTTTAAGTTCCAGCATTTTCTTTTCTGAAATATAATCCGGAACCATGCGTCTTGCAGTACATTTTGCAGCAAGTTCAGTAAGATAATAATATTTTGAACCCTGCTCAATGTTGTCAGATTCAAGAACATAAATAAGCTTCGGGAATGCAGGAGTAATCCATGCACCTTTTTCGTTTTTTACGCCCTGATATCTCTGTTTAAGAACTTCTTCAATAATAAGTGCCAGGTCAGTTTTTTCTGCTTCTGATTTAGCTTCATTAAGGTACATGAAAACAGTAACAAAAGGAGCCTGACCGTTTGTTGTCATAAGTGTAATGACCTGATACTGAATAGTCTGAACACCGCGCTTGATTTCGTCCTTAAGGCGCTGATTTACCATGTAGTTGTACTGTTCGTCAGTTACATGAAGCCCGGTGGTTTCTATCATGTCAGAAATCTCTTTCTTGAATTTCTGACGGCTTACATCTACAAAGGGAGCAAGGTGTGCAAGAGAAATACTCTGTCCGCCGTACTGGCAGCTTGCAACCTGGGCAATAATCTGTGTAGCAATATTACATGCCGTGCTGAAGGAATGAGGGCGGTCAATCTTAGTACCGCTGATTACAGTTCCGTTCTGAAGCATGTCTTCAAGGTTTACCAGATCGCAGTTGTGCATTCTCTGTGCAAAATAGTCTGAATCATGAAAGTGAATCAAACCGTTGTCATGTGCTTCTGCGATATCCGGATCTAAAAGGAAGCGGCGGGTAATGTCTTTAGAAACTTCACCGGCCATATAGTCACGCTGTACAGAAACAACAGTAGGATTTTTATTTGAGTTTTCCTGCTTTACTTCTTCGTTGTTTTCTTCCAGCAGGGATTTAATCTGTTTGTCAGTGGTATTTTCTTTGCGCATCAGCTCGTGGCGGAAGCGGTAAGTAATGTAGAGCTTGGCAACATCAAAAGCTCCGTTCTGCATGATTCCGTTTTCGACAAGATTCTGAATGTCTTCAACGTTAAGGGCATGATCGGAGTGATGGCATTCAATTTCGATATCATCAACGATAGAAGCAATCTGAGCATCGCTCAGTTTTTTTGCATCAATAACTTGCTCATTGGCCTTCTTGATGGCATCAGCAATTTTTTCTCTTTCAAAGACAACTTCAGCACCGCTTCTTTTGATGATTTTCATTGATTTTTTCCCACCTTTTTTTATTATCTTACGCTAAATATGGTGTAAGAATACTAAAAGTCTACTAGGGCTAGTGGTTTAAGTCAATATTTAAATTCTGTTATTTCTGATTGTGTAAAACTGAAAATTACGGTTTTATGGTACTTTTTCCGTTTTGTTAGTGACAAAATTTCTTAAAAATTTTTGCAGGCGCATGAATATTTAGAAAAAGGTCTTTTTATGGGTACAGTTTGATTAATACTAAGAATTTACAGTGAAAAAAGTCACGGAGAACTGAATTCTTCTATATTATAATGACATCGGAACAATTAATTGATAAAATCTTTTATTATGGAATTAACTAGCAAACAGAGAAAAATACTGACTTCATTGTCAAATCCCCTTGAGCCTCTTGTTATTGTCGGACAGAACGGCGTAACTGAAGGTCTGGAACAGAAAACAGCTCAGTGTCTTGAACATCATGAACTTATAAAGGTTAAATTTAATGAATTTAAGGACGAAAAGCTGGAACTGGCAAAGAATCTTGCAGACAGTTGTGAAGCTGTTCTTGTACGTGTGATTGGTAATATTGCAATTCTGTATAAGCAGAATCCTGATCCGGAAAAACGCGTAATTAAACTTAAGTAAAAAAAAAGAAGCGGGCCGCTTTAAGGAGGAAGAATAGCGACCCGCTTTGTATAAGATTTTCTTACTGCTTGAGAAGGATAATATATTAGAAATTAATTGTAGTCAATATATTTTCAAAGAAAATTTATGAATTTTTTTGCAAATAGTACGGTATTTTGCAAGGAGTGACATTAAATGCAAAACAGAGTTGGAATCATCGGTGCTATGGATGTTGAAGTAAAAACTTTGAAGTCTTTGCTTACAGAAAGTTCTGAAAAAGTATTAATGGGGCTTACATTTGTACAGGGAAAACTTGACGGTACTGATGTGATAATAGTTCAGTCTGGAATCGGAAAGGTAAACGCAGCTCTTTGTACCCAGCTTCTTATACTTGAATTTAAGGTTACCCACATAATAAATACCGGTATTGCCGGAGCTATGGCACATGGTCTTAAAGTCCTGGATTTTGTTGTCTCAACGGATGCTCTTTATCATGATATGGATGTTACCGGCTTTGGATATAAAGTAACACAGATTCCGCAGATGGAATGTTCTGATTTTCCGGCTGATAAAGCTATGATTGCTGCTGCAAAAGAAGCCTTTGATTCACTTAAAGAGGCTCAGGGACATTCTCTTGTTGCAGGACGCATTGCTTCAGGCGATCAGTTTGTTTCTTCAAAAACAGTAAAGGAAAGCATACGCGCAGCCTGTGATCCGGCTTGTGTAGAAATGGAAGGGGCTGCCATAGCCCATGCTGCATACTTGAACAAAACCCCGTTTGTAATAATCCGGTGTATGAGCGATATGGCAGATGACAGTGGTGAATCAACCTATGACTTTAATGAAGAAACTGCTGCAAATTTAAGTGCGGCACTTGTTCGCTCAATAGTAGGAAAAATACAATAAAGATAATAAAGCCTGGAGGTATTAATTATGGCAGAATTGAAAAAGTACAATGTAGACAGTTTTAATCTTGATCATACAAAGGTTACGGCACCTTTTGTACGTCTTGCAGCAAAGAAAACTGGAGAAAAGGGAGATGTCGTTACAAAATTTGATATCCGTATAACACAGCCTAATAAGGAATTCATGCCGACTGGAGCAATTCATACTATCGAACATATTGTTGCTGAATATATTCGTGATGAAATTGAGGGTGTAATTGATTTTAGTCCTATGGGATGCAGGACAGGTTTTTATTTTACAGTCTGGGGTGATCGCGATGAGCAGTATATTGCAGATCATCTTCTTCCGGTTTTTCAGAAAGTTGTAGACTGGGAAGGAGAAATTCCTGCCGCAAATGAAATACAGTGCGGAAATTATAGAGACATGGACCTTGAAAATGCAAAAAAATATGCAGCTCAGTGGATTAAAGGAATAAAAGAAAAAGGCTGCAGCTGTTATAAATAATAGGATTTAACTATGAACCTTCAGCAGAAATTACGTGAAACTTTGTTTTCTGTACTGCCTGTCATGCTTATTGTGATGATACTGGGTGTAACTGTTGCTCCTTTAGGAGGAACAACCATCTTACGATTTCTGATAGGCGGTATTCTTGTTATTATTGGTCTCACCCTGTTCCTGCTGGGAGTAGACATAGGAATACTTCCAATCGGAGAGCGCAGCGGAGCTGCTCTTACTTCCAGGAGAAACCTGCCGCTGCTGCTTGGAGCATCTTTTTTCATTGGTTTTATGATTACCATTGCAGAACCAGACGTTCAGGTACTGGCAGATCAGGTCAGGTCAATAGATCCTGACGTTTCTAAGTGGGGGCTTATCCTCATGATTGCCGGTGGAATCGGTTTTTTTGTAATGCTTGGTATTCTTCGTACGGTACTTTCGATTCCTCTCAGGATTATTCTTATTGTTTCTTATGGCCTTATTTTTGCCATGGCTTATTTTACTCCGGAAGAATTTCAGGGAGTAGCCTTTGATTCCGGCGGTGCAACAACAGGGCCGATGACTGTTCCGTTTATTATGGCCCTTGGTGTCGGTGTTGCAGCAGTAAGGGCAAAATCTTCAAAAGATGGAAGTGATTCCGGGGCAGACAGTTTCGGTCTTACGGGTATTGCTTCTGCAGGTCCTATATTTGCCGTATGCCTTTACGGAATAATTTTAGCTGCTGCAGGTTCTGACGGAGAAAGTATTGCTGCTGCAGAAAGCGGTGCACATGAAGTGGAAGGACTTGGAATTTTCATAACTGAATTTCCTCTTGTCTTAAAGGAAGTTTCTACAGCTCTTCTTCCGCTGGTATTTATGGCAGCCTTATTTCAGTTTACGCTTATCAAAATGCCTCCTTTTCAGGTTATAAGAATGGTTCGCGGTCTTATATTAAGTTTTGTAGGACTTATAGTATTTTTAATGGGAGCAAAGGGTGGTTTTATGCCTGCCGGTACTAAACTTGGAGAAGTTTTGGGAAGTCTGGCTATAAGCGGAGACAAAACCCTCCTTCTTCTTAATGCAGCCGGCGAAATAGAAAAATCCATGCTTATTCCGGGGATAGTTCAGATAATACTGCTGCTGCTGACAGGCTGTATTTTTGGAGCAGTTGTTGTCTGTGCAGAACCAGCGGTATGGGTTCTTACGGATCAGGTAGAGAATGTTTCTGGCGGAACAATAAAGCGTAAAGTTATGATTGTTGCTCTCAGTACAGGTGTCGCTATTGCTATTGGTTTATCTATGGCAAGAGTTCTGTTCAGGTTCAGTTTGTGGTATGTTCTCATACCCGGCTATATAATTGCCCTGGCCCTTACATTTTTCTGTCCGAAGCTTTTTACTGGTATTGCCTTTGATTCCGGTGGTGTTGCCAGCGGACCGATGACAAGTACTTTCATACTTTCTTTTTCTTTAGGTGCAAGTTCAGCCAGCGGTGGAAATCCGGCAGTAGATGCTTTTGGTGTTATAGCACTGGTTGCCATGACTCCGCTTATTGCCATTCAGATACTGGGAATTGTATTTAAAATCAAAACGAGGGAAGCAAAATGAGCAGTTACAGATTGTTAGTCAGTATAGTTCCCCATGATAAGGGAGAAAAACTTACCCGTGCTGCAATGGAAAGCGGCTGCCGTGGCGGAACTGTTCTTATGGGCAGGGGGCTTGCAAAGTCAAACTTTATGGCCGTTCTTGGACTGGGAGAAAGTACAAAAGATATAATAATGATGATTGTGGAAGAGGAGGTACTGCAGCCGGTAAAGAATGCCATCATTGCTGCAACTTCTCATGAAAAAAAGAATTTCGGGGAATTATTTTGTACGGATGTTGATGCCGTTATGAAAGGCGGTAACTTTAGCGAAGGAGAAGAAAACATGTCTGGAAATAAAAATGAACTTATAACGGTAATCGTAAACCGCGGATATGCAGATGATGCCATGGCTGCTGCAAGAAGGGCGGGAGCTGGCGGCGGAACTGTAGTAAATGCCCGGGGAACTGCACGGGAAACAGACGAACGCTTTTTTGGCATGCATATTGTTCCTGAAAAGGAAATGCTTCTGATAGTTGTAGATGCATCAAAAAAACAGGCAGTTCTTGATTCGATCCGCAGCCTTTCATGTTTGAGTCAGCCTGGAAGCGGAATAGCATTTTGTTCACCGGCAGATGAATTTACTCTTCTCGGAAAGAAATGATTACGGTAGATTGTATTTGATACAAATTTAAGGAAAGAACAGTGATATTTAAGAGTTTGAATGACGTTGAATTGGAAAAACATCTGGATTCAATTCATAAGGATGAAATGGCTGTATTTGTTATGGCAGAAGGTCGTGTCAGGGGTGCGCTTTTTAACGGCAGCCGTTTTGTAAATCAGGCAAGGGCTCAGCATCAGCTGGGTATTCTTGAAACAATGGTTTTCGGGCAGGCAGCTTTGTGCGGGGCTCTTCTTCTTCCAACGATGAAAGGAAAAGAACATAAAACCTGGCATTATGAAGTTGACGGACCGGCAAAAGGATTTTCTATAGAAACGGATTCTACCGGTTATGTCCGCGGTTATCTTTATGAAAATCATATTCCTGTAGAAAAACCGCTGGAAAGCTGGGATTTAACTCCTTTTTTGGGAAACGGCACGATTACAATGTCTACTCTCCGGGAATTTGATAAGGAACCATATTCAAGTTCTGTAGATGTTGATTCAAAGAATATTGCCAGAGACCTTGCGTGGTTTTTCAATCAGAGTGAACAGATTCAGACGGCATTTAATACTGGTATTCAGATGGATAAGCAGGGCAGGGTTATAGGAGCCGGCGGAATGTTCCTGCAGGTACTTCCTGAAGTGGGCGGTTTTAAAAAATCAGGTGAAGCCGTAAATTCTCAGGCAGACAGAAAGGCAGATGAAGAACTTATTGAAAAGGTTGAACTTGCTTTCAGGTCTGCTCCTTCTCTTGGCCAGTGGTTTGCAGAAAACGGTTCAATAGAAGATCTTGTTTATGGTCTGTTCAGAGAATTCAAACCGGCAATTGCAGTGCGCAGGGATGTTAAATTTGAATGTCCATGCTCAAAAGAGGTTTATCTTAACCATGTACGTCATCTTCCAGCTTCGGAAATTGAAGATATAAAGAAAAGCGGACAGGATTCCATAGAAATCGTGTGCCGTAACTGCTCCAGCGTTTATAATATTCCTGTTTCAGAACTTTAGAAATGAATCTTCAGGATTTTATACCCCGTCTGATAAAACTCTGGCGGGGTGGCGGCAGCAGTTCAGTTTTGTCTCCAAAAGAATATGAACGTGTAAGCGGGGCTCTTTTACGTTTGCAGCGCGGGCTTACAGGAGACAGAAAACTTGCCGGTGCCGGTTACATGCAGGAAAATGATCTTTTGGGTGCATACCTGCTTTACTACTGGCCGGTAACTTTTCTTCAGGTTCATCATGCTTTTGAAACGGCTGTCCTCAGTAATGAAATAAGTTTTGAAAACGAAGTTTCTGTACTGGATTTAGGCTGTGGTCCCGGTCCTGCAGGAATTTCTTTCTGCAATGAATTAAAAAAACAGGGCGTTAAAAAAATTCACGTAACGCTGGCAGATTATTCCTCAAAAGCAGTCAGTCTTGCAAAAAAACTTTATGAATCCGCCTTTCCGGAAACGGATGTTTGTGAAGTAATCGTTGATATTGAAAAAAAATATAACTCCATAGAAACCGTATTTAATAAAAAACAGGGCTTTGATGCCATAATTATCAGCCATGCTTTGAATGAACTGTGGAAAACTCAGGAAGATGCCTGTCAGAAGCGGCAGATTTTTATTCTTAATATAAAGAAAATACTTAAAAATGACGGAATTCTTTTTTTAATGGAGCCGGCTCTGCTTAAAACCAGCCGTTCCCTTATAGAACTCAGGAATTCTCTCATAAAAGAAGGGTTTTCTGTAGTGAGCCCGTGTCCTTCCAGTGAAGAATGCCCTGTAATTAAAGCCGGAGAAAACATTACCTGTCACGGAGAATATGCTTTAAAAAATGTTCCTCTTGTAACGGAAATAGCCCGTCGCGCTAAACTGGACAGAAATTCCGTAAAAATGACTTATTTTATGTTTAAAAACGGAATTGTTAGCAGGGAAGAAAAGAAGGGAATCTATACAGTCGTTTCAGAGGGAATGCTTAACAAGAGCGGCCGCATAAGGTTTCTTTTATGTGACGGAAACAGACGCATTGCCTGTTCTGCAAAAAAAGATGATTCTCATGCTGCTGAAACCGGCTTTTTTAAGCTGCACAGATATGAAAAGATTGAATTAATAAACCCTGAAGTCCGGGGCGATAATAAAGATTCGTTTGGAATCGGTAAAGAAACTGCCGTAGCCCACCCTCTACAGCAGGGAAAAAGTCATATTTCTGACAGAAAAAAAGTATAGCACCCGAATTTGAATTGTTCAACCTGTGAAACAAATTTAATCCGTGAAACATATTAAAAAATTTAAAATCCTTTAAAAAATTTGTTGCGTTTTAAAATCACCTCATGTATACTTTAGGAAACTAGAAAACCAAAACCGGTTTCCAAGTTTCTAAGGGGCAGAAAATGAACGAAAATACGGAAACTCTGAGAAGAGAAATACTTGAAGGTACTATAAAAGTATTTAACCGCAAAGGCTTGAAATTTACAATGTCAGAAGTTGCAGAAGAGCTTAGTAAGAGCAAAAAAACTCTTTACGAAGTTTTTCCTGACAAAGAGACAATGTTTTTTGAGATGGTAGATTACTGTTTTGATTCAATTAAAAAAAGTGAAGAAGAAGTTTTCAACAATACAAGCCTGTCTACTATAGAAAAAATCCGAAAAATTCTGGGAGTTCTTCCGGAAGGCTATAAAGATATTGATTTTAAGCAGCTGTATCTCCTGAAAGACAAGTTTCCGAAGATTTACAAAAAAGTAGAAGAGCGGCTGGAAAACGGATGGGAAAAAACCATTCAGCTTTTGAATAAAGGAATGGAAGAAGGCGTTATCCGTAAAGTAAATATCCTGCTGTTCAAGATGATGATGGAATCAAGTCTGGAGCAGTTTTTCCAGAGGGATATTCTTGTTAAGGCAGGAATAAGTTATGCACAGGGACTTGAGGAAATTGTAAACATCCTTGTGGATGGGATTGTAGTTTGAATTTTAATGTACTTGCTGATAACTGGAGGAATATATGCAGGACAGAGCTAAGGTTATTTTTGGAAATGCCATTGAAAAGGCAGCGTATAAAAAAGCCTGTAAGTCAAAAAAGAAATATGCAGGAAAATTTGGTGATGATTCAGAAAAGAATTATCCGGTTGCGATTCAGAAAAATGCTTATATCGGTGATTTGCTTGATGTAAGAAATGTTTTAGTCGGTTCCCTGGAAACAAATGCTCATTACGATAAGAATGCTTCAATTCCTATGGAAGAATTTGATGTTAAAAAGGGAATCATTGTCGGCAATATCCGCATGGGTTTTGGACATTACCGTATTTCCATGGCAATAGCTTCTGCTGCAAAAAGCATGGGATACATTCCTTACTGGATGGATTTGAATTCCTATGGAGAAACTACCTGTACAAAAGTAATCAGTGCGCAGAATGATCTTTATTCTTTAGGTTCAAGACTTTCTTCTAAAAGTGCGCTGTTTAACCGTTTTATCTGGGAGCCTCTTAATTATGAAGGCTTCCGTAAACTTTCTTATAATGCCGGTGATCAGAAAAATGCCGAACTTATGGCTGCCGTGTTTAAAAACATCCCTAAAGATATTCCTGTTGTTGGAACTCATGTATGGCCGGCACAGGCTGCCGTTCATGCAGGAATGAAGAGGGTTGTAAATGCAATTCCTGATAACTGGCCGATGGCTCTTCATTTTGCAGAAGGTTCCGTTCATGCAGTTCAGACACATCAGGCTTATCAGGGTTACAGGATACTTAACGGTATGAATGGAGAAAAAGTTCTTAATCCAATGCCTGAAGACTCTCTTGTTTATACAGGTCATTATGTTGATCATGAACTTGTTTCTAATATAGAAGCAGATTGTGAAGCCAGAAAAGAACGCAAGGCACACGGTAAACCGATGCGCTTTCTTCTTACAATAGGTGGAGCCGGTGCCCAGAAAGAAATATTTGCTGCAATCATAAAGAATCTTCTTCCTGTAATAAAACTCAAGGTTGCAGCTCTTTATATAAATGTAGGTGATTATAAAAACGTATGGTATGACCTGCTGAAAGAAATTCCGGAAATGAAAGAGTTGTCTACGGAACATTTTGATGACTGGACAGAAATGCAGAAGTTTGCATCTGATGCAGTAACAGGAGAGGTAACGGGAATCCATGGTTTTTATCACCAGAATATTTTTGAAGCGGTATATGCAACAAATCTTCTGATACGCAGTGCTGATGTTCTTGTAACAAAGCCAAGTGAATTAGCTTTTTATCCGATTCCAAAACTCTTTATAAAAAGAGTTGGAGGTCATGAAAAATGGGGTGCAATTCATTCAGCAGAAATCGGAGACGGCACGCTTGAGTGTCAGGACATTCCTCATGTACTTCAGATGATAAATCTTTTTGTAAGTGATCACAGGTTATTGAATGACATGTGTGACAATATTATAGCAAATAAAAAAGCAGGCATTTATGACGGTGCCTATAAAGTAGTTGAGCTGGCAACAAGGAGGTAATATGTTATCAGGAAAAGAAAAAATTTCTTACGGTCTGGGGGCTGTAGGAAAAGATATGGTTTATATGCTTTCGGCAAGCTACATTCTGTATTATTATCAGGATCTGCTTGGAGTAAGTGCTATTGCAATGGGAATCATTCTTTTGATTGCCCGTATTTTTGATGCATTCAATGATCCGATTATGGGAATTATTGTTGCAAAGACAAAGACCCGCTGGGGAAAATTCAGACCCTGGCTTCTTATCGGAACACTGACTAATGCAGTTGTTTTATTCCTCATGTTCAGTGCACCTCCTGCCTTAAATAAGACCGGACTTATTGCTTATGCTGCCGTTACTTATATTGTATGGGGTGTTACTTATACAATGATGGATATTCCTTACTGGTCAATGATTCCTGCATTTACCAAAGGCGGAAAAGAACGTGAAGGTCTCAGTGCTCTTGCCCGTTCATGTGCAGGTGTAGGTTCTGCTGTAATTTCCATTATTACAGTCATGAGCGTATTTGCCCTGGGAATGAAATTCAGTCCTGATGCAGAAGCTTATAAGAATTCTGTTGCACTTATTGAACAGACAAAGGCTGCTCAGGAAAAACTGATAGAGAATATCTGTGCACAGACAGCTGTAACTGCAGACGAACTGGAACTTTATGCCGTAAAGATTAAGGAAAATAAAGGAGATGAAGCTTCTCTTTCTTTTATTAAGGCTGATGAAAAGGATTTTCTTGAAAAAGGAATGTCTCAGGCACTTCTTGATGAATACAAGGCTGTCGTAACAAATGTAGCAGTTGCAGAAAAAGATTCTGTAAAAGCAAAAGTTCCTGTTGAGCGTACCGGTTATAAATATTTTTCTCTAATAGTTGCTGTTCTTTTTGTTGTGTTTATCGTAATTACCTGTGCTGCAATAAAAGAAAAGTCTACGGTAAAATTTCAGAGCCCGAGTGTCGGCGAAATGTTCAGGGCGTTGTTCAGAAATGATCAGGCTGTTGTTATCGTAGCTGCAATCGTAATGATTAATACTGCTCTTTATATAACATCAAATCTTGTCATCTACTTCTTTAAGTATGATTTCAACCCGGCTGCCTTTGAATCAAATTATTCAATGTTTAATATGTTTGGCGGCGGATTCCAGATTCTTGCAATGATGATACTGTTCCCTCTTTTCAGAAAATTTATGAATACTGTAAAGATTTTTTATGCGAGTTTCTTTATGGCTTTTACCGGCTATATCATACTGCTGTTTGTAGCTGTAAGCGGTACCAGCAATTTCTGGGCACTGGTTCCTTCTGCATTCCTCATTATGAGTGCAATCGGTATGCTTAATGTTGTTGTTACGATTTTCCTTGCAAATACAGTTGATTATGGTGAATTAAAAAATCACCGTCGCGATGAATCAGTTATATTCAGTATGCAGACATTTGTAGTAAAACTTGCTTCTGGAATTTCTGCTTTGATTGCTTCTGTTGTTCTTGCTGTATGTAACATAAACAAAGATGCAATTAACGGTACAAAGCTTGCTGCTTCTTCAACAATAGGACTTCGTATGAGCATGACGCTTATTCCTCTTGTTGTTCTTATTGCCGGACTTATTATTTTTAAGACCAGGTTTATTCTTAACGATAAAAAAGTTCAGGAAATAAATGAGCAGCTTGCAGCCAGAGGAAAGAAACTTGAAGCTGTTTCTTCAGATGCTGAATAAAAAGACAGTATAGTGTTTTTAAGTCATGTACTTCTGAAAATTTTTTTTGGAAGTACATTTTTTTTGTACAAATAGTAAAGTTGATTTATAATAATGCATGTTTTGATTCTTTTTTAAAACATTAAAAAATATAAACCGGAGACATTATGATTCAGACAGAAAACAATAATTTTATTTTAACCACAGAAAATACAACCTATGCATTCAGGGTTCTGCCCAGCGGACATCTTGAGCATATGTATTACGGTAGAAAAATTACACTAAAAAATATAGATGCAGTTACGGAAAAACATGCCTTTGTTCCTGCAAATTCAACTCAGTACAGCAGGGAGTTTGATCATTTTTGTCTTGAGGATTTATGTCTGGAGTTTTCTTCCTATGGAAAGGGAGATATCTGGGAACCGTCTGTAGAGATTGTTCATAGTGACGGTGTGCGTACCTGTGATTTCTTGTTTGAAAAATTTGAAGTTACAGATACAAAACCTGAGTATAAAATGCTGCCAGGCTCTTATGATGAAAGCGGTAAGTATGAACATCTTTGCATTACGTTAAAAGATAAGTTTTATAATCACAGAATCGAACTTCATTATTATGTTTATTCACAGTGTGACGTTATCTGCCGCAGCGTAAAATTTATTAACGGCGGAAATGAATCTGTTGTGCTGAATCGTCTTATGAGTGCACAGCTGGATTTTTCGGATTCAGGTTTTACTTTTACGAGTTTTCATGGGGCATGGGCAAGAGAAATGCAGAGAAGTGATGCACTTGTTACTCAGGGAAAATTCGTAAGTTCAACTGTGGCCGGAGTTTCTTCCAACAGGGCAAATCCTTTTGTAATGTTAAGCAGGGAAGGTGCGACGGAAGATTATGGTGAAGTTTACGGAATTAATCTTATTTATTCTTCAAATCATTATGAGGCTCTGGAAGTAACTGCCTATGGTAAGTCCCGCTTTGTAAACGGAATAAATCCGGCTACCTTCAGTTATGTTGTAAATCCGGGAGAAGACTTTGAGTCTCCTGAAGCGGTTCTTACTTATTCTCATGAGGGTTTTAACGGAATGAGTCAGAATATGCATCATTTTGTTAAGAATCATATTATTCGCGGAGAATGGAAGAATAAAGTGCGTCCGGTACTGTTAAACAGCTGGGAGGCAGCCTATTTTGATATTAACGAACGTAAGTTAGTCAATTTGGCAAAGGCCGGAAAGGATGCAGGCATAGAACTGTTCGTTATGGATGACGGATGGTTTGGAGAACGTAATGATGATCACCGATCGTTAGGCGACTGGGTTGTAAATAAAAAGAAACTACCGAATGGTCTGGAGGGTCTGTGTAAAAAGATAAATTCCCTGGGACTGGATTTTGGTATCTGGGTAGAGCCTGAAATGGTAAATACCGACAGCAACCTTTATCGTGCACATCCGGAGTGGTCTATAGAGATTCCGGGATATGAACATACGGAAGGACGTAATCAGAGGATTCTTGATTTGACGCAGACGGCTGTACAGGATTACATAATTGAATCCATGAGCAGTGTCTTTTCGAGTGCAAACATTGCTTATGTTAAATGGGATATGAACCGCATATTTACTGATTTTTATTCACAGAAACTTGGTGCAGAGAATCAGGGAGAAGTTGCACACCGTTATGTATGCGGACTTTATCGCTGCATGAAGGAACTGGTAAAGAGATTCCCGCATATTCTTTTTGAAGGATGTTCTGCCGGAGGAAACAGGTTTGATCTTGGTATTTTAAGCTTCTTCCCTCAGATATGGGCAAGTGATGATACGGATGCAGTTTGCAGGGCAGAGATTCAAAACGGTTATAGTTACGGCTATCCGATGAATACAGTCAGTGCCCATGTTTCTGCCTGTCCAAATCATCAGACTTTGCGGACAACACCACTTGAAACAAGATTTAATGTTTCTGCATTCGGTGTATGCGGTTATGAATGTAATCTTGCAGAGATGAAAAAGGATGAGGTTGCTGCTGTAAAGGCCCAGATTGAATTGTATAAAAAGTGGCGGGAAGTTTTACAGACCGGTGATTTTTATCGAAGCAGAAATTTTCTTACATCAAATACAACGGAATGGATTTGTGTTTCTAAGGATAAGAAAAAAGCTGTAGGATTTATGATGCAGAAGCTTGTTCGTCCAAATACCCGCTATGAATGTTTTAAAGCTCATGGTCTGGATCCTGATGCAGAATATCATTTTTATAGTTTTGGTATGAAATACAATATTAAGAATTTCGGTTCACTGGTAAATACAGTTTCTCCAATACATATAAAACAGGATTCTCTTCTTGAAGATATTATTGCAAAGTTTGTAAAGATTGACGGAGAAACAGAAGACTGTCTTGTTAACGGAGATACTTTAATGTACAGCGGCGTAAAATTAAAGCAGGCTTTTGCGGGAACAGGTCTTAATGAAGAAACCAGGTATTACCCTGACTTTGGTTCCCGACTTTACTTTATGGAGTGTTAAAAAAATCAATTTGATAAAAGGACTGATTCTTTTGGAGTAAGGGAGTCAGTCCCTTTTTTAGAGTTTTATCATTTAGTAAATTTATTTTTATCCCAGGTTCTTAACTTCTTCAATAGAAAGTCCTGTGCATTTTACTATAGTTTCGATTGGAATTTTTTCTACCAGCATGTTTTTTGCAGTTTGTATTTTTGCTTCACGGGCTCCTTCTGTTAATCCTTCCTTTCTGCCGGCTTCCATTATATCGTAATCATGTAAATTCACCGCCATATACCTCGCTATGAATTCTTCGTTTTTGATAGTCTCACGGACCTTCTGTAAAAGAGATTTTGTAAAACTGCTTTCTGCCTTGTTGTTGCAGATAAATTTGAAGAAACTTTTTAGTTCTTCATTTTCAGTTTTATCCCATGCACTAGCATTATAAAATACTTTTACGGTTTTGTCTGTTTTATTTGTAATTTCGGTTTCCAGGCAGGTACTTTTAAATGTATAGCAGGGAAGTTTTTTTCCAAGGGGATCATTCTTACAGATAAAGATGATGAAGCTTTCGGGAAGATCTTTATAGATGTGACCCTTTAAAAGGTTATCAACATCTATCATGCTTTGATAGTAACGGCTGCGTAATAATATTTCATCATAAGTATTATTCTGCATTTCGATATCATAAACTTTGTCTGAATCTTTAATATAAACATCAAAACGAACTCCATGGGATTCATAAGTTGGCTTGATGGTTTTTTGAAGTTCCGGGTATTCAATGTGGTCTACCTTTATTTTTAAGAGACGTTCAATTACACCGGCACAAAGTTCAGGATCCTTAAGGACTTCACCGAACATATAGTCATCAGTAAAAGTTAATTTGTTTAATGGCTTAAAACGGCTGGATTCTTTCATTTCTTCTCCAATAGTTAAGAATTTTTATAATAAGATTTTCTTCAAAAAAAGTTGTTTGTAGCTTTCTTCATCAGAAGAAATTCCTCTGTATATATATATTTTCCTCGACAGGAAAAAAAACACACAATTCCATAAAAAAATAGAAGTTTTATTTAAAAATTTGTAAGTGTACACTAAACTCAAAACTCATTTTTTCTATGTTATTGCAGGATTGCTGGCTTGTGCCTTTCATGGAAGTTATTCGGATTTGGTTATTTGGGGCATTGTAAATATTATTTTTGCAATATTGGATTTTATAAGTATTAGGGTAGAAAAAAAGAATAATAAAACTGATTCAATAGATAATGCAGAAAGTAAACTTTCTCAATAAATAAGTATACTCAAAAACGGCAGTAAAAAATATGGCTGCCGTTTTTTGCTTAAGGGGGTATTAGAAATTATATCTATACTTAAATCCTACGGAAACTTTAGGAATGAACATGACCGCCGACTTATAGAACTGGCTCCAGGCATCTCCTAAATCACAGTAATACCATGACATATCAATATTGATTATTCCGTTGTGAGGATAGTTATCTATTACCGGAATATCCCAGCCTAAGGACAGAGTCGGATAGCAGAATGGAAGAGAAATATCACTGTTGTAGTCTGCCATAAGATAGTGGATCAGGTTTCCCCCTGCCGTTATATAAAATGTATCTCCATGAAATCCAAGAAATACAGTCGGAATATATGTGTCATAGTTTTTGTTTATTTCTTTATTGCCGTTTTCATCCGTATCTTCAAAGACTCCGATTGTGTGAAATCCCTTAAAACCGACATAAAGTCTGTCATAGCAGAAAGAAAGTTCATGATTGTCTTCAATAAGGGAGTAGTTAGAACCGAGGCCCAGACCAAGCTGAAAAAAACTGTCTGCAAAAGCAGATGATGCAGCAGAAATAAAAAATGCAGCCATCAGTGATACTAATTTTTTCATAATAAAATTCTCCTTAAGAGAATTATACATGCTATTTTTTTAGAAGTAAATCAAGTTCGTTGTTCTTCTGAAGAAGCTGTGCATTTGAAGAATCAAGAGCTACAACCTGTTTGAGATAGTATTGTGCACGGCGGAAATCTTTTTTTCCGTAGTAAATTTCATAAAGACGGTACAGTGAATCTTTGTTGCGTGGATTTGACGTAAGGCTTGAACGAAGATCGTTGAGAACTTCATCTTCATTTGTATGAACAAAACTTCTTTCGTAATAAAGGAAACTCTTCATTTTTGCATTTGATTTAGGAAGAAGTTTGTTTATAAGCTGAAGGGCCGAGTTTTTCTGATAAGTCTGAATAAGAACTTTTATATAAGCCTGCTGTGCATTTTCGTCAGATTCATTTGCCGTATACATTTTTACGGCAAGATTTGAAGCTTCTGTATTCTTTTTAAGGGCAAGACAGATATCTACATGACGGAATAACCATTCATCAGAAACATTCTGCCTGGCAATGAGCTTCAGACTGATATTGTAAGCGTCCTGCCATTTCTGCTGTTTAACCATTTCTTCTATATATATCTGCAGTGCCTGGGAATTATCCGGGTCAGAAGTCAGAATTAAATCTGTCAGCTGCTTTGCATTCATTCCGTTTATAGCAGAATTTGATGTTGAAGCAATCTGTGCGGCGCAAAGAAGAACTTCTGCATCATCAGGATAAAGGGAAAGTGCTTTTCCGATAGTTTCTCCGGCGGCAGAATAATTTTTATTCCAGTCACGCTGAAGTTTTGCTTTAAGAAGAAGATATTCCCTGCCAGAAGTATTGTTTGTTGAATACAGGTCCAGAAGGGAAGAGGCACGGATAAAGTCATTTTTATCCATAAGAATTCTTGCACGCAGAAGAACATAATCAAGGTTTTCCGGTTCAAGAAGGAGAACGCGTACAACATAAGATTCAGCCTTTGAAAGATCATTCATTGCATAGGATGAACGGGAACATAAGGCCAGAACATTTACATTCTGCGGATACTGTTCAAGAAGGACTTCACCTAATGTAAGGGTCTGTTCGTAATTTTTAGCAAGAAAATTTGCCCTCAGCAGTGCATACTGAATTTCATAATTGGAAGGAGCGCTTTTTCTTGCTTCCATAAGGTATTGAATTGCTGCCTGGGGATTATTTGTGCGTATTTCAAGAATACCCAGCAGGTATTTAACCAGTGCGGAATTAGGCTGCTGTTCAAGGGCTGTATTCAGAGAATTACGGGCAAGGTCATAGTAATCATTTCGGCTTTCTGAAGTAACAAGAACTAAAGAAGGCAGAACGTTTGAAAAAAAGTCTCCGGAACTGTTTCCGGAATCATAAACTCCCCGTTTTGCAGTTTCTATAGTTCCTATATAGGAATTCTGCATATTATAGGAAGGAATTTCCCAGGTTATGGTTTCGGAAGGCCATACAATTTGCATTAAGGTTGTACAGATTCCTATAAGAATTTTTTCGTTTTCTGAATAATCACTTTCAAGACTTTTATGAAGGATGGAAACTGTCTGTTTTAATGAAGCCGGAGAACCTATCTGGGCGTTTTCCATAGCTTTAGAGTCTATTGAAGAGAAAAAAGTGCGTTTGTTTTTCTGTTTGTCAGGAATTGAAACGACCTGTGGTTCCGGTGAGGCAGTAGAAGTTGTTCCGCAGGAGAGTAAGACTGAAGCTGTGCATGTACATAAAGCTAAAAATGCAGCCTTCTCCTTATTGAATTTCACCTTAAGACTCCTGAAAAAGTATTGGCACTCCTAAAATCTGCCGCTAACTTTTAAGAATACAATATGTTCCCCTTCTTGCCAACTATGCCGCCGCTCTGATAAAATAAAAACATGTCATTTTTTAGAGCTATATGTGCAGCTTTTTTGGCTTCTGCAGTGTGTATTTCATGTAAACCGGAACCAAAAGGTAAAATTCTTCCAGCTGCATTCTCAGAGTCATATACGGAAACCCAGCGGCTTTTAATGGACATTCTTGAAGAACAGGATCTTGAAGAAAAAAGCCGCTATGTAGTTGTAAATAAGATTGCAGAAAACATGCTTTCTGTTAATGATTATCCGTCGCTTATTACTTTTTTGACCCAGTGGGTGGAAGAACATCCGGATGACACGTATAACGCTTACTGGCTTTTGATGACTGCTTATGCTTATCTTGAAAATGATGCAAAGCCGATTGCTGAATATTATTTTGAACGAATAATCGGTAATTACGAAGATTTGCTGGTTCAGGACAAGTCGATTCACTTTTTAAGCCTTCAGCATTTAATTCAGATCAGTAAAACTCCTGCAAACAGAATCTACTATTTTAATCAGCTTATTAACCGTTTTCCGAATAAAATAAGTAAAACAGAGCTTTATTACCGTCTTGCCCTTGAATATGAAAAAGAAAGTGAATGGTCACTGGCGTTAAAGACATATACTCAGTTTCTGGATCAGCCGGATGCTTCGACAATTCAAATTGATGGAATTCCGAATGCCTATCTGAATGCAAAGCAGCTGGTTGATTTTAATAATTCACCAAAAGACTGGACTTTTGAAACTAGAGATGCTCTTGTCAGTGCCGTAAAAAAAGCTATTTCAAGTTATAACTACAATGCTCTTGAACGTTATAAATCTAAAGTAAACTTTTTTGCTATGACATGGCGTTCTGAAGAAACGGATGAAAACGCTCAGGTTGGTTTTACGATGCATTCGTATATGCTGGGAAACAGAATCCGTTATAATGCAGAACTGGATCCGTCTTCTACACCGACTGAAGCCTATCTTCGCACTACTGGCTGGTCAACTTATGTTAATACCTGGTATCTGTATTTTAGAAAAGTAAACTTTCCTGCAGATCCAGAAATTCACGGCCGCTGGGAATGGGCAGGCATTTATCTTGGAGAAAAACTGTAAGAGTTTATTAAGTACGTTTGGATACTATAGTCCACGGTTTTTCTTAATACATTTACAAGGAACAGGTTATTTTGCTTTGCCGGGCATTTGTATTTGTCGATGCCTCAAATCTATTACACTGGCTTGCGGTTTTCTGACATGAGGCAGACAAATTTCTATTGATGGGGGGAAGCAGTTTTTGTCTTCAAAAATTTAATAATCTTGCGTATATTTTTAACTTCATCAGATTCATCTGAAAATTTTGAATCTGTTCCTAAATAATGAGTATATTTATACTCCGCACTGTATGCATACTCTAATGGTGTAACAAACTCATCATTATCTGGGTTAAAATATTTTTTATTAGGATCAATTCCTTTATTTATAAAAAATTTTAAAACATCAATATTATCTATTCCAATTAATAAAACAGGAACTTTATTAAAGACTTCAAAATTTTCTTTGTACATAACATCAATCATGTCAGAAGTCTCTAAATTCCAATTATAGATAAATTGATAAAGATATTTCTCCTTATTTTTTTCAAATAATTTTTGAATTTCATTATTTAAAAGAATATAACTTAAAAATTTATAATCCTTCTCAATTATGCATATAGATATATAATCATCATTTTTCTTATTTTTATAATTCAGGTTAACACCCTTTTCAACAATGGCTTTTTCAATTTCAAAATTCTTATTATAAATTGCCAGAGATAACAATGTATTGTTTTCATCCTCATCCATTATATTAACATCTGCATTATCATTTATTAAAAATAAACTAAAATTCGTTAGATTCTTACTAACTGCATACATCAACAATGGTTGTTTATTATATATAATATTCTTATCAGCACCTAACTGTATTATTTTACATGCCTTTTTATATTCATAATTATCCAGAGCTATTATTAACTGATCTTCTAATGAAATAGTTGTATTCTTATGAGAATTATTTTTTAAATTACAACTAAAAAGAAGAAGTAGTACCCATATACTAAAAAAAAATCTATTCATTTTCACAGTCATCCATTTTACTAATAATATAAATAGCCGTAACATCAGATATTTCATTAGTACCTGTTACAAAACCAGTTGGAAACTTTCCAGCTCTTGAGGGGCCTTGCGGTTTTCTGACTTGAGGTAGACAAATTTCTATTGATGGGAATAATAAATACTTTCTATCTTTTTTATCATCTCTTTATCGTTGCTTAATTCGGCTGCTTTTAAGCAGGATTTATCAAGTATTGCCCCATATTCAAGAAGCAAATCCACCTGGCTTTCCCACATCATTCCTTTTTTTATTGCTTCATAAAGCGGCGAAGTAGCATTTTCATCCTGGCACATTTTTTTAAATTCATCATAGGTTAATTCATCTTTATATGTCTGCCAGTCAAACGCCTTACCGTTGCCTTTTGCATTTACATCTGCACCCTTGTCTAAAAATGCCTTTAGCAGTCTGTTGGTATCTTCTACATAGCAGACCTGTTCTTTATATCCCTTTTTCCCAATAAAGAAACTGTCATATACGATTACAAAAACATAAGGATACAAAGAGATATCAGCACCATAATCTATTAAAAGATTTAACATCTGCACATCTGGTGTTGGATTTGGAATTTTTTCTTCACGTAATAATCTATAATAAGTAGTATAATGACTTTCTGCTACTAACAATAATGGATTTGATTCAATCCATCCGCATTCACCAAAGCATAAATCAGGATTATGTCCATTTTCTAATAATTCCTTTAAAAGTAAGGGATTGTCTTCATACCAATTGATTGCATAATACATCCTTCTGTTTTCTTTCTGTTCTTCAGTCATATGATTTACAGCATTTTCTCTTATTTCAGTAAGAACATTTTTTACTTTTTTTTCTAATTGTTTATTAATAAAATCACAGCCAGATAATAAAAAAATCAAAGTTAAAATAAAAAAACTAATTATTTTTTTCATTTATACGAATCCCCCCATGATACTGTTACTTTTGTTCCCCTTTAATTGTTATTTCATTTTCATTTGGATCGGAAAACTCAACCGGATTATTTCCGGCGTAGTGGTACAAATTGCTGTTTGTTAGCGCTTAAACTGGCACTTTTATAAAGTCAGCAATGCTTTTTGTACTAGAACCTGTCCTTCCCTGAAAATTTTCTGCCTCAAATCTATCACACTGGCTGCGTTTTGTATGCAGGGCTTGCGGTTTTCTGACATGAGGCAGACAAATTTCTATTGATGGGGGGGGATTATAACTGTCTGCCTAGTATTATTTCCTTTGCATAACCTTTTTTATCAAAAATAAAGTTCACAAAAATAAAAAATCATTTGATACAAATTCTAAAGTTGTTTCTGTTTTAGAAAAGGGTTTATTCTGAATTATTTTTTCGATATCTTTTTTGTTTAAACCAATAAGCTGACTCAAATTATGTTTGTCATTTTCTGCATTTAATGTAACTGTCTGAATCGTATAAGTATCGCCTTGCTTGTAATACATAATTACTATACCTTCAGCTGATAAAAAAACTTTTTCATAATTATCAATTTTTATAAGACTGTCTGCTTCTACTGTTTTTATTTGTAAATATCCCTTTTTAAATTCCAGATATGGATCTTTTGAAATTCCTTCAAATATTGATGATTCAAATAACTGTATTTCATCATACTTTTTTTCAGAAGAAGTTTTCTTCAAATTTGACTTTTTGTAACAAGAAGAAATACTTGCAATAAGCAATAAAATAAAAAGGTATTTTAATAATTTCATAGTTTATTTTCTCCTAATCATGTACATAAACAAAAGAAGCACCGTTTACAGAATTCAAAGCCTTGTCTGAAAGTCTGGCAAATTCATCTGCTTCTGCCTCAAATCTATCACAGTGGCTGCGTTTTGTATGCAGGGCTTGCAGTTTGTTGACATGAGGCAGACAAATTTCTATTGATGGGAATAGTTAATAAACTCTAAAGAATATTGTATTGATACATGTATCCTGATATTTTGTTCCTTCATAGACTTCAAGAATTTCCAGTTCTACATTACTTTCTATTCTTTCACCTAAAGTAATTTTTTGAGGAGCGGGCGTATCTTCAAGTTCTATTATCATCGGTTCCTTACTCACATCAAGAAATGTAAGCTTAATTTTTTTTGGTCGTGAATTTTCTTTATAGAGATATGGTTTTTTATAGGATACGTATCCTGTCATTATGTAAATAACACTATCGTCAATTCCAAATGTTACTTTCTGACCAATCCCGTTTCCTTTAACATTTTCTACCCATGGAGTTTCCAAATCCCATGTTCCAATATTTTCTGCAGGATATTCTTTATTTTTTTCTTTTAAATATGTACTTGCCTCAAAACATAATTTATTAGGAAGACGTAAAGCCTCATAACCTCTAATTGTATAATACCCAAAATATTCAGGTTCTTTTTTATTTTGTTTATAGAGAAGTAAAACGTCATCAGATGCTATGCAAAGATAAGTTGTTCCATTTTCTAAATCAAGAAAAGTTAGGCCGCCATCCTTTCTTTCGCTATATTTGTAACTTCCAATGATATAGTTTTCAGATTTTTCTCCTTTCTCATAATCAATGAAAAACATAGTATTATCTTTAAATCTGATGCTATGATCCATAGTATTTTCCTGATCAACAGCATATGATTTACCTTCAAGCTTAAAATCTTTCATATCTATTTTTTGAAAAGTTTCAGCCTGCAAAAAAAATAAATTCACTATAAATAACAAAAATAAAATATTCTTTTTCATGATTATTCTCCTATTGGTAATGGATCTCTTATTATTATTTTTATTTTATCTCAATCTGACATGCTAAACTCTGAGGTTTTCCAGCGGCAACTTGTTTCTTTTGAGCATCGGTTTGCTGACATGAAGCAGACAAATTTCTATTGATGGGAATTATTTACCCCTTTAAGACAAATATATAGATGCCCCCACTAAACATTAAAAGAAAGTAAAACAAAAAAATCCATTTCAATTCTTTAAAAGTAATACCATAAAATAAAAATCTAATAAAAGCGCCTATTAAAACAACAATAAAAACAACAAAAGTTTGCAATATATAATTCTTAAAACCGTCCAATCTAATCTCCAATTTTATCTAATTCTTTTTTTAATTGTTTTAATATATTAAATGTTTTTCGATCATAAACCATAATACTCTTAA
This sequence comes from Treponema rectale, assembly GCF_014202035.1. Taxonomy (NCBI): domain Bacteria; kingdom Pseudomonadati; phylum Spirochaetota; class Spirochaetia; order Treponematales; family Treponemataceae; genus Treponema; species Treponema rectale. Next base: position 466,573 of record NZ_JACHFR010000002.1, read on the forward strand.
TACCGTTTTTCCTAGAATCTAACAATCCAGAAACAACACCTTTTGCAAAAAAAGAATATAACATCCATACCGATTTGAAAAATAATCATTAAAGTTACGACTCTATTAAGATTACTAGAAAAACTTTTTAATGAGCGATTTCTGCACGGCAAATTTTGATTGATGGGATTCAAAAAAACTTATAATGAGTCCAAATTAATAAGTTTTCCATTCTTATTTATTAAATATGACTTTCCATCAAGTATTACGTTTGCATAAATTTTATTAAATACGCCGGCATAATCAAAATCAATTTCTGAAAGTTTTTTCCCTTTTACATCTACAAAGTTGTAAGTAAGTTGTTTTTTATTCTTATAAATCACGTTACTAAATCCATTGATAAAATTAGAACAAGTAAATGCTTTAAATGATCCAGTTTGTTGTCCGTTCTTATTAAGAATAACCCATTCGTTTTTTTCAAAAGAAGTATTTACGAGAACGAATCCCTTTACAAAATCACAGGCGTGAAGATAACCGTCATAGTGATCTATGTTTATATTGAATTTTAAATTTCCATTTATATCAAAATAACCTACAACCTTATTTGTTGATTCACCATAAATCAAACCTTCTGAAACATTCTGGGAAGTTTCAGAAAACTCACTTAATTTATTTCCGGAGATATCAAAAACAGCATAATTAAAATTTGGTAAAACTCCTACAAAATATTTTTCATTAACATGATAAACACGTTTTAACTCTAACTGAAATTTTTCATTTCCATTCCAGTCTAAAAAATGAAATATTTTATTTTTTTCACCAAAATACAAAACTGGTATTACAGGCCCATCTGAGGAATACGCATTTGATACTTCTGCTATTTTCTTCTTCTGAAGAAGATTCCACAATTCCTCTTTTCCTGTTCCTTTTTCTACAACTGCAACATCTTGATTAATCAAATAAATCCGTTCTCTTCCACAAAAAGTTTTTACTCCTTTATAATATAAAGAATTAATTCCATCCTTTGTTTCTGTAATATAAGTTGAGCCTGATAAGTCAATTTTTGTAAATGTTGGTTTTACTATAATTTTTAATGTGTCTTCATCTAATACTCCATAGTAATTACTCGTTTTAAAAACCATAAGACTTTCTGCCGAAGTAAGAGAATTCAAAATAATCAGAATAAACAGATATATAATTTTTTTCATTTTTAACTCCTATTGATAATAAAAAGAATCATAATAATCAACAGTATCATCCATATTTAAGATTAATAGTCCTGCATGTTCATGCCCCTCAGTGTAACTTTTATTATGTGGACAGGCGCACTGGCCTGTTTAATGAGGAAGGAAATATGTTGCTTATTTGGAAATGTTTTTATGTAAAGCTTTATAAAACTACGGCGGGTCTATTCGCAGCGCAGCTTCTAGCGAGCCCGCCTTTTTTTATAGACAAAAAAACAAATGTCGTGGTAAAATAATCCCACGAGGAGAATACAAATGCCTAGAATAATTCCTATAAGGGATTTAAAAAACACTACAGCAATTTCGACTCTATGCCATGAAGAAGAAGAACCGATTTTCGTTACAAAAAATGGATATGGAGACATGGTTTTAATGAGCATGGAAACTTATGAAAAGAACCTGTTCCTTGCAAACGTATATGGAAAACTTGAAGAAGCAAAACAGGATATGAAAAACGGAAAGTATTCTTCTGTTGAAGATGCAATTTCAAGAATAAAGAAAAATCATGGCCTATAATGTCCGAATCATGGAAAAGGCTGAGCAGGATTTATCCGAAATTGTAACTTATTTTACAGAAAAACTTTGTAATCCAAGTGCTGCTGAAAGTTTACTTGAAGAATTTCTCGAAGAAAAGAACAATATTTCAGATAATCCTTATATGTATCCGTTAAGTAATGATTCAGTTTTGCAATCTGAAGGATATCACAGATTTCTTTTCAAAAAAAATTATATTGTTCTATACTTAATCGACGATGATGAAAAAGAAGTATCTATAATGAGAATCTTTTATGCAAAAAGAGATTATGCTAATTTAATATAGAAGCAACCTAACAAAGGTTATATGGACACCCGCACTGGGGCGCAATGTATTTAAATATGAAACTCGATAAACAAAAAAGTAATCTAAAATATTATTATCAAACTCAGGACTATAAGATACATGCATATAAGAATATCCCTGAATTTCTGGATAAATCTGTCTCAGAAATTGCTTTGCAAAACTTTTTTGAAGAGAAAATTCTTTTTGGCTGTGAATATAAAAAAAACTTTATAGAAGTAATTTATGAAGAAAAAAAACTTCGGGTGAGCATAAATAAAAAAGAAAAATTCATTGATTTTCAGAATCCTAAAGAACTCAAAGATTTATTTGATAGAGAATCTTCGCGGATGCTGAATTCTCAAAAAACAAAAATAAGAATGTCAAAAACAACTATTCTTTTTATCGCAGGATTAATTCTGATTGTTGTAAATTTTATCACATTCTTTATAAGTCTCCATTTTTTTGATAAGAAATCTGTTAATAGAATAATCGCTCCAATTTTTTTAATGTTATTTGGGTGTGGCAGTCTGATGACTTTTCCCAAAAATCTTGAAGATTTTGAATCTGCGGAAGGCTCAAATTTTATTGATCTAAAACTTTGTATCATATCTCTGTTTTTTGGAATAATACTTTTACCAGCCGGCTTTTGGATGTTATTGTAAAAACAAAGTTCCGTGCAATTTCCTTGACAATAAAGATATACAATGTATATACTATGAATATTGGAGGTAGCATTATGCAGGCAGTAGTTCAGAAATGGGGCAATAGCCTCGGTTTTAGGATTCCTTCTCTTTGGGCAAAAGATAATAATGTAAAAAGTGGCAGTAAAATTGAAGTGATTGCCGAAAAAGGAAAAATGATCATTCTTCCCCAGAAAAAATCGCTTGATGATATGATGGCTATGGTAAATGCCGATAACATTCATTCGGAAATTTCAACAGGCCATGCGATAGGTAACGAAGAATGGTAAAATCAAATTATGTTCCAGAAAAAGGCGACTTGGTTTGGCTGGATTTTGACCCGCAAGCCGGACATGAGCAAAAAGGTCGCCGTCCTGCGATTTGTGTTTCTCAGAAAATATACAATAAAAAGATTGGGCTTGCTTTGTTCTGTTCTATAACAAGCCATATAAAAGGTTATCCTTTTGAAATTGTCTTAGACAATCATTCTATCAACGGTTGCATTTTGAGTGACCAGGTAAAAAATCTTGACTGGACTCAAAGAAACTGTGACTTTATAGAAAAAGCAACAGAAAAAGAAATTAATACTGTTGTTGATAATATCAAATTGATGATTGAATAGAATTTCACATAACAAAGCTTCAAAGCGGATGTCGCGGTCAAGTCGCAAAAACGTTTAAGCAATTATTATGCTCACAGCCCACTGGGCTGGTTTGTTTTAGGTGAAAATATGGATGATAAGAAAACTCTTTTAGAAAATATCGATAAAATCCATACAACAGAAATGGGAGCGGACAGAATCAAAAAGAATTTGGATCTTGGAAACTGCAATGCCGTTGATTTTTGTAAATATAAGATTTTAGAGAAAAACTGCAGCATTTATAAACAAGGCAAGAATTGGTATTGCGAAATCGATGGAATAAGAATAACTGTAAATTCATACAGCTATACAATCATTACGGCTCATAAAATGTAAATATGCAAAATACGACGATTCATCGTTGCAATGGAATAAATTTGTAAAAGACTTTTGCGCCGATGAATCAACAAATTCATATGCAAACAAGTTAAAGGTTGCTTCAATTTTATGGAATGAAGTCCGTAATTCTACACGGAAAAAAGTATACAATGGCGATTTGCTGCAAGAATTTGCCGAGAAAATTGAAATTTACAGACTAAGCAAAAAAAAATCTTGACGGCGATGGGAGAATCGAGGTACATTCAAGTAAGGAAAGTAAGGAGGTGTTTTATGGAACTTGCAAAAGTAACTTCAAAAGGGCAGATTACAATTCCTCTTATGATAAGGAATAAGCTTCAGCTGAAAGCTGGCGATAAAGTTTTTTTTGAGGAGAGCAGCGGCAAAGTTTATATTACGAATGCATCTCAAATCACTCTGGCGAATGTACAGGCTCAAATGAAAGGCGAAGCAAAAAAAGCAGGCTTTGAGACAGAAGACGATGTTGTCGCTTATATCAAGGAATTGAGGAAATCCAGGTGAGAGTTTTCGTAGATACAAATGTCGTAATCTCTACGCTTCTTTTTCCAAACGGAAAGGTTTCTAAAGTTTTTTCACATTTACTTGAAAAACATACGGTAATAATTTCTTCCTACACAAAAGAAGAATGTAAGGAAGTATTTGAAAAGAAATTTCCTACAAAAATTGAACAACTTGAAATCTTTTTTGACGGCATTAATTTTGAGGAATTCACAACTCCCTCTAAAATCGCTGAAAAGGAATATCCAAAAATCAGGGATATAAAGGATTTGCCCGTTCTGGTTTCTGCGATTTTATCTGATTCTGATATTTTACTTACAGGCGACAAAGATTTTGAAGATGTTAAAATTGATAAGCCATTGATTTTTACGCCTGCGAAATATTTTGACTTGATAGGAAATTAGCATAATAAAGCTTCAAAACCGACAAACCGGTCAAGCCGCAAAACCGTTTAAGCAATTATTACCATCACCCATGAACACTACATTAAAACCTGAATGTGCTGTATGATTTTCTGAATTTTCATTCGAGTTATGAGGATAATAAAAAATATATAGATATTACGGTTGCTGAATTAAATCTTGAACAAAACATTAGTAATAATTGGAAAACAGGATATGTTCAGGAAGTTCAGCTTTATATTTGTCTGATATTATGAACAGAGTTTTTTAGAAAAAATTTTACAAGGTATATTAGAAGGGTTGTTTTAATGAAAAATATTGTATGGGCTGTAATTTTATTTATAAGTTTAATTACGCTTATAATTTTATGTATAAAAGCTATTAAGTTGAATATTGTTGAACGTAATAAATTAATAAAACATCTGGAAGAAAAAGGTGATTATAAATCATTATATGATCTTGGTTTTTATAATAAGTACTATCAAAAGGAATCGAGAAGAGGCGTTGATACTTTTGTAGTTGCAATGGAAAAGTATAATGAAACTAAAGATGTATATTTTCTAAACTATGCAGATTTTATTGATGGAAGAATTAAGATTTACCTTGTATTTCAATTGAGTATAATGATAAATCTCATTGTATTTATAAAACGAATTAAAATTTTATGCGTTTAATGTAATACCCCATCAATAGAAATTTGTCTGCTTCATGTCAGCAAACCGCAAGTCCTGCATACAAAACGCAGCCAGTGTGATAGATTTGTGGCAGAAATTTTTCAGGGAAGGACACAGTTTGCCATTAGGAGAATAATCATGAAAAAGAATGTTTTATTTTTGTTATTTATAGTGAATTTATTTTTTTTGCAGGCTGAAACTTTTCAAAAAATAGATATGAAAAATTTTAAGCTTGAAGATAAATGGTATGACATCGATCTTGGTGTTAGTGTAGATCACAGCATCAGATTTAAAGATAATACTATGTTTTTCATTGATTATGAAAAAGGAAAAAAATTTGAAAACTATATCATTGGAAGTTACAAATATAGCGAAAGAAAGGATGGCGGCCTAACTTTTCTTGATTTAGAAAATGGAACAACTTATCTTTGCATAGCATCTGATGACGTTCTACTTTTGTATTCTAAAGATAAAAAAGAACCTGAATATTTTGGATATTATAATCTGAGAATCTATGAAGCTATGTGTTTTCCGGATGAATCAAATTATCAGGCAACATCATATTTAAAAGAAAACAATAAAGAATATCCTGCGGAAAATATTGGAACATGGAATTTGGAAACTCCCTGGGTAGAAAATGTTAAAGGAAACGGGATTGGTCAAAAAATAACATTTGGGATCGACTCTACTGTTATTTATTTAATGACAGGATATGTATCTTATGAAAAACCTTATCTTTACAAGGAAAATTCCAGGCCAAAAAAAATTAAGTTGTCATTTCTTGATGTGAGTAAAGAATCTATGATAATAGAACTTGAAGATACGCCGGCTCCTCAAAAAATTACTTTAGGAGAAAGAATAGAAAGTAATGTAGAACTGGAAATTCTTGAAGTCTATGAAGGAACAAAATACAAGGATACTTGCATTAATTCTATGTTTTTTCTTTATTAGTTTATCCCCCCATCAATAGCAATTTGTACCACTACGCCGGAAACAATCCGGTTAAGTATGTGGACCCGGATGGAAGAATTTCTGGCTACCTAAACGATAGTACTGGAGCTGGAGGATTTGGGCATTCTGCTTTATTTGTCGAGTTATACGATAATGGAAAAACATGGAGTAAATTATGAAAAAATTAATATTGATTTCAACTTATCTAGCTTTGTCGCTGGCTGTGCATGCAGAAAAAAAATACATCACGGATGGTTTTGGCATCTGGTCTACGGAGGATTTTAAAAAGTTTACTCCGGTGCTGGCGTGCACGAATCCCATACTTGGAGCCGGGTCTATTAAAACAATTCAAATCGTTGATATATATGACAGGTTTATTCTCTACAAAAAGATGGAGCATTTTGATGAATATCAATTTGAATTCTATAGTTACAAAGATTCGAAACATTCGCCGATTTATACAGTTAACAGAAAAAACATAAACAGGGAATTGGATTCTGCTTTTTATTCTGAAAATTGCATTTTTTGTCTGGAGCATACTATTAATTCTAATTATTCTAAGTCTGATTTTTATATAACAAAAAGGACTGTTGATTCACTGGAAGTGGTTTTAGAATACAAGCTTGATAAATCTTCTTTTAAAGTCTCCTGCACCGGTCCTATGTATGTTGACGAAAAAAATGACAGGTTTCTGTGCCAATGTTCAAAATATAGAAAAGACGGCAGGCTAGAATACTTTCTGAAGATTATGTCCTTAAGTACAGGAAAAGAACTTTTTTTAACAGAAACAAATTATTTAACGGAAGTTTTCGCAGAAGACGGGAAAGTGTATCTATCTGTACAAAATAAACTTTTCACAGCAAATTACACTGACGAAAATATTTCTTTACATGAGTTAAAAACATTCGTTCCAGAAAAAAAGAAAATTATTGCCATACGGAAAAACGGTGACATATATGTTTTAAGAACTGAACACAAGAGGTTCAATCCTGTCCATAGATTTATATTCGGTAGCGATTCTACGATATGGTCTTATTATGTCTGTAAAATTCAAGACGGGGAACTTGTAAAAGTCAAAAAATTAAAAAAAAATTCGTGATTAGATTTTTTGATTCAAAGCAGTATACGAAATATTCTTCTTTTATTATCGTAAGTAGAAGATTTGCAATAACCAGTTCTTTGAAAAAAATGTGGATGGTACAAACCAAGATACGGATTGTAACGAAACTTGCTGCGGGTGGAGAAAGAACCATACATGAGGAATACTACAAGCAATTCTATTACCACTCAGACTATTTAGGTTCGGCTGCTCTGATTACGGACTACAGGGGCGATGAGTACCAGAGGATAGAATATACTCCTTACGGAGAAATTTGGGTTGAAGAGCAGAAAGTTAAGAACGAGGCTCATGTCTATTTGCCTTAAAAATACAGTATTTGGATATCAACAGATCCTGCCGTAGGCAAGGCAAATGCTAAAGATTCTGGAAGTTTACCGGGTATGGGAGGTCTCTTTAACCCGATCAACAGCAATTTGTACCATTACGCCGGGAACAATCCGGTTAAGTATGTGGCCCTGGATGGAAAGGAGCAGACCGATGCTCAAAAAAAACATATAGTAAGGGTTGTCAGATAATGAGGTTGAAAGAATTTAATGAAACAATAAACATATTACATCAATTACATTTGTCTTCAAATGACGTTGATACAATAAATATTAAAATTATAGGTGCAGACAATGAATAAAACAAATTTAATTATATTTTTTTTATGTTGTATTTATATGAATTCATATTCAATTGAAAATCAAAATTATTCCAGTGAAGAAACTAGTTTTTATTTTTTTGATAAAACATTTAAGCAGACAACTTTGAATATGGAAACTGGTGAGATATTTGTAAGGAATGGAGATTTTAAAATTCTTCATGACAAATATGATAATCAGCAGTTAGTATTGACTGTTGATGGAAACGAAGAAAAATATAGATTTTTTGAATTTGATGACTGGTTAATTTTATATAAAAATAATATCCCATTCTTTTTTGGTAACAAAGTATCCTCACGACTTCTTGAGTCTTTATGTTTTAAACCAATAACTGCAACTTCATTTTTAAAAGAGGGAAAAAAAGAATATAGTTCCAATAAACTTTCTAGGTGGGCTAATCTTAATTATGTATGGTCAGAAGGTGTTGATGGATATGGTATTGGGGAAAAACTTTTTATAAGTGAAGCTGATTTAAGCAAAATATATATTCTTCCTGGATATGTTTCAGCAGAACGACCAGATTTATATAAAAAAAACTCACGGCCTAAAACTTTGCGTATAACAACAGACACAGAAAGTTTTACGGTAGAATTAAAAGATAAAGTTGAGTTTCAGGAAATAAAATTCAATAATAGGAATAATAAAAAAATCATTATAGAAATTCTTGATGTCTATAAAGGTGATTTATATGAAGATACATGTATTTCCTCTGTATTATGTCGCACATGGACTTCTTATTAATTCCCCCCAACAATAGAAATTTGTCTGCCTCATGTCAGAAAACCGCAAGCCAGTGTGATAGATTTGAAGCAGAAATTTTTCAGGGAAGGACACAGTTTGGTACAAAAAAACGTACTTTTGCCATAAAACCACCTGCCCTCTATGTTGACATTTTCCGTCTGCTGGTTTTTAGGCAGATATCTTAACAGCAGACCAGGCAAAACAGTGATTGACAAAGAATCAGGAGAAGAATTTCAGTTGCGTAAAACGCACAGCTTCTTTTTTATTCCTCTCCAGTATTGGGGAATCATTTGTGGTATTTTATAGATTATTGCATACATTTGGAAAATGAAAAAGTTCCAAAAACATACTTTAAGAAACTATCAGATACCGATTTCTACGAAGTCAGAATTGAGTTGGGTGGAAATATTTATCGGCTGTTAGGATTCTTTCACAATGGAAATATTGTAATTTTTATAAATGGTTTCCAAAAGAAGACTCAGAAGACACCGAAATCTGAAATAGAAGTTTGTGAAGCAAGAATGAAAGATTTTTTGAAAAGGAGTAAAGAAAATGGCAAATAAAACATTAGATTTAGATGATTATATTTCTCAGCGTAAAGAAAAAGATTCAGAATTTGCAAAAAATTTTGATACAGGTTATGAAGAATTCAAAATCGGTATGATGATAAAAGAAATGCGACTAGAGAGCGGAATGACACAAGAACAGTTGGCAGAAAAACTTGAAACTAAGAAAAGCGTTATTTCGCGAATGGAAAATCATTCCGAAGATATTCGATTATCTACCCTTCAAAAAGTTGCATCTGTGTTTGGAAAATATGGCGGTTTGAGAATGATGCCAATGGCACAAGACAAAGTTCAGCTAGTTTTAATGGTAAAAGGCGATAATCGCGAAGAATATATTACTGTTGAATGCATAGCTAATATTGCTGAATAACTAAAAAAAGGTAGTAACCTTAAAACAACAACTAGTTGCAATTTATAGAAAAGTTGACAAAAACTGTATAGCTATGTATATTTAAAGAAAGCAGGGACGCAAAGCAATCGAGCGACCGTTTCCGTTAAGCTATTTTGAATAGTCCGCCGAAGTCGTCACACTTATGGGCGGGCTTTTTTTATGCTCTAAAATCCTATCTTATTAGGAAGGTGAGCAGGTCTATAACAATTGCGATGATAGCAATGATAAGCATTGCTTTTTCGTACTTTGTCACAGACGGCCTCCTTCATTCACGAGAAATCGGAGGCAAGCCGCCACAATTTACTAAGCGTCCCCTATGAGATGTATATTAGATGAAAAGTATAAAATCTACAAGGCATTGTAGAAAAGAAATATCGCCTAACAAAGCTACAAAGCGGATTTTGCGGTCAAGCCGCGCCACCGTTTAAGTAATTATTATGTGCTATTTCCTTTTTCCAGCCAAATCGTAAACTTCGTTATCAGCTCTTGCAGAAATTACAAGAATATACATGTTATGCGTTTTTTCATCTTCCACAAGTTTATAAACAACCCTGATTCCGATGTCGCGGTATTTTATCTTTAACAGTCCTGTTAAATCATTACCGGCTTTGTTCCCTAAAGGCTTCCCATAGCCACCTTCACTTTGGGGTTTTGGATTATCAGAGACTTTAATAATTCCTTTTAAAACTATCTTACGGACAGAACCGTCAAGACGTGCGAGCTCTTCTTTTGCAAGCGGATGATACTTTATTTCCCAAGCCATCTCTTACTCCAGATTTACTTCTACATCGTCTAAGTCCGACTCCTCAAGACCAAATTCTTTCATAACAGCATCATGCGAAATATATTCACTGTTTTTTGCCAGACGTTTTTCAGCCTCTGCGGCAAGAATGGCGTTTTCATATTCTTCCATCATCTGCTGATAGCTTTGCGGACTCATCAGAATGCATTCAGGTGTATTGTTTTTTACAACAATACGAGTTCCAAATTTCTTTACATCAGCAAAAATCTTGTTTGCCTGTCCCTTATTAAAAAGACTTATGGGAATTATAGAATCAAGCACGTTTAATGCGTTCATTGCTTTCATAATGCTACCTCCAGTAACTATTTGTATTATATTTTACAACTTATTTGTTGTCAAATTTGTTGTTATTACTTTCATCGCAGCAATGGCAATCGTTGCAAAACTGTCCATGTAAAGAGGGAAGGAGCTTTCACCTGCCAGAATCGAGCCTGCAATATTCAGCACCGAAGAAAAAAGTATAAGCAGAGGAAAATAGAAATTTGTCTGCCTGTCCGGGATATGTTGTAATAAAAAAAATGCTCTGATAAAATCTTACAACTGCAGGGTGACTGCGTAAATTCATTATGGTGAAGGGACTGTGGTTCATAAAAAAGAAGCTTTTTTACTTTCAATTTTAGCATTCACGCAGATAAAACTGTTTTCCCAGAACCTGGAGCCTGTTTTAGAAGAAGAACTTCCTCCTTTGCAGGAGATGGTAGAAGATTTAACACAGACGCTTCAAAAAGCAGCAGAAGTTCTGCCGGAACAAAAACAGGAAGCAGAACCTGATGAAGAATATACAAAAATCTATACAGTTGTTCCTGAAGCAAAACGCTATTCTGTCGGCTTAAGCGGAATGAATCACTCCCTTACAAAAAAATTCCGCACGCAGTATTTAAAAGATACAGGCAAAGCTCAGCTTACAGCCATACTTTATGATTCCCTTCCATACAGGCCGTACATCAGGCAGCAGCTTAAGGCAAAAAAGATGCCGATGATAATTCAGTATCTTCCCATAATTGAATCAAATTACAAAACTACTGCTGTTTCACGTACAGGAGCAACGGGACTGTGGCAGTTCATGACAAACAGCATGTCTCCCTTTTTAAAAAAGAACACATGGTATGATGAACGCCTTGATCCCTGGAAAGAAACGGATGCAGCATTAAGTAAGCTTCTGGATAATTATAAGATGTTTCATAATTGGGAACTTTCTCTGGCTGCATATAATATGGGTGCCGGAGCAATGAAGCGGATACTGAAAAAACACCCGGGTAAAGATTTCTGGTATCTTGCAGAACACGGATATCTGCCGGCACAGACAAGAGACTATGTTCCAAAGCTTATAGCAGTTGCAGATGTAATAGAAAATGCTGAGTATTATGGGGTTCTTGAAATCGGAATTGCAGACAAGGCAATAGAAACTCATGCCGTCGAAAAATATGAGTATGTTACTGTGGCAGGAATGATAAGTCTGGAACAGATATCTAAACTTACGGGAATTGAGCGCAGCGTTCTTGATTTTTTAAATCCTTCACTTTTAAAAAAGTGTACGCCGGCAGGAGAAAAATATTCCCTTAGAGTACCATCGGGAACTTCAGAAAAGGCTGCAGAAGCATTAAAAAAAGCAGACATTGCTACGGATGCACTCATATATATAGTAAAAAAAGGTGATTCTTTATGGAGCATAAGCCGCTCTTATGGCCTTACAGTGGATGATTTGTGCCGTGCAAACAATATAAAAGAAATAAGCATACTCAGAATAAATCAGAAACTTGTCATTCCTGTGTTCAAGTAAAACTTCATGGTTTTCTTAAGTGCCGCGGTTTAAATGCCGATAAAGTGCAAAAGAGGTAATTTTTATAAATGAAGAAGATTTTATGTACGCTTGCGGTTGTTTTTCTTGCAGCAGGGTTATTTTCTCAGGGGAACATCAGTCCGACGGAAGAGCTTGAAATAGAGCAGCTGGCCCGCCGTCTTGCAAACTATGACGGTCATGCTTCGGAAGAAGATGCGGTCATGACTTCAACGTCTACAATTAATTGGACAAAAAATACATTTACCTCAAACGTATCCCTGGATGTAGCAAAGGCAGGAATTCCTATGCCAAGCGGCAAGTCTTCTTCCATTAATAAAATTCAGATGGAACTCCCGGCACTTGTAAAGGATCCGCTTCTTTCAATATTTGTTGATAATAATAAAACTCTTGGAGATCTGGTACTTGAAGAAACCGTGACTCTTGAAGAACTTACGCGTATTATAGACAACAGTAAGCAGACTCCGGCTTTTTTTCAGAACGGTTCAAATAATCTTGTAACACAGCATACAATTCAGATTCAGAATATCGGTGCGAGCCTTGTAAAGCATCATGTTGCCTATACACAGCGGGTTCCTATAGAAACTGTTGCCTCTAAGGCCTATACAGGAATCATTATTGATGCCAGGGGAACGCTTCCGGTTCATGGTGAATTTGTTGAAGACAGGACATATCCGTGTATTTTTCCAAAAATCTGGAGTGAAGGCATGGATCTTGTCTATGAGCGCAATATGGTGGATCCTTCCGTTGCTAAAGAAAAGGGTATTGTTCTGTATTCATCAAGTCCTTTTGTAGAGGAATATGAAGATCGTATAGGCAAAAAGCCCCTGTGGATAAGTGCAAAGAAGGTTTATGGAATCAACAGGACGGATTCAGTCATTTCTAAGAATGACTATCTTCAGATTACTTCCGTAAAAGAAAACCTTGATCTTTTGCGTAAAGGAAGGGTTGTCATTCTTCTGGATAAAGACCTGCTCATTCACGGTGTAGCAGCTCCTGATAAAAACAAGAGATATTATGTTGCTTACGAAAAACTCAAGAGATATGTACTTGAAAACCCTATTCCTGATACATTCCTTCTTCCGGGACCAAGCGGATTCAGGTTCAAGATGGAAAACCTTAAGTTTATAGCTGATTCTCCGGAACTTCTGCCTGAAGAACAGGGTCGTATTGTTCAGATAGCACAGTCAATAAAAAAATATGTCATGGACGGAGAGTTTACGATTCTTGTGGAAGGTCATACTGCAGATGTAAATAAACCGGAAGGCCAGCAGCAGCTTAGCGTTTTACGTGCACAGGCAATAATTCAGGCTCTGGTGGATCAGGGTGTGGACAGTTCTCTGTTTACCTACAAGGGTTACGGAGGAACAAAGCCTATTGCTACTAATTCAACTCCGGAAGGCCGTGCTCAGAACCGCCGTGTAGAGATTCAGGTAATGCCTAAATCAGGTTACGTACAGCGGGTTCAGTAAGTTAAGCTTTTTAAGGACTTTAGTAAAGCAGGTCTGTGTGTTCTTTCAGGGCTTTTCTTGCGTCGGTATAGCCCAGACGTATCAGGGAATCAATCTGATCTTCATTAAAGTTAAGGGTTCCGTGAACAAGGTCTCCCAACGGCTGGCTTGGTACTATTTCTATGAGTTTTTTGCCGTTAAGTTTTGTTCCTGAGCGGGATATTTTACTGTCTCCCAGAGAAGAATCGCTTCTTAAATAAACAACGATAACTGTGTCTACGTTTTCATCTTTAAGGAGCGGCTTTACAGGAATGTTCTGTCCTCCTGCGTTTTCGAATCCGCCGTCAATGTATTCACCGTCTTCAGAAAGGCTGGAACCGTTTTTAATTACGCTGGAATCCAGGTGTACCGTGTCAAAGATTCCCGGCATTGCAGAAGAAGCCAGAAGCAGTTTGGTTACGTTTTCTGCAGAGGTCTGTTCATTAAGAATGAAGGTTTCGCTGTAGTCTGTGTAACCTGTAAAACTTATGTTCATGATTTTTCTGGCAAGATTGGATTTTCTTAAACAGGTAACATAGATTTTAGCTTTTTTGTCTTTAAGTGAATTGAAATCAATGTTTTCTTCTATAATAGCTGTCAGTTTTGAGCGGGAAAATATCCCTTTTGCACCTTTTCCGCTGGTAAAATAATCCTTCAGATAGTTTGCTACGGAAGAAGCAAGGTCTGTTCCTGCCTGTTCAAGGCTTTTAAGGAATGGGCTGTCATCAGAAAGGGCATTTTCTTTATATTCATTATAGAGAGAAAGCAGGGTTCTTGAATAATCCATCGTAAAACTGAGGACGTCTGCATACTTATCAAAGTCCGGAGTCAGCACGGAATCAAAACCTATTTGAGTTTTCCACAGTTTCTTTACGGAATATGGAGATACGTTTGTAAAGAGGGCAGCGTTAAGGGCTCCTACAGAGGTTCCTGAAACCGCCGTAATGTTGTCTGTAAGATGCATCTGCTCCATGGCAATCCAGACCCCTGCTTCATAGGCACCTTTTGCACCACCGCCGGAAAGGCAAAGTCCGATTCTTTTTTCTTCGGCGCCGGCTGCGGTCAGAAAAATACAGAAAACTGTCAGTAATATCGATTTTTTCATTTAGATTCCTTTAGCAAGAAGGCATACACCTTCAACAATTGCTTTATGTTCTTCCGGGGCTATACGTGCGTATAGTGAATCTGGGGTGTCGTTTTCTAAAACCGGTACTTTTTTCTGAATAAGGATTCTTCCGGAGTCACATCCTGAATCCACAAGATGAATCGTACAGCCGCTTTCTTTTTCTTTTGCAGCAAGAACAGCTTCATGAACGTTGTGTCCCCACATTCCTACGCCTCCGAATTTAGGAAGAAGTGCCGGGTGAAGGTTAAGGATGCGGTCTTTGTATTCTTCAATGATTTTTCCGCCAAGAACAGAAAGATATCCTGCCAGAACTATTGCATCGGCTTTATAGGCACGGCAGGTTTCAAGAATTGCATCACTTACTGCAAATCTTTTCTGGTCCCGGTCAGCAGTCATGGCTTTTTCTTTGCCTAAAACTGAATAAGGGCTTTTGATTTCTGCAGGAATTCCAGCTGCTTTTGCTCTTTCAAGGGCATAGGCATTTTTAGTACTGCTGATAACCGTAACAATATGATATGGACAGTCCGGAGTCTGTTTTTCGTAATCGATGAGTGCCTGAAGGTTTGTACCGCCTCCGCTGACTAAAACCGCAATATTCATGTAAACACCTCTTAAATATGAAGATTTTATCGGATTTTTTATGTATTGGGAATGCTTCCTGCGTGTACTGTGCCATTCCGGAGGCCTTACACGGAATTTAGTTGAAATAATGGATAAAATCAGATAATCTTAATCACTAGTTTTAAATTTAAAGAAGGAAGGCAAAATGGTAGTAAATCAACTTTTTCTTCAGGCAGCAGGAGCCGGCGGTGGTGGATTCGGCATGCTGGTTCCGTTAATTCTCATTGTGTTCATCATGTATTTTTTCATGATTCGTCCACAGAGCAAAAAACAGAAAGAAACACAGAGAATGATTGATGCTCTTAAGAAGGGTGATAAGGTCGTAACAATCGGTGGCATTCACGGTACGATTGCACAGACAAAAGAAAAGACAGTAATCGTAAAAGTCGATGATAACACAAAAATTGAATTCAACCGTACGGCTATAGCTACAGTTACTTTTGAAAAACCGGTATCAGAAGCTGATAAAAAAGCAGTTGCAGAAAACGCTTCAGAAAATGCAGCAGAAGGTTCGGAAGTTTCTTCAGAAAAAACAGAAGAACAGAAAGCAGCAGAAGCTAAAGCAAGAAAATATGCAAAGATCCGCATGATTGTAATTCTTATTCTTATTGCAGCATTTGCAGTAGCTATGATTATCAAACCAAAGTCTTCTGGTGCTGCAAAAGTAGACGCTAAAGAACAGACAACAGAAACTACAGAAAATAACGGTTCAGCTGTGACAGATGATTCAGGAGATTTTGATTCTGCCGCATCTGAAAAAGCGGAGTAAAATATGAAAAAGGTTACACGTTTAGTAATTATCGTTGCCGTACTTGCAGTATGTTTTGCATTCCTCTGGCCTTCAATCAGCTGGTATGGACGCACTTCTGCAGACGACAAGGCAACAGCAACTCTTTCTCTTGAAAGAATAAAAGAAAAGACACAGGCTCTTGCAGAAGAAGGTGCAAAGGCTCTTTATGCACAGGTTAAGTCAAATCCGGATTCAGAACTTTCTGCTGAATACAAATGGATTGAAAAAAAAGTAAAGGAAAACTTTAAGGACGCAGATAAGAGTGTTCCTTCAAAGATTTCATATAAGGATGTTCTTGATTCTTATTCAGTTTCTTCCGTAAATACAAATCAGGCATACAGCCGTCTTCTTTCTGATTTCGAAAGTGAATATCGTACAAAGATTCTTGCTGACAGAAAAAATTATCAGAACTCTGTAAAGCTTGGTCTTGACCTTAGCGGCGGTGTAAGCGTTATCGTAAAAGCTGATCTTGATACAGTAGTAAAATCATCTGATCTTACAGGTGGTCTTTCTGAAGAAGAAATCAAGAAGCAGGCAATGGCTCAGACTATCGAAAATCTTACTAAGAAAATCGACAGCTTCGGTCTCAGTTCACCGGTTGTTCGTCAGCAGGGAGATGACCGCATTTACATCGAACTTCCTGGTACTGCAGAATCTGATACAATCAGTTCTATTGTTCAGGGCCGCGGTATGCTTAATTTCCGTCTTGCACGTATGGATCTTACAGAAAAGCTTAATGAATATCTTTCCGTACACAAAGACAGTTTTGAAGCAGACGGTTCTGTAAAGGCTTCTGTAATTTCTGAAGTAGGAATTCCTGATGATGCAGAAGTTATGGGTTATTACACAACAGATGATTACGGTCTTGATGAAAAGGCAGGTTATCTTGTAATCAATAAAGAAATCGTTCTTGACGGTAAGCATATTAAACGTGCTGATGTTGGAACAGAAGACATGACTGGTAAGCCGGAAGTTACATTCATACTGGATGATGAAGGTGCAAAACTCATGGGTGATTTTACTACTGCTCATGTTAATGATTTTATGTGCATCGTCAGCGGTTCAAAAGTTAAGTCTAATGCAAAAATCAATACAGGAATTACAAATGGCTCTGTAGCAATTACCGGCTTTACAATGCAGGAAGCTCAGAACCTTAAGAAAGTTCTTCAGTCTGCATGGCTGGATGTGCCTCTTTCTGTAGAAAGCCAGCAGGTTATCGGTGCAGAGCTGGGTGAACTTGCAATTAAGCAGGGTATTACAGCTATTGCCATCGGTCTTGTAGCTATCATGATTTTCATGCTCATCTGGTACAAAGGAGCAGGAATCAATGCATGTGTAGTTCAGGTTCTTAACCTTTACATTATGTTCTCTGTTCTTAGTGCTCTTAATCTTACCCTTACACTTCCAATGATTGCAGGTATCATTCTTACAATCGGTATGGCTGTTGATGCTAACGTAATCATTTATGAACGCATTAAGGAAGAGCTTGTTCTTGGAAAAGACCGTGCAGCTGCAATTTCAACAGGTTTTGCAAATGCTCTCTGGGCTATCCTTGACTCTAACATTACTACATTCATTGCTGCAGCATTCATGAGCCAGCTTGGAACAGGTTCAATTAAGGGATTTGCTTATTCACTTGCAATCGGTGTTCTTTCTACATTGTTCACAACTCTTGTAGTTTCACGCCTTATTTTTGATTTTGGAACAGAAACCCTGCACAAGAAAAATATCAGCATCAGCTGGAGGATCAAATAATGAAAACAGTTAAAAATTTCAATAAAGTGTTTTTACCTTGTGCATTGCTTAGCTGTGCAGTTATTGTTTTTGGTATCGTAGGTATTTTTGCCAGAGGAATTAACTTTGGTATTGATTTTGTTCCTGGTTTTATTGAAGAAGTAGAAATCACTTCAGCTTCAGAAAAAGCAGCTGATACAGAAGCAGCAGCTGATGCTCCGGCAGTATTTACAGGAACAGTAAATGTTGATGAAGTTCGTTCAGCATTTTCTAATAAAAGTATTTCTGTAAAGGCTCTTGATTCAAACGGAAAGACAACTTATCAGATTCGTGCAAAGAGTAACGGAAATGAAGAAGCAGATCAGAAACTTAAGGAAGAAGTTTCTGCTTCCCTTAACGCAAAGTTTGGTGCAGAAAACGTTCAGGTAGTTCGTGAGGACTATGTAGGTTCAAGCTTCTCAAGTTCCCTTGCATTCAAATCTGTAATGCTTGCTTTTGTAACTCTTCTTTTGATCTGGGGTTATGCAACTATCCGTTTCCACTGGGATTTTGCTCTCGGTGCAATTGTTGCTCTTGTTCATGACTTCCTTATCATGTTTGCATTCATTTCCTGGTCACAGGTAGAATTCAGCACAACTACACTTGCAGCTGTTCTTACAATCTTCGGTTATTCTATCAACGCAACAGTAGTTATCCTTGACCGTATTCGTGAAAACATTAAGTACGGTCAGCTGAAGGTATTCTCTGACATCATCAACAAGTCAGTAAGCGATACAGTTGCCCGCTCAATCATTACAACAGTAACAACATTGTTTGCTTCTATTTCACTTCTTGTATTTACAACCGGAAGCATTCATGACTTTGCAGCTGTTCTTACTGTAGGTCTTATTTCTGGATGTTACTCTTCTATGTTTATCAGTTCAGGATTCATTGCATTTATCCGCCG
Organism: Treponema rectale; assembly: GCF_014202035.1. Taxonomy (NCBI): domain Bacteria; kingdom Pseudomonadati; phylum Spirochaetota; class Spirochaetia; order Treponematales; family Treponemataceae; genus Treponema; species Treponema rectale. The sequence continues at coordinate 485,586 of NZ_JACHFR010000002.1, forward strand.
TAACTGGAAGGCTGAATATCAGAACCATGTTCATCAGCCAAAACCAAAGAGAGCTCTTGCAGAAATTAGTGTTGAGTAATTTTTAGTTTAGTTGAATAATTGCCATTGCTGCAGGTTTGCGGCAGTGGCTTTTTTTTTGAATGAGGGGAACTGATGGAAGTTATCCGGGCAAAAGTACTAGGTTTTTGTATGGGTGTACGGCGTGCTGTAGAAACTGCAGAGAATTCTGTGGCGGATAATGCCGGAGAAAAAAAGATTTATACTCTCGGTCCTTTAATTCACAATCCGGTTGTATTAAGTGAGCTTGAAAAAAAAGGTGTAACAGTTCTTACGGAAAAAACTCTTTCTGAAGCACAGCCTGGTTCTACGGTAATAATCCGTGCCCACGGAACAACACCGCAGGTTCTTGCGGAACTGGAAAGTAACGGGCATAAAATTCTTGATGCAACCTGTCCAAAAGTTCATTTAAGTCAGAAACGGGCAGCAGAGTGGAATGCCAGAGGTTTTACCATAATAATTGCCGGTGACAGAAATCACGGAGAAGTGGTAAGCATATCTTCTTATGCCGGCGGAAATGCTGTTGTAATAGAAAATTCACGGGAAGCACAAGAACTGAAACTGCCGCAGAAAGCTGTTTTGATTGCACAGACGACATTCAGTCCTGTGGAATTTGAAAAAATAAAAGAGATTCTTAAAGCAAAAAATCCTGAAATTCAAATATTTAATTCAATATGTTCTGCTACAATGGAACGACAGAATGCCCTCAGTCAGCTTAAGGATAAAACAGACGGAATTCTTGTAATTGGAGGAAAATCTTCTGCAAATACCCGCCGTCTGTACGAAACGGCAGCTGCTATATGTAAAAATGCTGCTTTAATTGAAAATGCAGAGGAAATTCCCCCTGAATTTTTCAAGTTAGAAAAAGTTGGGCTAACAGCGGGCGCCTCAACACCCGATAATATTATAGAAGAAGTCGAAGAGTTGTTATTACATAACAATTAGTGTAAATTCTACTTTGGGTAACAAACTGGAATAATAACGGAGGTTTAAATTCCATGAAAAAAATCACAGCGTTGGCAGCATCATTGTTTTGTTTGACGGCTGCATCTTTTGCTTACAATCCGCCGGTTGGTGGAGAGTATATGTACAAACTGACAAACCCGGAAATGCTTTCTGGTGCAGCATCAGCTGCCGGTGGTGCAGAATTCACTATCGTGCCGTCTTCCATTGTGTTCAATCCGGCTCTTACTGCAGGTGAACAGCGGACTGTGGCTGATTTAAGTGCTTCTGTTCTGATTAATACAAACAAGAATGATCTTCCTGGAAATGCAGATGAATCTGTTGGTTTTGGTTTTCAGCTGGGACTTATTGTTCCTTCAAGATATACAGTATTTACCGGAACAATGCAGGGACTTTTTGCAGATTTCAATGACATGAACCTTAGAAATTCCCTTTCACTTCATCTGGGTGCATCAAAAGAGATTCTTGAAAAACAGTTTTATGTTGGAATGAATCTTTATGGCGGATTCTATATGGGTGACGGTTCTGATTTTACGGCAGGTGTTGATTTAGGAACCCTTTATTTTATGCAGAAAGATCTTGGATTCCTGAAGGCTCCGCGTTTTGGTTTTGCACTTCTTAACATAGGAAAACCTTTGAGCGGTTACTATACTTACGGTGTAAAGGAAGATGAAGGTGTTCCGTCTGACGGAGATTATCCTGGAGTTCTTACACCACGTGTTTCTTTTGCAGCAACTTTATTTAAGACAGCAGATGTAAGCGGTTCTTTCAGTACGGATGTATCTTTCCCAAGCCTTAATAATGCAGTATTTGATGTTTCTTATGGAATGACTTTCTTTGATGTTATCCAGCTTAATACCGGATGGTCTGTAAACATTCTTGAACTTGCAGAAAAAGATTATACGGCTCCTCTTCCTTCTATAGGATTGAGTTTTAAATTCCGTATTAATTCTAAAAAACTTGGAAAAGAAGACTGGGCTCAGAGTGAGATAACACCTTCTCTGGCATGGCAGGAACTTTATAGCGGAATTGAAGTTGTAAGCCTTGGTGCAAAAGTAGACCTTGGTCTTGCAGACACTTCTGCTCCGGAAATTATTCTTTGGGATGAGGAGTAAGGCGCAAGATGAAAACTATTTCTAAAAAAGTAAAACTGTTGGCTGGTGCTGCTTTTGTTCTTCTTGGAACAGGTGCATTTGCAGAAAGAAGTCCTCAGTATATTTCTCCTAATAATGACGGCAGACAGGATCGTCTTGAAGTTCCTCTTAAAATAAGAGACAAGCGTTATATCAGTGCATGGAGCTTTGTTATCCGTGATGCAAACGGAAATATTGTCCGCACTATCGGTAACAAAGTTCAGAATGAAGGCCGCATGACTTTTACCGGCTTCTTCAAAAAGCTTGTAAGCCCTAAACAGAGTGTAGAAATTCCAGAAAAAATTATCTGGAACGGTTTCTGTGATGACGGTTCTCTTGCAAAGGACGGTACTTACAAATATAAGTTCTATGCGAGTGATGATTCCGGCAATCAGGGTGAATCAGATGAATATGTTGTAATTGTAGATAATACACCGCCGGTAATTAACCTTGCACAGCTTAGTTCTGATGAAAAGAATTTTGGTGAAGGTGCAAAGGCAATCCTCCGTATTAAGCAGAGCGGTTCTCTTGAAGAGCTGTGGACTGCAAAAGTAACGGATGCAGCCGGAAAAACAGTCCGCTCTTACAAATGGGAAAAGGCAGAACCTGTAAGCGTTGAATGGAACGGTATGAATGATGATAATTCCATTGTTGCAGACGGAATCTATAACTATGAAATTACTTCAACAGACCTTGCAGGAAACGTTTCTGAAAAAGCTGTAATTACAAACATTCTTTTCTCTGCAGAAAAACCTGAAACTGCCGTAGCAATTAACGGTTCAAAATATTTCTCTCCAGAAGGAAAGACTTCTAAAATCAAGAACGTAAAGCTGGATGTTTCCATTCCAAATCCTACTTCTTCCGTAAACTCTCTTACGGACTGGTCAGTAGTTATTGTAGATGAACATGATAAGGCTGTACGTGAATATACAGGTGATGCAAAAAATGCACCGAAGGGTTCACTTGTATTTGACGGAAAAGATTCTTCTGGAAATCCTCTTCCGGAAGGTCAGTACCGTGCAAAGATTTCCGCAACATATCTTAACGGATATAAACCGGAAGAAATTTATTCACCTGCATTCGTAATTGATAACAGTGCTCCTAAAGCAAGTGCAACTGTCGGCAAAACAACTTTTAACGGAAAAGATTCCCTTAAGATTGCCCTTGCAGCAAAAGCAAAACCTGCATATACAGGAGAAAAGAACTGGACTGGAACAATCGTTGATGCAAAGACCGGTGCAATTGTAAAACAGTATAACTTCGGTTCTGATCTTCCTGGAGAAGTTGAATGGGATTCAGTTTCTGATGCCGGAACAATCGCTCCTGACGGTGAGTATACATTTAAACTTGATGTAGAAGACCTTGCCGGAAACTCAGATTCAGTTTCTACTGCTAAATTTACCCTCGATACTTCAAAGACAGAAGCATATATTTCTATCAGTCCTGCAGCCTTCTCTCCAAACGGAAACGGGGTTCAGGAAGAAGTAAAGATTGCTCCAAAGGTAAATGCAGCCAGCGGTCTTAAGAATTATACAATCAGGGTTGTTGATTCAAAGAATAAAACTGTATGGGAACAGTCAGGCAACGGTAATCCGCCTGAAAGCATTCTTTGGAACGGAACATCAAATACTGGTGATACAGCCGGAGCTAAATGTGAAGACGGTGACTATCGCGTAACTCTTGATGCAGAAGCTCAGAGCGGAACAAAGGCTGCAACTGTTACAAGTCCAAAAGTAACGCTTGATACAAAGGCTCCTGTTGTAAAAGTAACACCTGCTTATACTGTATTCTCTCCTGAGGCTACAAGTACAAGACAGACTCTTCCTGTAAAAGTTGAAGAAAGTTCAACTGAAGCTTTGTGGAAGGCAGAAGTAACAGATGCAAAGTCTAAGAAAGTTGTACGCACTTATACCTGGACAAAGAGCCCTGTAAAGAATTTTGCATGGGACGGAACTGATTCCAACGGAAATAAAGTAGAAAACGGAACTTATTCAATTGCCCTTACATCAACAGATGCTGCCGGAAATACTGCAAAGGCTGTAATTGACGGTATTACTCTTGATGCACGTCCGGCAACTGCCTATGTTACAAATGACCTTACGGGATTCTCTCCTAATGGAGACGGAATTCTTGATAAACAGAAGTTTACGGTTCACACAAGTCTTAGTGAAGGAATTTCTAAGTGGAGCTTTAACATTGTAGATGCTGCCGGAAAAACTGTAAGAAGCTGGACTGAAGCAGACAGTGCAAATCTTCCTAAAGAAATTACATGGGCCGGTGATACTTCAGATAAAACTGTTGCAAACGGAACCTTTACCGGAAAACTTCACATTGAATACGAAAAGGGTAACGTGGCTGATGCTGCAACTGCACCATTCATCTGTACTGCAGAAGCTCCAAAACTTTCTGTAGGAACATCTCCAAAATGGTTCAGCCCTGATAACGACGGTACTGATGATGACCTTCAGATTAAACTTAAGGGAGAATCCCTTGCAGAATTTAAGAGCTGGAGTTTTGTAATCCGTGACCGTAACGGAAACATGTTCTGGAAGACAAGCGGTAAGTCTGCAATTACACCACGCATCATCTGGGATGGACGGGGAAGTAACGGTGAACTTGTTCAGTCTGCAGAAGATTATCCTTATGAATTCGTAGTAACTGATGAACTGGGAATGACAAGTAAGGTTGAAGGAAAGATTCAGGTAGACGTTCTTGTTGTTCGTGACGGGGACAAGCTTAAGATGCAGGTTCCTTCTATTATCTTCCGTTCAGACAATGCTGACTTTAATGTTCAGAAGCTTGATGCAAACGGAAATGTTATTACAGCCGGAATTACTGCTGAACAGGCAAAGAACAATGAGCGTGTAATTAACCGTATTGCCGAAATCCTTAAGAAATTCGGTGATTATAAAGTTGTTGTAGTCGGACATGCTAATCCTTCTACAAACGATCCTGCAGAAGAGACAACGGATAATCCTTCTAAGTGGGGACCTGCTTTAGGACCGCTTTCTCTTAAACGTGCAGAGTTTGTTAAGAATCAGCTTATTAAGCTTGGTATTTCTAAGAGTCGTCTTGGTGCAGAAGGTAAGGGTGGTACAGAACCTGTTGCCGATACAAAAGACAAGACGGTTAACTGGAAGAACCGCCGCGTAGAGTTTATTCTTGAAAAATAAACCGGAGTTTTAATAACTGAAGGCTGTCTGAGAGGCACTTGTGTTTTTCGGACAGCCTTTTTGAATTCTAAAAGATAACTGTAAATTTCAGCTTAGTTGCATAGAATGCAATTAAATGTTGTAGCATTATCAACTATTATATGGTATGATGTTGCGCGACTTTAGCTAAAAGAAGATGTTTTTAGATTTCGAGGTTATTAAATGTCACGTTATTTATTAAAACGCATTGCTACGGCTCTGTTTACGGCATATCTTGTAGCAACGCTTACGTTTTTTATTATGAATCTTGTGCCTGGAGGACCTTTTCTTGCAGAAAAAGCAGTAACACCACAGGCTCAGGCTGCAATGGAGGCTAAATACGGTTTGGATAAGCCTCTGGGTAAGCAGTATCTTACCTATATGAATGGTCTTGTTCATGGAGATCTCGGTCTTTCCATTAAAAAGAGGGGAAGAACGGTTACGGAAATCATTTCTACAAAATTTCCTGTTTCTGCCCGTCTTGGTGGAATAGCCATGCTGGTTGCCGTACTTGTAGGAGTTCCGCTGGGAGCTGTTGCTGCATTTAAGCGCGGAAAAACAATCGATAATATTCTTGTAGTTCTTTCTACCGCCGGAATTGCGATTCCAAGTTTTCTTTCTTCTACACTTCTTCTTTATGTGTTCAGTACAAAACTTAAACTTCTTTCTTCTATAGGTCTTGATTCCCCTTCAAATTATATAATGCCGGTAATAGCCCTTGCCCTGTATCCGACTTTCTATATTGCACGCCTCATGCGTTCTTCTATGCTGGATGTAATGGGTCAGGATTATATGCGTACTGCCCGTGCAAAAGGTGTAAGTACGGTAAAAATGATTTTTAAGCATGCTTTGAGAAATGCAATCCTTCCTGTAATTACATATATGGGACCTCTTCTTGCATCCCTTATGACTGGAAGCTTTATTATAGAAAAGATTTTTAATATTCCGGGACTGGGTTCTGAATTTGTCGGAGCAATTACCAGCCGTGATTATCCTATGATTATGGGTACGACAATTTTCCTTGCGGTATTCGTTATTTTTATGAATGTGCTTGTTGATATTGCCTATGCAATCGTTGACCCTAGAATTAAACTTAAGTAAGGAAAAGAAGATGAATAAGAATCCTTTGAGTTTTCAGCTGAAAGTGGATGATTTTGTTGCAGCTTCAGCTTCAGAAAAAGAATCTTTGACAGTAATGCGTGAATCCGTAGGCTTCTGGAAGGACGGTCTCCGCAGGTTTACAAAAAATAAAATAGCAATGACAGCCCTTGTTATTGTTCTTTTGATAGTAGTGCTTTGTTTTATAGTTCCTGCTTTTTATCCGTATAAGTATGAACAGCAGATGAAGGGAAGTGAACGTCTTGCTCCGATGCAGTATTCAAAAATTGAACAGCAGCAGATTGATGCAGGAGAGTCAGTTTTCCCTCATATTCTTGGAACAGACAGTAACGGCCGTGATTATGCAATCCGTGTAATGGTTGGCGGACGGGTTTCTCTTATGGTTGGTATCGTAGCTTCCCTTCTTATCCTTGTAATTGGTTCGCTTTACGGTGCAATTTCCGGATATTTCGGCGGAATTGTAGATCTTATAATGATGCGTATCGTTGATATTATTTATACAGTTCCGGATGTTCTGATAATCATTCTTCTTGCACAGATTCTTAAGTTTCCGCTGCAGTCTCTTGGAGAAGTATCAGGATTCGGATGGATACAGAAACTTGGTCCAAACATGATTTCAATGTTTATCGTATTTGCCCTTTTGTACTGGGTTGGGATGGCACGCATCGTACGCTCGCAGATTATGGTTCTTAAACAGAATGAATATGTTACTGCAGCCCGTGCTCTCGGTGCAAAAAAGCGCCGCATTATCGGTAAGCACCTTATTACAAACTGTATTGGAACACTTATTGTAACAACGACTCTTCAGATTCCGTCATCTATTTTTACAGAGTCATTCCTGTCTTTCCTTGGTCTTGGTGTTCAGGCTCCGATGCCTTCTCTGGGTTCTTTGGCTTCTGCTGCACTTAACGGCTTCCAGTCATTCCCGGAAAAACTTTTTGCACCGGCATTTCTTATTTTTATCATTATTCTGAGTTTTAATCTTTTGGGCGATGGTCTTCGTGATGCATTTGATCCAAAACTTAAGTCTTAATCAACGGCAGGTGAAAAAATGGCAGACAATGAATTGTTAGTAGATATTCAGCATGAAAAGCTTTCGTTTTTTACCCCGGCTGGTGAAGTAAAGGCTTTAAACGATGTAACTCTTCAGATGAGAAAGGGTGAAGTTCTTGGTATTGTAGGTGAATCAGGCAGCGGTAAGTCTGTAACGGCATATTCTGTAATGGGTCTTACTGCAGAGAACGGAAAGATTACCGGCGGAACAGTTACTTTTAACGGTCACCGCATTGATCAGATGTCAGAAAAAGAACTTCGCAAAATACGCGGTAAAGAAGTAAGTATTATCTTTCAGGATCCTATGACTTCTTTAAATCCTGTATGGACTATAGGAAACCAGATAGAAGAAGCTATTAAACTTCATACAAATAAAACCGGTAAAGAAGCTAAGGAACGTGTAAAGGAACTTCTTACTCTTGTAGGAATCAATGAACCGGAAAAGCGAATGAAGCAGTATCCTCATGAACTTTCCGGCGGTATGAGGCAGCGTGTTGTTATTGCAATTGCCCTTGCCTGTGAACCGGAACTTCTTATTGCAGATGAACCTACGACAGCTCTTGATGTTACGATTCAGGCACAGATTCTTGATCTTATGCAGGAACTTAAGCGCAAGCTGGGTATGGGTATTATTATGATTACTCATGATCTGGGTGTTGTTGCTTCTATGTGTGATCATATTGCGGTTATGTATGCCGGAGAAATTGTTGAATACGGAACAACCGATGATATTTTCTACAATCCGCAGCATGAATATACCCGCGGACTTTTACGTTCAATTCCTAAATTCCACGAAAAAGATTATTCAAAGCTTATTCCTATTGAAGGACAGCCTGTAGACTTGCTTAATCCTCCGAAAGGCTGCGGTTTTGCTCCACGCTGTTCCAACTGTATGAAGATTTGTCTTGAGCAGAAACCTGTACGTAATGAATATAAGAGTCTTGGCGGTGCAGCAATTGGAGAAAACGTTCATTACGGAAGATGCTGGCTTGAACAGAAGGCACAGATGCTCGGCAGTGCAGAAGCTGTAGTAAATCCGACTAACACTGAGGTAAAAGCAGATGAGTGAAACAAAAAAACTTCTTGAGATAAATCATTTAAAGCAGTATTTCCCTGTTGCAGGTACAAATAAAATAGTTCATGCCGTTGATGACGTAAGCTTTTTTATTAACAGAGGAGAAACTTTTGGTCTTGTAGGTGAATCCGGATGTGGAAAAACTACAACAGGCCGTTCTATTTTACGTCTTCATGAACCTACTGCAGGACAGATTATTTACGACGGAAAGGTTATTTTTGACAGCGAAAACAATATAAAAGAAAAAATGCTGCCTTACCGCCGTAAGATGCAGATTGTATTTCAGGATCCTTATGCTTCTCTTGACCCTCGTATGACAGTAGGTGACATTGTTGGAGAAGCCCTGGATATTCATCATCTGTATTCTGATAAGAAAGAACGTCGTGAAAAGATTATTTCGCTTCTTTCTACGGTAGGTCTTAACAGTGAACATGCAAACCGCTTCCCTCATGAATTTTCAGGCGGACAGAGACAGCGTATCGGTATTGCCCGTGCTCTTGCCGTAGATCCAGAGTTTATTGTATGTGATGAACCTGTAAGTGCCCTGGACGTTTCCATTCAGGCTCAGGTTGTAAATATGTTTGAAGATCTTCAGAAAGAGCGTTCCCTTACTTATCTTTTTATTGCTCATGATCTTTCTGTAGTAAATCATATTTCAAGCAGAATCGGTGTTATGTACCTTGGGCACATGGTTGAGGTTGCAGAGGCAGAAGAGATTATTTTCCATTCCCTTCATCCGTATACTCGTTCCCTTATTTCTGCTGTTCCGATTGCTGATCCTAAAGTTGCCCGTGCAAGTAAACGCATCATTCTTCAGGGGGATGTACCTTCTCCGGTTAATCCGCCTTCAGGATGTCCGTTCCGCACCCGCTGTCCTTATGCTGACGACCTTTGTGCTGCTCAGAAGCCGGAATTTAAGGAAGTAACAAGCGGACATTACGCTGCATGTCATCATCTGGATAAGCTTAACTAGCATATTTTTTATGAAGCTGCAGTCTTCTGCAGTTTCTAGGAGGATATATGAAAAAAAGTGTAATTGCTATTTCGGTAATTGCAATGATTGCAATGCTTCCTTCATGTGGAAAAAAGAAGTCTGCACTGGAAGAAGCAATTTCTAAGGCAGAGAAGAATAAGACTGCACTTCACGTACAGGTTGGACCTTCTCCAGAAACAATTGACCCGGCCCTTAACAGTGCTGTTGATGGTGCAAACATGATTCTTCATTCATTTGAAGGTCTTCTTAAGTTTGACCGTGACAACAACATCGTTGCTGGTCTTGCAGAAAGCTGGGAACAGTCTGATGATGGTCTTACATGGACATTCCACCTTCGTCCAAACCTTAAGTGGTCAGACGGAAGTGCACTTACAGCAGAAGATTTTGTTTATTCATGGAAACGTGTAGCTGATCCTGCTACTGCTGCTCCTTACGGATATGACCTTCTTAATATGGTTGTTGGTTTTGACAAGGCAGAAGCTGGTGATGTAGATGCTCTTGGTGTAGAAGCACCTGATGCAAATACATTTGTAGTTCACCTTACAGATCCTTGTATTTATTTTGATAAGATTGCTGCATTTGCTGTTCTTGTTCCAGTTCAGAAAGCAACAATCGAAGCTAACGGAGAAAGCTGGACTATTGATCCAAAAACTTATGTAACAGACGGTCCATACTTTATGGCTGAATTTACAGACGGTCTGCGCATTGTATTCCAGAAGAACCCATATTACTGGGATGCAGACAATATAACTTTTGATTTTATCATCTGGCATCTTATTGAAGACCCTAACACTTCTTATACTGCTTACAATCAGGGCACACTTCAGATGATTAAGGATGTTCCTACTGAAGAAATTCCTTCACTCCGCGGTTCATCTCAGTTCTATTCAGCACCAATCATGGGTACTTACTATGTAACATTCAACGTAGAAAGAAAGCCTTTCAATGATCCACGTGTTCGTGAAGCTCTTTCTCTTGCAATTGACCGCAAGTATGTTGCAAATGTAATCATGCAGGGTACATATATTCCTGCAAAGAACTTTGTAGGACCAGGTGTATCTGATGCTGCTCCAGGTTCTTCTTTTGAAGAATATACAACAGCAAATTACGGTGACTATTTTGATGTAGAAAACTATGCAGCTGATCTTGAAAAAGCAAAGAAACTTCTTGCAGAAGCAGGATATCCGAACGGAAAAGGATTCCCGGCATTTGAATATCTTACAAATGATTCTCTTTATCACAAGCCTGTAGCTGAATATCTTCAGTCTGCTTATGCTCAGCTTGGAATTACTATGAAGATTAACATTCAGGAATGGAAGACTGTAACAGCTGACCGCCGCTCAGGTAACTTTGATGTTGCACGTAACGGATGGGTTTATGACTGGGATGATCCTTCTAACATGATTAACCTTCTTGAAACTGGCAACGGTAACAACGACGGTAAATATTCTTCAAAGGCATTTGATGGTCTTGTAAGAAAGGCTCGTGCTACAGTAAATGTTGCTGATCACTACAAGTATCTTCATGAAGCTGAACAGGTTCTTCTTAAGGATGCAGCTATGGCTCCAGTTGCTTATTACAACGAAGTATGGATGCAGGTAGACAACCTTAAGGATACCTGGCATTCACCTTATGGATACTGGTATTTTATGTACGGTAAATTAGAGTAGTCTAAGTGACATTTTTGCAGGCTTCGAGAGTGGCCTGTAAGTGTTGCCTGCACAGCCGCACGCACTTGCTACGGCTGTGTGTACGGTCATCTTGAGTAGTTTAAGTGACATTTTGCAGGCTTCGAGAGGGGCTTGTAAGTGTTGCCTGCACAGCCGCACGCACTTGCTACGGCTGTGTGTACGGTCATCTTGAGTAGTTTAAGTGACTTTTGAATAATTAAGCCTGCAATTTTTGAGGGTAACTTCAGAGATTGCAGGCTTTTTTTGCTGGTTTTTATTGTTTTTATTATCTACAAATCCGATTAAAAATTGGTATAATGTTGTTTATTAAGGTTAGGAGTTTAAAAATGATTACTGGCGAAATAAAAAACAAAATAGATTCAATCTGGGACGACTTTTTCAGTGCAGGTATGAGCGAATATCTGACTGTCATTGAACAGTTCTCATATCTTATGTTTATACATTCTCTTGATGAGGTTGAAAATGAAACCGAACAGTACGAAAAAATGTCAGGAGAAAAGAAGGAACATATTTTCCCAGAAGATAAACAGAAATACCGCTGGCATATTTTTAAGACCTTTGAAGAAACAGAACTTTTTAATTTGATGAACAAAGAGATTTTTCCGTTCATCAAAAAAATAAATGCAAACGAAGAAAGTGCTTTTGCCCGCTACATGAAAGATGCTGCCTTCTCTATTCCAAGCCCGCAGACCTTAAAAGCTGTAATTACAAAGCTTGATGAACTTTTTGAAAATCCAGAAGTTCAAGCCCGTGACATGCTTGGTGATATTTACGAATATGTTTTGAGCAAGATGAATTCTAGTGGCCAGGTAGGAATGTTCCGTACTCCAAAACAGATTCGCGACATGATGGTTCAGCTGATTCGTCCACAACCAATGGATACAATCTGTGACCCGGCTTGTGGTACAGCAGGCTTCCTTATTTCTTCTGCAGAATTTATCCGCGACACATACGGAAACAAGATGGGCGATAAAGAATGGGAGCATTATTCAAAAGGACTTCTTACTGGTTTTGACACAGGAAGTACAATGCTCAAAATTTCCGCAATGAACCTTCTGCTCCACTCAATTCATGAGCCGCATATTGCTTATCAGGACAGTGTAAGTAAAAATAACGAAATTGAAGGTGAATTTGATATTATTCTTGCAAATCCGCCGTTTACAGGAAGCGTAAATAAATCAACAATTGCGGAAAGTCTTACAAACGTATGTTCTACAACCAAAACCGAACTTCTTTTTGTTGCCTTGTTTATCCGTATGCTTAAGAAAGGCGGCCGATGTGCTTGTATTGTTCCTGATGGAGTTTTGTTTGGTTCATCTAATGCACATAAAGCTCTTCGCAAAGAGCTGGTAGAAAACCATCAGCTTGCAGCAGTTATCAGTATGCCAAGCGGTGTATTTAAGCCTTATGCCGGAGTAAGTACAGGTATTCTTGTTTTCACAAAAACAGGTGCAGGTGGAACAGACAATGTCTGGTTCTATGATATGAAAGCAGACGGATACTCGCTTGATGATAAACGCCAGCCAATTGAAGCAAATGACATTCCAGATATCATCAAACGCTTTCACAATCTTGAAGCAGAAAAAGACCGCAAACGTACCGAGCAGTCTTTCTTTGTTCCAAAGTCAGAAATTGTCGCAAATAATTATGACTTGAGCATCAACAAGTACAAAGAAGTTGTTTACGAAAAGGTTGAATATCCTGCTCCAAAAGTTCTTATTGGTGAAATTAAGGATTTGCAGAAAGAAATAGCTGCTGATTTGTCTGAATTAGAGAAAATGCTCGGAGAATAATTGATGGAAAGTCAGAACATAGAATATAAAAAAACTTGGCGTGATGAATACCTCAAATGGATTTGTGCATTTGCAAATACTGAGGGCGGAAAGCTTTATATCGGCATAGACGACAATGGAAATGTTTGCGGTGTAGATGATCCTCATAAGCTGAGTGAAGATATTCCAAATAAAATCCGTAATACAATGGGATTAATCTGTACGGTGAATCTTCTTAATAAAAATGGTTTGGATTATTTTGAAATTATCACTGAAAAATACCCATTCCCTGTAAGTTATCACGGAAAATATTACAGACGAACTGGTTCAACAATGCAGGAAGTAAGCGGTGTTGAACTTGATAAAATGATTCTATCTGTACAAGGACGCACTTGGGATTCTATTCCAGTTCCACATATTTCAGTTGATGATTTGGAAAATGACGCAATTAGACTTTTCAAAAAAAAGGCGCTGGATTCTGGTCGTCTTGATGAAGCCGCTTTGAATGTATCAAGCAAAACTCTTATTCAGAATCTTCATATTACAGAAGGTGAATATTTAACTCGTGCCTGCATGCTTGCTTTTCATCCTGACCCGGAAAAATGGGTAACAGGGGCATATATTAAAGTCGCATATTTTGAAAACGATGCTGATATTTTGTATCAGGATGAAATACACGGTCCGCTTATTTTGCAGGTAGAAAAGACAATGGATCTCATATACTCAAAGTACATGAAAGCCCTTATTTCTTATGATGATATATATAGAAAAGAAACATTCTTTTTTCCTCGTGCGGCATTCCGTGAACTGCTTTTAAATGCAGTAATTCATAAGGATTATCTTTCTACTACTCCAATTCAGATTCGCATTTACAAAGATAAAATCAGACTCTGGAATGACGGTGCACTTCCAAAAGAAGTTCCGGTTGAAGATTTGTTCAAAGAACATGTTTCAAAACCATGCAATCCTAATCTTGCAAATGTATTCTTTAAGTGCGGTATGATTGAAAGCTGGGCGCGCGGTTTTAATAAAATAAAAAGATATTGTGAAGAAGAAAACGCAAAACTGCCTGTAATTGACCTTTCTCTTGGTGGTGTTACAGCCCGCTGTTTTGCTTCTGATAAATATCTGGCACTTATGAACGAGCATCAAGAGACAGAAAATGTCCCTTTAAATGTCCCTTTAAATGTCCTTTTAACCGAACGCCAGAAAACAATCTTTGAAATGATTGTAAATGACAACACTATTACAGCAGCAATTATTGCAGATAAGCTTGGGAAGAATGAAAAAACAATCAAGCGTGATATAGACGAATTGAAGAAACAAAATCTTTTAAAGCATTCTGATTCTAGAAACAACGGCTATTGGATAATTTTGTCAGGAGCTGAAAAATGAGCGAATGGAAGACGGTGAGACTTGGGGATGTTTGTGAAATTGTTACTGGTGGTACTCCGAGTACAGCAAAAGAAGATTATTGGAAAAACGGTAACATTCCCTGGTTGCAATCTGGAGCTTGTCAGAATTGTTTTGTAAATTCAACTGATACATTTATTACAAAAGAAGGTCTTAATAACAGTTCGGCTAAATTAATGCCGAGTGATACTGTATTAATTGCTTTAACAGGTGCTACTACAGGTAAAGTTGGTTATTTAACTTTTGAGGCGTGTGCTAATCAGTCTGTAACAGGAATTCTTCCAAATAATATTTTTTCACAATTATATTTATATTACTTTTTAATAAGTCAAAGAGCAAAAATCCTTTCAGATAGTTATGGAGGAGCTCAAAAGCATATCTCGCAAGGGTATGTCAAAAATATTGTAGCACCTCTCCCGCCTCTCGACGAGCAGAAGCACATCGCCTTTGTTTTGGACAAATGTAATAAGCTTATCGCCAAGTACAAGCATATGCTCGGAAAATACGATACACTCATCAAATCCCGATTTATCGAGATGTTTGGGGATCCCTTATCTAATCCAAAAGAATGGAAAAAAAAAGAATTACAAGAACTTGTAACAGATGATTGTACAATAAGCTATGGTATTGTTCAAACTGGAGAGAATCAAAAAGAAGGGATAAAAGTATTTAGACCAATAGACATTGTAAATAGAAAACCTGTATTGTCGGGATTAATTAAAACAACTGAAGAAATCTCGAATAAGTATAAAAAAACACTTTTAAAAGGTCACGAACTTTTAATTACTGTCCGAGCAAATATTGGGGATACTTGTGTAATTGGATCTGAATTTAAAGGTTGTAATGTCGGAAGAGGAATTGTTCCTATTAGAACTAATGAAAGTCTTATTACACTTGAGTTTTTGAAGAATCAGTTTGATACAGTTGAAATGAATCGATATGTAAAAAGTCTAGCAAAAGGCATTACTTTAATTCAATTGAATATGGAAGATTTACGAAAAATCAATTTAATTGTGCCACCATTAGAGCTTCAAAATCAATTTAATTCCTTCGTCCAGCAAATCGACAAATCAAAATTTGCCGTGCAGAAATCGCTCAAAAAAGCTGAAACTTTATATAAATCCTTAATGCAGGAGTATTTTGGATAAGGTTAGCTTTTATTTTAGGTAAATTATTAAAGAGAAAAGAAGAGCGAAAATTAAAAAAATTGGAAAAAATATAGAAAATGGAGAATAAGTTTGATTACTTTCTTGAATTTGATGACTCTGAAAAAGCAAAGGAAATTTATGCTAGATTTGGACTCTGCGTTTATACATTTCAAGTTTTAGAGCATCAACTAATGAACATGCTGCTAATAAAAGCAAAATCCGAAAAGATTGATATGTCATCTAAAGAATATGATGATATTTTTTATTCTTATAGTGATAAAACTATGGGTAAGCTAATTGAAAAAGTTGTGCAGCTATATGATATTCCAGATATAAAACGTCAAGAACTTTGGAATATTCATCAAAAAAGAAATTACTATGTTCACCATTATTTTAAAGATCATTCAGCGCATTTCTTTTCTGAAAAAAAGCAGATAAAAATGCTAGAAGAAATTATTACTACTACAGAAGAAACAATGTCTTTTGACACTTTTTTAGAAAATCTGACTCAACCAATAATGGATAAGATGAACATAAACCAAGAATATTTTGATTATTGGTATAAACAAATGATACATGGAGAAGATATTAATTCATTAAAATTTACGAAAACTAAATGATCAGAGGTATATATATAAATTATGCAAGAATATGTTGATTTATTAAGTCGAGAAGACGATATTAAGCAGATTATTAATATAATAGAAAAAATCTCTAAAAGGAAAAATAATACAGTTTCCTTTGCTATTGAAGGTGAATGGGGCTGTGGTAAAAGTTGGTTAATAAATAAACTTGCTTCCGAACTTTATGATATGCAAGATATTGATATCGCTGGTGGGAAATATTGTGTCTTGAAATTTAATCCTTGGGAATATGATTATTACGATGAACCATTATTATCTTTAATACTTAGCTTAAAAAATCAAGTTAATGCTGAAAACTCTTTTTTTAGGGTAAATGAAGAACATAAAAAGATGTTTACAGATTCTATGAAAATTTTAGCAAATGAATTGGTTTATCCAATTTTAGATATTATTTCCTTTGTAACAGTCAATCCTTCTTTTTCAATTTTTGGCAGGTTATTTATTTATAAAACAAATAAGTATAAGAAAGAATTAGATAAAAAAGAAAATGAAGAAAAAAATCAAAAAAAGAATTTAAATCCATATATTGACTTAGAAGAATTAATGAAAAAAATTGTTATCGGATTAAAAAAAATAACTAAAGATAAAACTATTATTCTTCTAGTAGACGAATTAGATAGATGCCTACCTAATTATTCAATAAAAGTTCTGGAGCGGATGCATCATCTAACACAAAATGTAAATAATCTACAAATAATATATACCATCAACAGGAACCAGGTGAATGAAACTATTAAGAAAGTTTATGGCTCGGAAATAGAGCCGAAAGAATATCTTAAGAAATTTATTTCTTTTAGTATTAAACTTTTACCAGGAAATCTAAATCAAAATTTTATTAATCAGAATAAGTCTATATTTGAGAATTTTGATTTTATATTTACAGATAATTTCGATATTGAAATTGCTTTTAGATTTATACTTCCAAATATTAATATGCGAGAAAGAGAGAATGTTCTTGAGAAGATAAAACTCGTAAATTCTATACTAAATGAAAAAGACGAAATGCTGGATTATTCGATTTTATATGTAGAATTATTATTGGTGTATTGTTTTTATTTTGAAATAAATATTTATAATATCTCTCCATTTTATGATAATGAAACTCATTCTATTATAATTTCACCTTTATTTGAAAATTCAGAATTTCTATCTCCTTATTTTGAGAATCTTAGACACTGTCATTCTGTAAAACATAAAAGCCATGGATATGAAGGTTTTTATGAAGCATCTATTGAATATGTAATATGCAATTTGTTAAAAAATCTTGAAGTACAAAAAATACAGGAATATTCAATTGCATGGGAACAAGAGTTTTATAATAATAGTCTGAATTTTCTTAACAATTTTGTTGAACTTTATAAAAGTCTAGATGTTTGATTCATAAGCATTATTATTATCCATAATCTGAAAATCCATTATAGGCTCGAATTAAGGAGCTTATAATGAAAAAGACATTAATTAATCAAATCCAGACCGAAATGTCTGGTGTACTGAACAATGCTCAAAGACAGAAACTTAGTGAAGTCCTTGAGCATTGTTTTTTTAACGTGGATGTTGTTGCCTTAGGCAAAGAGAATCTTATTCAAAGCAAATCTAATCAAATTTTGAAAGAAGAATTTCTTTCGGCTAAGCAAGTTGAAGGTTGTTCGGAACGTTCTGTAAACTATTACAGTTCAACTTTAGATAACCTGATAAAATCACTTGTAAAACCATTTAATCAGATAGAAACAGAAGATTTACGTGTTTATTTGAGTGAGTATCAGAAAAAAAACGATGCTTCAAAGCAGACAATTGATAATATTCGCCGTATTCTTTCCAGCTTTTTTACCTGGCTTGAGGATGAAGATTACATCCTAAAAAGCCCTGTCCGTCGCATTCATAAAATAAAGACTATGAAGCAGGTAAAAGAGACTTACTCTGATGAAGCATTGGAAAGACTCCGGGATAACTGCAAAACTATTCGTGATTTAGCCCTGATTGATATGCTTGCTTCTACAGGTATGCGTGTTGGAGAACTTGTAAAACTAAATAGAGTTGATGTTGATTTTGTAAACCGGGAATGTGTTGTACTTGGTAAAGGCTCAAAGGAACGAGTTGTATATTTTGATGCCAGAACTAAGCTGCATTTACAGAATTATTTAAATTCCAGAACTGATGAAAATGAAGCTTTATTTGTAAGCCTTCTTGAACCTCATAACAGACTTGAAATTGCTGGTGTTGAAATAATGCTTAGGAAACTCGGCAGAAGTCTAGATATTAATAAAGTTCATCCGCACAAATTCAGGCGTACTTTGGCTACACGTGCAATCGACAAAGGCATGCCAATTGAGCAGGTTCAGAAGCTTTTAGGTCACCAAAAGATTGATACAACTATGGAATATGCCATTGTAGACCAGCAAAATGTGAAAAATTCACATAAAAAGTATCTAAGTTAAAAAAGGTAGGAATGGGAGAGAGTTGAACTCTCCAACTGTGAATACGCATTATTTGTTTCGGGTTCCAGAAGTCTCAGATTCTTTCTAGCAACCCGGGCATCCCACAAGAAAAACACAGTCCCCATATTACTATAATAAAATCAACTAAATTCATCCAAAGCTCCTTATCACATACCGTATGAAAAAGGAATGTAAGGGTTGCTAGAATGATAGTCACAGAGCTTACTGAAAACCCCAAATAAGGTCTATTTGTAATATCAATATATCAAAAATAATCAGAAAGATAAATCCCGATTTATCGAGATGTTTGGGGATAATCCAATTGAAAACGGAAAATGGAAAGTTGAAAAACTAGGTAATCTTGGTTTATGTAAAAATGGAATGAACTTCAGTTATGAAGACAATGGCTTTGAAATAAATTGCCTTGGTGTCGGAGATTTTAAGGATAATGCTGTAATTTCAAATTGTGAAAAGCTTCCAGTTATCTCACTAAATGAGAAACCTTCGGAAGAATACTTATTAAAAGACAATGATATAGTTTTTGTTCGTTCAAATGGAAATAAAGAACTTGTTGGAAGAAGTGTTCTTGTACATCCTCGAGTATTAACAACTTTTAGTGGATTCTGTATTCGATTCAGACTTTCAACAGATTCAATTAATCATTTATTTTTACTTCAATTTCTAAAAATACCAAACACAAGAAAAAATATGGCTGGACGAGGTGCTAATATTCAAAATCTTAATCAACAAATTTTATCAAATCTAGATATACCAGTCCCTCAAATTGAACTCCAAAACGACTTTGCAACCTTCGTTCAACAAATCGACAAATCAAAATTTGAAATAGCAAATAGCCTAAAAAGGTTGTACAATAAAGAAAAGTTATCTTAAAAGGAAAGCAGTTTATGGCAAACTTTGATTTCTTGACTTATGATAAAAATTATTTCGCCTTTAGCCAGATGGCCATTTAGGCAGAACTTCAATATAACAAAAATACTGTTTTTGCTGCTTTTGCTGCGCGTAAATCTTTGGAGCAGGCTGTAAAATGGATGTATTCAGTTGATCCGGATTTACATAAACCTTATGACGATTCCATTCAAGTTCTTGTTCATGAATCAAGTTTTGTAAATGCTGTTCCTTCAAATATTCGTCACGACATGCAGCTTGTTATCAAAGTTGGTAATTCAGGCGTTCATGATACTCTTTCTGTAGAAAAGAAATATGTACTTCTTTCTCTAAAGGCTCTTTTCAATTTCTTAAACTGGCTTGATTACACTTATGGGGCTGATTATAAACAGCGTACATTTAGTGAAGATGCAATTCCTAAAAACAAAGTTATAGTTGCCATTAAAAAGCCTTCTCAGGATGAACTGCAAAAATACAAGGATGAGATTGAATCAAAAGATAATACAATCGAAGAATTAAAAAAGCAGCTTGCAGAAGCACTTTCTGCTATTCAAAATAATAAGGATCATCCGTCTAATAAGCCTGAACTTAAGGTTGAAGATTTAACTGAATTCCAGACAAGAAAGATGTTCATTGACGAAGATCTTAAAACTCTTGGATGGCGAATAGATCAGGTTCAGGTTATTGAGGAATACAAAGTTGATGATATGGAAGGCATTCCCGGAAAGACAGGTTATATAGATTATGTCTTGTTTGGGAAAGATGGTTCTCCGCTTGCCGTTGTTGAAGCAAAGAAAACTACAAAAGATCCGAATGTTGGTAAGCAGCAGGCTGTTTTATATGCAGATTGTCTTGAACGAAAGTTCAATCGACGTCCATTTATCTTCTATACTAATGGCTTTGAGACCTTCTTCTGGGATGACAGTCAGTATGCACCTCGTTCTGTAAGCATGATTTTTGCGATGGCTGATTTACAGAAACTTATGGATAGACGGAATTTTCTTTGTGATTTGAACAGTGTAAAAATCAATACAGAAATTTCTGGCCGTCCATATCAGATGAAGGCAATCCGCTCAATCTGCGCTGAGATGGAAAAGAAAATCCGCAAGTTCCTGCTTGTTATGGCAACTGGAACCGGCAAGACAAGAACCGCAATCAGCATTGTTGATGTATTGAGTCGTGCTCATTATGTTTCAAACGTGCTCTTTCTTGCAGACCGTATTCAGCTTGTTGAACAGGCTTACGATGCTTTCCGTGAAAATTGTCCGGATGTTACTGTCTGCAATCTTCTGGATGCAAAAGACAAAGCAGAAAACAAAGGTGCACGAATCGTATTCAGTACATATCCAACTATCTTAAATGCTATTGATACTGAGAAAAATAAAGACGGAAACCGTACATTTACTCCGGCTCATTTTGATTTGATTATCATTGATGAGGCTCATCGTTCCATCTTTAAGAAATACCGGGCAATCTTTGAATACTTTGATGCATATCTTGTAGGACTTACGGCAACACCTCGTCGTGATGTAGATAAATCAACTTTTGAATTCTTTGAACTTCAGGATGATGTTCCAACTGATGTTTATGAATATGAAACTGCTGTTGCGGCTAATTATCTGGTTCCATATCATGCAATTGAAAAGACTTCAACATTCCTTGATGAAGGAATCAACAAAGATAATCTTAGCGAAGAAGATTTAGAGAAGGTCCGCCGACAGGAAGAAGAAAGCGAAGAACCTTTTGAGGAGATTCCTCCAAAGGCAATTAACGAATATGTATTCAATGAAGATACAACTCGCCAGGTTCTTGAAGACTTAATGACAAAAGGAATTAAAACTGGTGGCGGTGATAAACTTGGTAAGACAATCATCTTTGCTTACAACAAAAATCACGCCCAGCACATTGTAGACACTTTTGATAAATTCTGGCCGCAGTATAAAGGTAAGATGTGTCAGAGAATTGTCTGCGATGATTCAAAAGTAAAATCCACAATCAAAGAATTCAAGAAATCAGATTCTCAGTTACAAATTGCTGTAAGTGTTGATATGCTTGATACTGGTGTTGATATTCCTGAAGTTGTAAATCTTGTTTTCTATAAAAAGATTCGAAGTAAGATAAAGTTCTGGCAGATGATAGGACGTGGAACTCGTCTTGCTCAAAATCTTGTATGTACGGATGAAACAGGTTCTTATGTTGGAAAAAAGTATTTCTATATTTTTGATTATCTAAGAAACTTTGAATTCTTCCGTGAAGAAAAAAACGGCATAGAAGGTGCTTCTGGAAAATCTGTAAGCGAAAGAATTTTTGCTCATAAGTGTTCAGTAATAAAACTGTTGCAGGATTCAAAAAATTTATGTCATTCCGAACTTGATTCGGAATCTCAAAATCTCTTTCTTACTTACCGTGACCAGCTTGTAAACGAAGTTCATGCTCAGATTTCCGCATTAAATACATCGCTTACACCTGTTCATCTTGTTTTGAAGCATGTCCTTAAATTTCAAAATGAAAAGAGCTTTGAATGTCTGACCGATGAAGATGTAATGAATCTTACAAAGTACATTGCTCCACTTGTTTTCAACGGAGAACTAGACCAGTATGCAAAAGGCTTTGACAATTTCTGTTATGGAATAATGGAAGCGCAATTATCAAAGCAATCCATAAGTTTTTATCGCTCAAAGATAAAAGTTGTTGCAGAAAAACTTTTAACTAAAGCTTCAATTAAAGCAGTGAGAGATCATTTACCAAGATTGCAGCATCTTTCTGTTAATTCTTATTATGATGACTTAAATGTTGTTGATTATGAAGAAATTCGTAAAGAGATTCGCGATCTTGCACAATTTTCTGTAGATAACAGATATGATCCTATTTTTGTCGATTATGATGATACAGTAATAACAGTGGATGTCCCTGCCGGTGCACAAAATCCAACGCCTGCAGATAACTTTGAGGAATATAAAAAGAAAGTTGATGCCTATCTTTCTGAACATATGAAAGATGAATCTATAAATAAGTTACGTACAAATCAGCCGCTTACAAAGAATGACTTTGACAGCCTTAATCATATTTTCAAGGAAGAGCTTGGTAATGAAAAAATGTTTAATGAGCTGAGTGAGGGCAGAAGCTTAGGAATTTTTATTCGCTGGGCTACAAAGATGGATAAAGATGCAATAAATAATTATTTTGCAGAATTTATTAATGATGCCAACATGAATAATCTTCAGATTGAATTTGTTCAGCGTCTTATAAACATTATCGTGGAACAGGGTGAAATTAATGTGGATGCCTTAATGAAAGGCCGAGCACCATTTGACCGTCCAAAACTTTTTACTGTTTTTGGAACTGAAGCTCAGAACAGGATTTTCGCTGTTGTTCGTAGTATAAACATGAATGCTCGGGAAGTGGCATAGTTTTTGTTAAGCCGTATATACAAAATTCTCTTTTCTTGGGGCTGCTTTAGGAAGTTCTGCGGAAGCAGGGTAGCCTAAAATCAGGTGGGCGATTCCTTCCCATTCACCTTCAATTCCAAGATCTTTAAGAATTTTCTTACCTTCGTCTGATTCGAATTCTTCTTTTGCACGGTGAATCCAGCAGTTACCTATTCCTAAAGAAGAGGCTTCTGCCATCATGTTTCCCATTACAAGTGAACCGTCATAGACTGCTGTTGGAAAATCTTTCTGAGCAAGAACTATAAGGAGCTGCGGAGCACCATAGAAAGGATCAAATTCCGGATTGCCTAAAACAGCTGCATTCATTTTTGAAAGTCTGTCACGTAATTCTCTTGAAGTTACGCTTATAATAATAGTTGCCTGTTTTCCTTTGCCGCTTGCTGCATATTTACCTGCGGTCAGGATTTTATCAAGTTCTTCTTTGGTTATAAGCTGGTCTTTGTAAGAACGGCAGCTTCTTCTTGAAATAAGTTCATTTAAAATATCAGACATAATGCCTCCTATATAATTGTATACAATGTAAATGTGTTCTCTGTCAATAAACAGGTCGTTATTAATAGAGTAAGGCTGTAAAAAGTGGTTGCATCAATAAAAAAATTTGCTCCTTGGAAAAAAAATCAGTATATTTTATTAAAAAGATATTCAAATACGAGGTTGAAAGAAATGGCAAAATATCAGTTTCAGACTGAAGTAAATCAGCTTTTAAAATTAATCATTCATTCAATGTATTCTAATAAGGACATTTTTTTACGCGAAATCGTATCTAATGCAAGTGATGCCCTTGATAAACTTAAATATCTGACTGTTTCGGATGATAAATTCAAGAATATTAATTTTGATCCAAAAATCGATATAACATTTGATGAAGGAAAGAACACTCTTACCGTACAGGATTGCGGTATCGGTATGGATGAAAAAGACCTTGGAGACAATCTTGGTACTATTGCACGTTCAGGAACCAAGGCTTTTATTGAACAGCTTTCTCAGAGCGGAAATAATAATTCAGATTTAATCGGTCAGTTTGGTGTCGGCTTTTATTCAGCATTCATGGCTGCAAATAAAATTGATGTTTACACCCGCAAGGCCGGCGGTGACGGAAAAGCCTGGCACTGGTCTTCAGACGGAACAAATGCTTACGAAATTGAAGAGCTTGATGTAAACAGTGATGCTGCAAAACAGTATGGTTTTGATAAGACAGAAACTTTTGGTACTGCAATTGAAATGCATCTTAATGATGATTCAAAAGATTATGCTTCCCGCTGGAAGATTGATGAATTAATCAAGAAATATTCCAATCATATTGCATTCCCGATTTTCCTCCATTATACACAGACAAAGTATGATAAAGACGGAAAAGCAGATGGAAGCGAAAATAAAATTGAGCAGGTAAACTCTGCAAGTGCTTTGTGGAAAAGATCAAAGAGTGAACTTAAAGAAGAAGATTACAATACTTTCTACAAGACTCTTGCACACGACGGAACAGATCCTCTTCTTCACATTCACACTCATGCAGAAGGAACTCAGGAATATACAACACTGTTCTATGTTCCTAAGACAGCACCGTTTGATATGTACCAGGCAGATTATAAGAGCGGCGTAAAACTTTATGTAAAGCGCGTATTCATTACTGATGATGATCGTGAACTTTTGCCTGCTTACCTTAGATTTGTTCGTGGTGTTATTGATTCTGAAGATTTGCCTCTTAACGTAAGCCGTGAGATTCTTCAGCAGAACAGAATTCTTGATGCAATAAAGACACAGTCTGTAAAAAAACTCCTTGGTGAATTCAAGAAGCTGGGTGAAGATGCTGCAAAGGCCGCTAAGGCAGAAAAACCAACTGATGAAGAAAAAGCTAAGATTGAAAAATGGAATACTTTTGTAAGTCAGTTCAATCGTCCTATGAAGGAAGGTCTTTATTCTGACTTTGGTAATCGTGATGAAATTGCAGAAATCGTTCGCTTTAAGAGTACGGCAGAAGAAGGAACTGGTGATAATAAATGGACAAGTTTTGCTGAATATGTCGGACGCATGAAGGCTGATCAGAAAGCTATTTATTATATTACCGGTCGTGATGAAAAGAATCTTCGTACATCTCCGCTTCTTGAAGCTTACAAGAAGAAGGGCTTTGAAGTTCTTATCTGTGCTGATGAAATTGATGACATCGTTATTCCGGCTTACGGCAAATATAAGGACTACGAGCTTAAGTCAGTAAATCGTGCAGGCAGTGATGAAGAACTTGGCGTAGATAAAGAAGAAGCTAAAAAGAAGGAAGAAGCATTTAAGCCTGTTCAGGAAAAAATCAAGAAGGCTTTGGGTGACAGGGTAAAGGATGTTGTTTTGAGTAAGCGTCTTTCTGACAGCCCGAGCTGCATTGTTATTGATGAAAATGATCCGTCTCTTCAGATGGAACGCATGATGCGTGCAATGGGTCAGGGCAACGGTAACTTTGTAAAACCGATTCTTGAAGTAAATGCAGATCATCCGGTTGTTAAAAAGATAGAAGCTGCTGATGAAACAGTTACTGCACAGCTCAGTGAAGTTCTTCTTGATCAGGCACTTCTTATCAGCGGTGAGGAACTTAAAGATCCGGCCGCATTTGTAAACGCACTTAATGCTTTGATTAAATAATGAATAAAAGATAAAGCTATTTAATGCAGCAGCCTTTCTGGTATTTTTACCGGGAAGGCTGTTTTTTTATTTAAAATCAACTGTTTTCAAAACTTAAAAACTTCCTATGCAGTAAAAGAAAAAAATGTTATCTTAAGACAGTATTGAAATTATTTTATGAGGCAAGTTAATGAAACAAGTGGGATGATACCTGCATCACTGCAGTTATTACCCGCTGGGAAAATTAATTTAGATATGGAGAAAAATGAAAAGAAAACTGATAACGTTCTATGTTTTTGTAATGTCCAGCATTTTAGCTATGGCAGCAGGTTCAAAACCACTTGAGAATACAGATTATATCATAAGTTGGAATTTCAGGGACGAATTTTTTGGTGAAATGGGAGAAAGAGACCCTGGTCCTGCTTTTTTTAAGCAGAACACAGATTATCAAGTTTACTGGACTGCAGATATCAAAAATAATGATTATCTGATAACGATTACAAAAAACAAAAAAGAATTGTCCTATAAGCTTTCTAATTTAATTGACACTAACGATTACTTTAGCGAAAACGCAACTTTAGAAATTATATTTTATCCTGAAGAAAACAGACTGAATATGTTATGCTTTTTTGATTATTGTGATATTAAAACAAGTATATTTATCATCTGTTTTGATTTTAACTTAAGTAAGGTTACTGTCGGGTCAAAAATTACGTACAGCGGATTAATTAGATCAATGATTTCTTCTGCTTCTGAAAGATATGAAGATGCACTTCAAAGGTTGTTTGTGACTGATAAGAAAAATGAGCCTTTGAGTTTTTATTTAAAGAAAGATGAACTTACCAATTTCTATACAAAAGGTATTTTCTGTACGCTGGAAAATTCCATACTTACGATGAATGCTTCAGATGAACGTAGTCTTTACAAGGATGAATATAAAAAGCTGGAAAAAAATTTTCCACAGTTACTTTCAGTTGAAAAAGTAGTTGGCACTTCAAAGAACTGCATGGTTTCAGATTTTTCACTTATTGCAAAAAGTGAATTGAAGGAAGGAGCAACTGTTTATTCAGCTTCAAATATGAAAGAATTTTCAAATACACCATGGGTTCCTTCATTAAATTATACAGATGAAGAGATTGTAATTGAAAGCTCAGAAAATATGAACGGTTTATATTTCTGTAATGGTTTTTATAGAGAAAACAGACAGGATTTATATTTTAAGAATAACCGCGTAAAGGAAATTGAAATTATATATCCGGAGTCTTTTGGATTTAAGCATAATGTTGTTTTAATTGATACGGCACAGCCCCAGTATATTCCTTTGCTTAATTGTGAATGCAAGGAAATCAAAATAAAGATAAAATCAGTTTATAAAGGAACTGATTATAATGATACCTGCATTAATTGTATTATTCCGGTTACGGAACAGCCTTTTAAAGTATTAAAATATTGGGGAAAGTGATAATTCTTTTATGGGAGTGATTATATGAAAAAGTATTTTTTATTATTAATTGTTTTTTCAATGCAACTTGCTGTTGCACAGGATTTTAATTTTTCTCCTTTTGAGTACATTGATTATGTTCATCCTGCTCAATCTAAGAATTTTATTTATAAAGATTCTAATGTTATATTTTGTGCTTCTTATGATACAAAAAATTCAATAAAACTGGATATTAATTATCCGGGTAATTATTTTAGAACGTTTTCAAAACGAAATGATTCTGGATATCAGTTTTATTCGTATAAACTTGAAGATGGTACTCCATACAGAGATTATTTTTTGGAAGGGAAAGGGATAATTATAATATTTCAAACAGAAGATAAAAATATTGAAAAAGTATCTTTAACAGATTTTCAAAAATGGGAAGCAGGGTATTGGAAAAAAATAAAATATGACACAAGTCTTAGAGAATATGGTCCTACTTCAGAAAATGGATGCGGTGTATGGATTTATGATGACGGAATAAATTCTATAAACTCTTCTTCATTTCTTTCGGAACAAAATGAGAATTATTCTGCAAGAAATGTAAAAGATAAAATTTATGTTGAAACAAGTATTGAAGCCATGAATTATTCTTATGATTCCATTACACCACCGTGGGTAGAGGGGGTAAAAGGCTATGGAATCGGCGAATGGCTTGATATTGAATTTAAATATAAATCAGACGAACTTCAAATCTTAAATGGATTTGTTGATTTCAGGCGGCAGTATTTATATAAAGAGAATAGTCGTGTAAAAAAGATTCTGATAGAAAGTATATCTCCAAAATTTTCAAAAGAATATGAATTAGAAGATTTAGTTAAGTATAATGTAATTAAATTACCTCAAAAAACAGATCACATACGGATTACAATAAAAGATGTTTATAAGGGTGATAAATATGATGATACATGTATATCATCAATTCTTGTAACCGATCCATCTAAACCTTCTTTTGAAGAACAGCAGTCCCGTATAAAGCAAATGTTAATCGACTCAGGAATTATTCGTAAATGAAAAAAACTCTGCTTTTATTTTTTTTATTTATAAATTCATTTTTTGTTTTCTCATATGAGAAGTCAAGTCTGTATGGAAGCTGGATTGAAAAGAAAGATTGTCAGCGGGTGCAAGATGAATCAGATTTGATTTATTTGAATTATGAAGGTATTAAAAACATATATGATGTAACGATAAATTTTTTTATTAAGAATGAATTGTTCATATTTCAAAAGTTTGGATATGGTCCAGTCTACATACAGGCATGTGAAAAGATAAATGATAATACTTTTAAGATGACTGTAGTCAATAATCTTGAAGAAGAAAAAGCTCCGGCTGTAAATGTTGTAATTCAATTTATAAATGATGATGAGATTCTTTTGAAGCCAGAAGATGAAAAATCGTTTTATGTCTGGGGAAATATTAAAGAGATAAAGCTTGTCAGGTTTTCTGCTTTGGCGGATAAAAATAAAAATACTGGTATGATTAATGATTCAAATGTCAGATTGAGACTTAATCCGAATCTTGATTGTGAAACATGGGGAAATCTTCAGAAAGGAACTAAAGTAATAATAAAGGAAAAGTCAGAAAATCTTTTTGAAATTGATGGAGAAAAGTGGTACTGGTTTAAGGTTGATGCAGATAATTTTCCTGATGGATGGATTTACGGAAAATATTTGGATTTTTACAATTAGAGAATTATAAGTTATTGTTTCCAGGTGAGATAGAGAAGTATGGAACGAATGTGTCGAGTAGAAAAAAGAATTGGAGGATGGTAATATGCAAAGAATAATTACTGTATTATTCATGTTTATTACTTTAAAGTAATTGAAAGTAGAACATTTTGAAGATAAAGGAGTAATGATTAATGAAGAGTTTATTTATTTTGCTTTTAGTTTTATTATTTGCAGGCTGTAGTGGTAAAAGGGAGTTAAAAGCAGACAGGTCTTCTAAAGAAGTTTCAGAAAAAGTAACTTTAGAAAAAGTTGATACTGTTAAACCTTCAGCCTCTGATACAAAAGAAGTTCCAGAAGTAAAAGAAGAAGTTCAGGCAGCAGTAGAAACACGTGAAAGAATCCGGGACTTTGAGTGGTATGTTGGAACCTGGTTAAAAGTTGCATATGAAGACTACTGGAATAATGAAAGTGATACTGAGTCAGTTGAACTTAAAATTAAAAAAGAGAACGAAAAATTTACAGCGATTTTAACTGAAGGAGAAAAAGTTTCTGAAGGAGAATTATATGTAGATAAATATTTTCTGCCAAAAAATCTTCCAGAGGAAGAACAGTTAAAATATGATAACAGTGATTATCTTGTAGCTGATTTTAATAGGTTAAGATACTGGATTAGTATTTGTTATGATGGCAGTAAAAGAGACCGCATAGCTCTTAATCTTGATGATATAGATGTATATATTTTAGAAAGAGAAGAATGATTTATATGAAAAAAATATTATTTTTATTATCAGCATTTTTTTTACTGGAATCATGTACGAAGAAAAATGATGACAGTAAAAAAGAGGAATCTTCTCGTTTTGAATTAAATGACCCCGGAAGTTTAAATACAGAAGATATTAATCATCTGGGTATGACAGATATAAATAGTTTTGAAGAATTACATGACAGATTATCGTCTGATCAGAAAGAAAGCATAGATCTTTTTGAATTGAATGGTATCGACATTCATTCTTTTAAAGGTTTGGAAGAATTTGAAAATCTGATTATTATTGATTTAACAGATTGTCTGATAGAATCATTTGAGGATGTTGCATTTTCTAAAAAAGCAGAGAGGGGATACCATTCTCTTTA
This sequence comes from Treponema rectale, assembly GCF_014202035.1. Lineage (NCBI taxonomy): Bacteria > Pseudomonadati > Spirochaetota > Spirochaetia > Treponematales > Treponemataceae > Treponema > Treponema rectale. The sequence goes on from NZ_JACHFR010000002.1 coordinate 515,520, forward strand.
TTGTTATAACTGTAGCATAAATAATATAGACAGTATTTCTAAAATGGATACATTGTCAGAATTGAAATTAAGTAACTGTAGTTTTACTAATCATTCGTTTATTAAACTATCTGAAAAGTTAAAGGATTTGCATTTGGAAAGTTGTCCAGATTACAAAAAATTTTTTAACGTTGTTTATCCAAATCTTCAGGTATTGTGTTTAAGAGATAATAATATCTGTCAAAAAGATGAACTTGAAAAAATCCTGGAGAAATGTCCTGCTGTTGAATATATTTATTTAGGGGATAATCCTATTTATGAACAGATAAAAGATAATGTTATCGATATGGGAAAATACAGCGAAATGATTTTTGAAAACTGTATTCAATGAAAAAAATGAACATGTTGAAGAAATTTATACTCTCTAGCGTTATATTAATATTTTCTTTTAAGGGCTTTACTTTTGACATCGATGAAAAGTTTGAAGTAAAGACACCAAACATGATTGTAAAAATAGATGATCAGGTTGGGTTTTTATATGATTTTAAGTATCAGATAAAAAAATTAAGTGACTTTGTTGCTGATCCTGACGGATGGTATTCTTCAACTATTTGTGGAAATAAACTTTATGTAATTTTTGGTTCAAATTATTTTTTATATCACTCGAACAAAGATTTGTATTACCCAAAGTCACCATCTAAGTTTAATTTTGGCAGTTCATTTTTAAAAGCAAAAAATTTTGATGAAGAAATTAAAACCATTTTTACTCTCTCATATTCAGAAATAAAAAATCCGACTCTAGATGATTATTTTGATGAGATTAAAAGCATAATAAAAAGCGTAACAGTTCCTGATATGCTGATTGAACAAATCAACGGAAATCAAATTAAGTATGATACCTATGATATGGAGCATTATTATATTGGTGATTGGGAGATGGGAATGCAGTTATTCCGTTATGGTGCCAGGCCCTGGGCAACTTCAAAAAATCCTGTGGGCATGAATATAAAAATGGATTTTAAAGAAGCTCAAAATTCAATTGTAATATTGAATGGATATGTTCATCCTGATAAACGACATTTATATAAAGCAAACAGAAGGTTAAAGAAAATTAGAGTAACCAGTCCGGATGCAAATTTTTATGTTGAGTCAGAATTTGAAGATACAGTTCATTTTCATGAAGTAAAATTTCCGGAGCCTGTTACTTCAGTTAACATTGAAATATTAGATTACTACGAAGGTAATAAATATAAAGATTTATGCGTACAAATGTTTGGTGTTAGAAATTTTTCATTTTTAAATGAAAACTCAATTAGAAACCTTTCTTTTGATTATCTCATGCGGTATAAAAAATATGAAGAGTAGAAAAGATAATTGGGGGATGTTAGTGAAATAATAAATCACTTTATGGTCCTATATGGAGATAGTATAAAGAATGCAAAGAATAATTACTTTATTATTCATGTTTATTACTTTTCCGATTTTTTGTATTGACTGGCATACAGAATTAAAGAGTTCTTTTATTTCAGAAAAAAGTCTGCCTTTGGGTGGATACGAATATGGAAATGTTTATCAGAGACAAAAGAATAAGTTAAAAATTGTTTATAATGTGGAAGATAAATATTTAAAACTCCCGGAAAAAATCTGGATTCCATATTATGAAGAATTAGACTTGCCAGAATGTTTGGATATTTTTTCGCAGTTTGTATTAAAGGATGACGGATTTTTATATGCAAAAATTGCAAATGAACCCTATTCGCATGAACCAGTAAAAGAGGTCCCTGTAATTTTTGGAGATGAATATACTTTTGCAATTCCAGGGATGGTTCTTTATAGAGAAGAGATTGGCTCTGAAAGTTATAAAGAAGAATTGTATTATGATGGAAAATATGAAAACGGCGAAAAGTTTAGATTTTTTTCTAGCGTTTATAATGATTCAATCAAAAAAGTTTCTTCAAGTTCTCATTTAATTGAAAAAAGTAAAGGTATTGAGTTTGATTATTCTGGGATTAATTTAGACTGGTATTTAGTTCGAAATGGGGAATTTGCGGCAGATCAAATAAATCCTTATTGTTTTCCATGGGTTGAAAATGCAGAAGGCTGTGGAATCGGTGAATGGGTAGAGTTTGAATTAAATAAGCCATCCGCACTTACTTATATTTTAAATGGCTTTGTAGATGGAAGCAGGATGCATTTATATAAAGAAAACAGCCGCATAAAAGAAGCAGAGTTCTTAGGGTGGACAGAAGACGGTAAAGAGATAAAAATGAAAATTCATTTTGAAGATTTTGTTTATTTCAAAACCGTACAGTTCTCTGAGCCTGTAATAAAATTTCGTATTACAATAAAAGAAGTATATCCCGGAGAAAAATGGCAGGATACCGCTATTTCAGCAGTGATGTTTCCTGTTACAATTGATAAAATTAAATGATGCAAAGATTAATAGTATTACTGGCAGTGTTTTCTCTAGTTTCGTGTAACCGGAAGATGTCGGTTACCTATGATGTTGATGAATATAGGGTTTCTTTACTTGAAGGAAATTTAAAGACCGTTGAATTGTATTATCGGAAGTTTGGAAAAATTGCTCTTGAAGATTTTGGCTATGAAAAATTAAAAATGTATAATCCATTGGAAGTAGCTTTAGTTGGAAAAAATTATGATATTGCCGATTTTCTCATAGCAAAAGGTACTGATGTAAATGCAAAGACACCTTCTGGCTTAGGAAATATTATTCATACTTTTGCTTACAGGGAGGAACCGGAAAACATTCAATATTTAATTTCAAAAGGAGCACAAACTAAGAATCTGAATCCTCCCTTAGGTATAATTATATGCAGCTCAAGTAATATGGAATTAATTAAACTAATGGCAGATGGAGCAATTGATATAAATGAAAAAGATGAAGATGGAGAAACTCCGCTGTATACCGCTTGTGGTTATGGAAACTTACAAGTAGTAAAGTTTCTGGTTGAACATGGAGCTGATATAAATTCACGGACGAATGAAAATGCAACTCCATTTTTAATTTCGGTTTGCCGTGGGAATATTGAAGTAGCAGAGTATTTAATTTTACAAGGTGCAGATACAACAGTTGCGGACTTAGAAGGATATGATGCTCTGTGGTGTGCAAATGAACTTGGAATTAGAATAAAAGGACTGAATGATTCATATTAATTAATACGAAGTAAGGAGAAAAATATGGTATCAACAAGAAACAAACTTCTCTCAGTAATATTAGTACTGATTTGCTTAACAGTAAGTATTCACGCAGAACAAATTCCTGACAAAGAATATACGATTGATTGTTCACTGTGGCATTTATTTAATATGCATGAATCAATCGTTGACGAGAATCGATATTATTATCTGGTAGATCCAGAGACTTGCAGTCTTAAGGTTATAGAAAATCAGAGTTGTATTCTGACAGTTATGGATAAAGAAAAACAGCTTTCGTATGATATAACTTCATCAGTTTTTGCAGATATTTACCAGGTTTATGATTCTTATTTTGTTGCGAAAAAAAATGAGAACGGAGTTTTTATAGTTTTTAATGGAGGAGGTAATAAAGTATTTTTGTATACATTTGATTTTAAGAAAATGGTTGTTGAAGAAAAATGTTTGGGTTATGTGAGTTTTATTTTTGAGGATTTTTTAAATGAGGCTCCATATAAGTTCAAGATTAATTATAATTTTTTAATTAATTATTTTTTTAACAATTCATTACCCCAGGATATGGAAGTAAAAAGCTTCCATAAGTATAATCCATTTTCTGGAGCAGAGGTTGCATATCTTTATCCGTGCGTATTACTAAGAAACGGAAATATTTATATTGATTATAAAATAAAGAATGATTATTGCTTTCAAAATATTCCAGAGGAAAAAACTCTTAAGAACTATTATGACCGTTCTATTAAGTTTATAGAAAATATAAAGTATCAGGCAAAGTCCTATTTAATCGAAAAAAACAGAGAATACAAGGCACAAAATATGGAAAAGTTTAATGATTATGCCTGGTGTCCGACTTTGCCATATACAGAAGAAGAGATACTAATAGAAAGTGAAGATTCTATAATAGACGCGCTGTACATAGGGAATGGTTATTACCGTAGCGATCGAAAAGAATTATATCTTCAAAACAGTCGTGCAAAAGAAATAGAGATTGAATGTGTAGAAAGTGGAATGAAGCAGAGAGTAACTCTTGCTGATACAGGTTTCCTGCAGTTGGTGCCACTTGTTAATGTAAATTCACATAAACTTAAAATAAAGATTCTTTCAGTTTATGAAGGAGAAAAATATTCAGATTTGTGTATAAACTGTATTCTCCCAGTTCGCAGATGGACTTTTGAAGAGAATCCGGATTATAGACCTTAAAGTATGGGATGAAAATAAAAACTCTGAAAATATTGCGAAACATAAGGTTTCATTTGAAAAAGCACAAGATGCTTTTTCAAATGAAAAACGTATTATTTTAGAGGTGGCGTCAAGGAAAGAAACGTTATGAAGAACATTTACAGTGATCCGGAAAAATCAGTTAAGGAAGCTTTGGATTCCGCAGTCTTATTTGTAGATAAAAAGCAAAGTCTGAATCGCAATTCTTAAATTCAAATATTTTACGAAATACATGAAATTTTTATTTCAAATTTTCAGAAAAAGCGGTTAAAATAGAAGGCATGAGGAAGGGGAAGTCGTTTAGCCGGTATTTTTTCGTTACGTTGTGTTCGTCGCTGCTGGTTTTTCTTCTGGATGGATTTTATATTTTTTACCGCTTTAATCATTTCTCTCAAAGCAAGCTTTTCAAATTAGGTACGCATATCAATTCAGAACTGGGAACAAATGTTGATAACCTTTTGAACCATCTTGTTGATTTTGTTGAATTTACAGGTCTGGGTACAGAAAGAATCATGAAAGAAAATGCTGACTATAAAGACGTTCTTGATAAATATCTTTTAGATTCTACAGCTGTTTTTAATCATATTCTCGGAAAGAATCTGGATGGAGAAGTCTACGGCGTTTTTGAAGATTATTATCCTGAGCTTTATGACTTTAAAATTTCTGAAAATCCTGAATATAAACCAAAAGAGCGTGAATGGTATTTAAAGGCAAAGAATGCAGACGGTAAAGTAGTTATCTGCGGACCCTATATTGATTACGAAACAAAAGAAATGCAGCTTACGATAAGTAAGCTTTTATCAGATAAAACAAGTGTAATAGCACTGGATTTTGCAATTGGAGAAATGGATGTTTTTCTGGACATGCTTGGAAGTTCCACAGAGTATTCAACTTTTGTAATAACCGATCAGGGAGTTGTCGTTGCAGCTAAAGACGTTCAGAAAGTTTTTAAGGATGGTGTAACAAACTCTTCTATATTTAAAAAATATTATGATAAAAATACAAACAGACTTATCCTTAATAAAGAAAAAATAGAAAAGTTCCGGCTGAACGGAAACGTTTACTTCATGTTTGCAAAAGAAATTTCTTTTGATTGGTATGCAATTACGATTTATGACAGCCATTCATTTTACAGGGAACTCATTCAGGTTTATATAAGCTGCATCATTGCCTTTACATTTATATTCGGACTGATATTTTTCTTTGCCCGCCTTAATGAAAAAAAGAGAATTTCCATTGATGTAACGGAGAAGCGTTTTTCTGCACTGGCAGATTTATTTTTAATCAGTTACATAATAAATATAAAAGAAAATACTTTTACTCCTGTAAAGACTGATCCGCGGATTACCAGATTCATCGGTTCTATAACGAGATATTCTGATGCAATACATGAAGTCTGTGAACACTATATTGAAGGTTCCAGTGTTGCACAGTTTATGAATTTTACGGAACTGCGCACATTAAAAGACAGAACAAAAAAAGCCAGAATCATAAGTGAAGAAATTCTTGCAAAAGTTATAGGCTGGTGTAAAGTATGGATCATACGTCTTGATGAAGACAGCTGTATTTTTGCAGTTGACAGTATTGATAAAGAAAAAAATCGTGAACATACTTTGTTAAAACTTTCAGAAAGCGATTTAATGACAGGTCTTTTAAATCATGTCAGCGGGCTTTTAAAAATAAAGGACATGATAGAAAATAAAAAATACGGAATGTTCTGTCTTTTTGACATTGACCAGTTTAAGCGGTTTAATGATATGTACGGCCATGTAATTGGTGATGAAGTTATTATTTCTCTTGCAGGTGCAATGAGAGAAAGTTTTAGAGATGATGATATAATGATGCGTCTTGGTGGTGATGAATTTGTTGTATATATTCAGGGAATTCAGGGACGTACTCAGGCAGAAAAAAAGATCCGGAAATTTTTTGAAAATGTAGAAAATATAAAAATTGCCGGGCAGCCGGAACTTAAAGTAAACATCAGTATGGGGGTTTCTTTTTATAAAGAAGGTTCAGAGATTTCTTACGAAAAACTTTACCGTCTTGCAGATTCAGGAACTTATCAGAGTAAAAAAATTCCGGGAAATTCCTTTACATTTGTATAAACAGTATTCATTTTTATGACAGCGGTGTCATTCCCCCTGTTGACACGAAAATCTTTTAGTGCTTGTATTCGATATTATTATAATTAAGGGGAACATAATGCATTTATTGGAAATTGAAAAAAATTCAGATCATTATATTGGTCAGGCAGATCCGTTTATTTTAAAATCCGGCGGTCGTTATTATATTTATGTTACCGGACACGACGGAATCTATGCTTATCAGAGTGACAGTCTTTTAACAGGATGGTCGTATTACGGAAGGGTTATGACTGTTCCGGGAAGAAGTGCTTTCTGGGCACCAAGTGTCATAGAACTTGATGGAAAATTCTATATGTACAATTCAATAGAAATTGATGAAGCTGTTCCTGATCAGGGAGGACATAAAGGCTGCATGCATGTTTCCTGTGCAGATAATCCTCTTGGTCCTTTTACAAATATTCAGAAACTTATGGAACCTTTCTCCATTGATTCCCATGTAGTAAAAACAGATGCTGGACTTTTTATTTTTTATTCTACAAACAAATACGAAGGTGAGCGCGTCGGAACTTACATTGTAGTAGATAAACTTGTTGATCCTTATCATGCTGAAGGCAATCCGGTTAAAGTTGTAGAAGCAACTCTTGATGAAGAGATTTATCAGAAGGATCGCTTTAAGAAAGGTCAGCACTGGCATACGATAGAAGGTGCTTTTTATTTTAAGGAAGGAGACTGGCAGTACGTTATGTATTCCGGCAACTGTTTTGAACAGCCTACTTATTACATCGGATATGCCCGCGCAAAAACTGATGAAACTGATTTACGTAAAATTAAGTTTGAAAAATATCCGGATCCTGATACCTGGTATCCTGTTCTCAAGGCAAATGAATTTGAAGAGGGAACCGGACATCATTCCATGATAAAAGAAAACGGACAGTGGTATGCAGTTTACCATGCCCGTGATTACAATGACGGTCTTGGAGCAGATGTTTTTGACGCCCGTAATGCACGCATCTGTAAGCTTAATGTTTCAGACGGAATTATTACTGCAGAGCGTTATAAGGATCATATTTAGTATCGGAGCCTGTTGTTGTTTTTTCTGCACCAGGCATCCCAGTCATGGTCATCCATGCTCCACTTTCTGAAACGTATTCCGCCAAATTCAACAAGAGTATTAATGTAATGCTCGCTTCCTTCTATCATTCTCTGTGACAGAAGGATTGAAGTATTGGAATACCAGAGAGGGAGCATGTTGTAATAAGACAGAAGGCCTTTTTCTATTTCTGCCAGGATGGCAACTCTCTGACTGTTTTCTATGGAAGAATATTCTTCGTCGTTGAGGGCAACATGCCACTGAAAATATGTTTTTGTTATCGGATTTCCGTTTATGTTTATAGTTAGCTTTTCCTGTTCCGGATTAAATCCGTATTCATTTAAAAGTTCCATCGTACAGTAGCATTCAGTTATTCCGAAGGGATCGTAGGAGGCACCTCCCCAGGTTGTAACTGCACAGTCTACGTTTCCGTTTTTCATGTTTACGTAATAATTATCATCTGTTACCTGATTAATTATTATTCTGTTTTCAAAAGAAGTTCCTGCTGTTGATTCATTCACTGCATCCTGAAGAGTTGTTACAAGGCGCATGTTTGTTTCGCTGGTGTTGTAAGTATGCAGGTTTATATAGAACTTGTCAGAAGAAGTAATGTCGCCTGCCTTTAAGGCTTCATCATAAGATTTTTGAAAGTATTTTTTTGCAAGGGTTTTATTGTAGCCTGTAATTTCTTCTGGAGAAGAGACGCCGTAAAAACTGCAAAGGGTTTTTGAAACATATGGATTATTGCGGTAAGTTTCGTTTGTTTCAGGATTAGAAATATACAGATAATTTAAAAGACCGAAGGCCGGATCTGAAGAAGGAGATACTGTATCAACGATTTCCTGCCGGTTTAGTGAAAGGGAAACTGCATGCCTGAAATCTATGTAAGAAAGCATGATGTGATTTTCTGAACCTGTGCTTCTGCTTTTTAGTTTTTCTCTGTCGATGTTAAAGCTGTACTTCCAGGTAAAAGACTGGGGTGAAGTTTTTCTGAAGATGCTGTTGCCGTAGATTTTAAGTTCATTTGGGGTAAGGCCTGTGTCATCAAGTTTTCCCTGAAGGAACAGATTAAGTATTGTTGTATGTTCCGTTATATACTGAATGCTGACGGCTGTTGTCTGATACTGGTCTTCATGAAGCCCGTCTGTCCACCCGAACCATTCAGGGTTTTTTACCAGAAGCATTTCTTTGTCCTGCTGAAAAGTTTTTACTTTGTATGGTCCGTAAGATGCAGAAGTGTCAGCTGTTGTGCCGTAAGAAGTTTTTATAATGTCGCCGGTTTGTTTTTTGTTTGCTTCAAAAATATCTTCTTTAAGAAGAATCAGGGCTGTAATTCCATATTCAACCTGAAAGAGGGAAAGCTGTTTCGTAAAAATTAATGTAAAGGAATAATCATTATTTTTTATAAAGCCTACACTGTTCCAGTCAGCGGAACCTTCATAATATTTTTGAGCATTCACTAAGGCAGTAAGTCCGCTGTACCATGAAGAAGCCCTGTAGTTTTTCATTTTCGGATTTAACAGCTGGGCAAGAGAGTATTCAAAGGTAGAGGCATTTATAGGTGTTTTATCATCCCAGGTCGCATTGTGTATTAGATCAAATTTCCAGGCATATCCTGTTTTTGAATTTTCCGGAATGTTATATTTTCCGGAATAGTTTTCAGTAACATCCTGGGGAAATTGAGACGCAAGTTCGCAGATGACTTTGTAATTGTCTTTTTTTTCATTCATTATAAAATCGTAAAGCCCTGTACTTGTTAAAGAAATAACTGTAGCTTCACTTCCAAGCTGGTATTCTGCAGGATTCCAGGTTGAAGGACAGGTAGAAGTTGTTCTGTAGGTGTATTCACCTTTTCCCTCTTCAGAATCAGAACAGGCTGTAAAAAGATAAAAAACTGCTGCACTTAATAAAAGTAATTTTTTCATTCGTTTATTCCATTATGTAAAATAAGTTCAGGGTGATATTCAAAATGCATGTTGTCCCAGATAGCCCATTTGCCGCCCCAGATAAAACCTTCGCTCTCAAAAATAGAAATGACTTTTAAAGGCGGAAGCCAGCGTTTTGAAAGAGGTAAAACCATCCAGCCGGAAGGATTGTGGTCCTTTGCCCAGCTCCAGAAAATTTCTCCTGTAATTCTTTTTGGTATTACATCGATTGCAATTCCCAGAGAGTGAAAGGATTTTCTGTTTGTACCGTCAATAAGCCGCCAGTAGTAGGCATCTGAGGATTTTAATCCGTCTACAAATTTTTTTACTTCATCATCAGTTTTACTTAATTCAAGAATTTTTGTTTCTACATTTTTAAGCGGTGTTTTTATTCTTTTATGAATACGGGTTTTACGTCCCAAAAAAACAGCCGCTTCTATGTTCGGTTCAATTGTTTTTTGTGTTTTTGCGTTATAGATAGCATCAAAAAAGAACATGGGAGAACCGGGACCTTTTCTTCTGCTTTGAGAACTGGACATTGTTTTTAACTGTTCCTTCTGTTCTTCCGTCATCTGGCCAGGATCAAGAATTTCTTTCGGGTAATGATAAAGAACCGTCCAGTACATGTCTTTGTTTTTAAGTTCGTCTTCTGGTAAAAGCCGACCTTCACACCAGTAAAGAGTTTCTTTTTCTTCTTTACCGGGAACCGTCATTTCTATTTTGTAATCATCGAGACTTTCGACATAGGTTGTTTTAAATGTTATATCGGGATAGGCATTTTCAAAAACAGATATTTCTTCTGGTATTTTTTCCTGCGCTTCAACTTCAACTGGTTTATTTTGATTTTTATTGCAGGTACAGCATGAAGTAAAAACTATTACTAATATCGGGAAGATTTTTTTCATCTGTTGTTTTTTTCCTATTTTGAATTCTGCTGAACTTTTAATACAGCGTCAGCTGTCTGTATAAGGTTTTCTCTTGTCATGCTTTCTTTATTTTTAAGAAGGCTTGCAGGAATTCCATAGGCTTTTTCAAGATCGGCGTCAGTAAGAACTTCTTCCGGTGTTCCTAAAGAAATATCCCTGTTAGGATAAAACAGCATGACTGTGGGTGCATATTTTTTTGTAAGGTCAAGTTCGTGCATTGAGATGTAAATGCTTGTGTTTGTTTTTCTGCTGTAGAGGTTCAGGTATTCAAGGGCATTTTCTTTCTGGTACTGTTCCATTGCAAAAAGAGGTTCATCCATAAATATGGATCTGCTTCCATAAAGAATGCTGAATGCAAGAAGGGTGCGCTGAATTTCTCCCTTGCTTATTTCTTTAAGTCCATGTTCAAGAACTGCATTTAATTCAAAAACAGAAATAACTTCATCGTAAATATCTGCAGCTTCATTTTTTATTCCCGCATGCTTACCTTTATAATTTCCGTTCTGATAAACTGTTTTAAGAAGCTCTGAAACTTTTTCTTCGCTTTCAAATTCCATGTTCTGATATATAACGGATGCTTCAAGATTTTTTTCTTCTTCATCAAGAGAAGCTATGTCTTTGCCGTTTAAATAAACAGTGCCGTTCTGCGGTGTGATTCGTCCGCTGGCAAGTAGAAGGAAAGTTGATTTTCCGGAACCGTTTGGTCCTGTAAGACTTACAAATCCTTCCGGGAGTTCAGCTGTAAAATGGTCAAATACAATATTTGTATTTTCTTCATCAGTATAAGAAAAGGAAACGTCATTAAATTTTATTAAACTCATTCCATAAGAATAATGTAATTATGGAATTTTTTAAATATGCCATCTGACTTGCATCTGCTGCAGGTTTTAACTTCACACCGGATATTACTAAGTGATATATTGAAGGTATGACAACCTGGTTTTATAAATGCGCCGAGCAGTGTCCTGAACTGTTTGATTCCGCAGAAGAATTTCTTTCTGAGTATGAAAAAAAATACTGTGCCCTCATGGAACGGGTTTTGCAGAAAGACAGTTCGGTTTATGTTATTTTAAAAAAAGACGGTCCTCTCGGGCTTCCACAGGTAGCAGGTGTTTTTTCTTTTAACAGGGGAAGAAGTTTTACTTCCTGTATTCCGGATTATAATTCTAAAATAAAAAAACTTCTCCGGGAATTTTTCAGAACTCATGAAGTGTTCAGTATTATCGGTGAATCAGAAGGGGTAAAAAAAATCGAGCAGATTCTTTATGAATATAAAAACCTTCTTCCTGCAGAAATCCGCGAAATGTTTTTAATGGAATATAATGGTAGTGTTCCTGCTGCTGTTGAATTAAAAGAGCAGGATGAAAAAATAAAAAGATGTTCCGGAGAAGATGCAGAGAAGCTTATGCCGCTGCAGGTTAATTTTTCTTGTGAAGAAGTTTATCCTTTCTGGAAAAAAGAAGTTAATCTTGCAGCAGAACGTTTTGCGCTGGACAGTACTTTAAAAAAGCAGATTGTGTTTGCAGTTGATAAAAACAATTGTCTTGTCAGTCGTGCCCAGACCAATGCCCGTACAAAAAATTATTTTCAGATTGGCGGTGTATATACTTTAAAGGAATATCGCGGCAGGGGTTATGCCTGTCAGCTTGTAAAGATGATAGCTGATACTGCTGCTTCAGAAAATAAAAAAACCGTCCTCTATGTAAGAAAAGAAAATGCAGGAGCACTCCGTTCTTATACAAAGGCCGGTTTTAATCAGACTGCAGAATACCGGATGGTATACTACAGATAAAAACTATTTGTTCATTATAGCGTCGATGGATTTTATGCAGGCATTGCGCAATCCCTGTTCTTCAAGAGCCGTGACTCCCCTTATGGTAGAACCTGCTGGAGAGCATACATTGTCTTTAAGGACAGCCGGATGAGTTCCTGTTGCAAGCTGAAGTTTTGCAGAACCTAAAACTGTCTGGCTTACAAGTTTGTATGCTGTTGTTCTTGGGATTCCGTATTTAACGGCAGCGTCTGCATATGCTTCAAGGAATAAATCAACAAAAGCCGGACCGCATCCTGTTACAGCTCCTCCGATTCCCATAAGGTTGTCAGGAAGTTCTTCTACAGTTCCAAGACAGGCAAACAGCTCTTTAATTTCTTTGCGTTCATCCTCTTTAAGGGAATTTGATTTTTCAAAAAGGAATACACCTTCATTTACCATAGCCGGTGTGTTTGGCATTACAAACTGTACGCGGACATTTTCTATATCGGTATGGTTGTAGTCACTGTTTGCCGGACGGTTTACGTTTACATGCTGTGCGTATTTTTCATAATTCCAGCCCAGAGCAATAGAAATAAGTGCTTTGCCTGAAAGATCATTTTTTATTTCAGAAAGAATTTCTTCAATCTGGTAAGGCTTGCATGCCATTATTATGGTATCAGACTTTGAAACAACTTCCTTTAATGATTTGCATGGAATGAATCCGATTTTTTTTGCATTCTGGTTCAGTTTTTCCTGATTTGGTGCATAGGCATATATGTCTGAAGCTGAAATTTTTTTACTTGCCGTAAATCCAGTACACAGCGCCTGCGCCATGTTTCCCATTCCGATAAAGCCTAAAGTTTTCATAGTTTATGTTACTCCTTGTTCAATTACTTTTTTTATAATCATTCAGCAACAAAAAGAGTTCCTTTTGAAGTTCCGTCTGCAAGATTAACAAGAATGTTTTCTTTGCCGCCGTTTGCAAGTACCATAGGAATTCCGTAAAGCGTAGATTTTTCTGCTGCCTGAATTTTTGTTTCAATTCCGCCTGTACCAAAAGCATTTGTTCCGCCGATTGTAATCGATTTTCTTAATTCAGGAATTGAAATAACTTCTTCTATAAGTTTTGCTTCTTTATTTGTTTTAGGATTGTCTGTAAAAATTCCGTCGATATCACTGAACAGAATCAGAAGGTCTGCACTCCAGAGAATTGCAGTAAGGGCAGAAAGATTGTCGTTGTCTCCGATAGCAAATTCATCAGTACTTACGGAGTCGTTTTCATTTATAATCGGAACAACACCTTCATCTGCAAGAGTAAATAATGTGTTGCGTATGTTAAGTGAACGATGGTTGTTTTCGAAATCTTCTTTTGTAAACAGCAGCTGACCTATGTGAATTCCGTGTTCTGCAAAAGCCTTGCGCCACTGTGCCATAAGTTCAACCTGGCCGATTGCACAGAGAGCCTGCCTGAAGTGAACGTCTTTTTTGCGTGCCCATTCTTTAAGTGTAGAAACCCCGCTTACCTGGGCGCCGGAACTTACTACAACCAGCTGTTTGCCCTGATCAATCAAGGCCTTACACTGTCTTGCAAAGTTCTGCATGAATTCTGTATTTTGCGTACCGTCTGCTCTTGCAAGAGTGTTGCTTCCGATTTTTATGACAATTTTTCTTGCCGAATGAATTGTTTCCTGTATAGTCATTTTGTCTTCCTTAAAAAATCTCTGGTTAAAATCAGCGGATCTGTCCGTCACCGTCTATAAGATATTTTGTCGTAGTTAAAGCTTTGATTCCCATAGGTCCGCGGGCATGAAGTTTCTGCGTACTTATTCCCAGCTCTGCACCAAAACCGAATTCTCCGCCGTCCGTAAAACGGGTAGAAGCATTTACGTAAACGCAGGAAGCATCGATTCTGCTCTGGAATTCGCGGGCGTTTGCACGGCTTTCCGTAATGATGCTTTCGCTGTGTTTTGTATTGTGGGAATTGATGTAGGTAATTGCTTCATCAAGAGAAGCAACGGTTTTTATACAGCATTCGTAATCAAGGTATTCGTTGCCGAAGTCTTCTTCTACAGCTTTTAATACACAGGAATTGTCAGAAGAGGCTGCTGTAAGAATTTTATAAGATTCTTCATCTGCATGAAGCTTTACCCGATTGTTGAATTTTTCTTTCAGCATCGGAAGGAATTTTTCAGCAATTTTTTCGTGTACGACAATACATTCAATTGCATTGCATACGCTCGGTCTTTGGATTTTAGCATTTTCTGCGATAACAGCAGCTTTCTGAAGATCTGCGGATTCATCAATAAAAAGATGGCATACACCGCTTCCTGTTTCTATAACCGGAACTTTTGCATTTGAAACAACATTCTGGATGAGTTTTTTTCCGCCTCTCGGAAGAACAACATCAATCTTTCCAACAGCTGTAAGAATCTGCTGAACATCATCATGGGAAGAGCCGTCGGTTTCTACCAGTTCAATTGCGTCTGCTATTCCGCCTTCAACAGAATTGAGGGCAGATTTTATAACTTCAACAATTGCCCTGTTTGAATTGTATGCCGAAGAAGATCCTCTGAGTAAAATTGCATTGGAACTTTTGTATGCAAGACTGAAAGCATCAACAGTAACGTTCGGGCGGCTTTCGTAAATAATTGCAACTACACCAAGGGGAACTCTTACCTGCCTGATGGTAAGTCCGTTTGGTGTTTTCCACCCGGCAGTTTCTTCTCCCACAGGATCTGTCTGTGAAATTACTATTTTAAGGCTGTCTATGATTCCGTCAATGCGGCTGTCTGTAAGGGTAAGGCGGTCGATTAAAGATTCGCTGGTTCCTTTTGCCCTTGCGTTTTCTACATCAGTTTTGTTTGCAGAAAGAATTTTTTCTCTCTGTTCATCAAGGGCTTCTGCAACTTTTAAGAGGGCTGCGTTTTTCTGAAGGGCGTTCTGCTGTGCAAGTTTTTCACTGGCACTTCTCAAGGTTTTATATGTGTTTTCAAAATTCATTTTTATCTCCAAAAAAAATGGTGGCTGCTCTTACAACCACCACAATATTTTTAGTAATTTGCAAGGAAGTACATTCCTAAAAGAATTGCGATGCGGCTTTTTTCTTCTGTCCAGGCGGCGTCTTTGGGAAGACTCTGAATATACCACCAGAAAATACCGAATTCGGGGTCAATGCGGAGTGCGTAATCTGCAAAATCAGGAGATCTTGTCTGTGTTCCGAACATAAGGTAAACAACATCATTGAGTATGCTGAAGAACTGCGGGTAAGCCTGTGTGTATGTTTTTGAAGTAATCTGGCTGCAGAATTCTTCCAGCTGATAAAGAACCTGTGCTTTAAGAGTTTCGTCACTCTTTTCTACCCAGGTTTTCTGAATCAGAAGTACAAGATTGTTATGAAAACTGCTGATAAGTTTTTCTTCAGAGTCACCGGCATTGTCTGCTATTTTCTTGAATGCATCTCCTGCACCAAAAAAATCTGCAAGTGTTACAGAGGCTTTAACTGCCTCTTCATGACTGTCGGTCTTAAGAAGGGATTCTAAAGCAGCAACAGTTCTTTTTTCAACAAAATCTACAATACTTACGCTATTCATTATAGTAACATTTTAGAGATTTACGCTAAAACATTCAAGGTAATGCAAAGTTACATTCCGGTTGATTAAGAATCCGCTTTTTTTTCAGATTTCTGCTTATTTAAGTTTCAGTATTCTTTGATTGCGGGAACCCCTGAACTGAAGTGAAATATCTTTTTCTTTAAGGATAAAAGGACCGTCTACAAGAACATTTATATAAGACAAAAGCTCGTCCGTTACTTCGCAGTGTTTTTTTCCGTTTGCAGGAAGAAGGTCTTTATCGTAAATATATCCGGAGTAGCACCAGATGGTTTTTGAAGGGTAGGTTTCTTTTATGCGCCGCAAAAGTTTTACAAGTACGCGCTGGTTTTCCGGTTCCATAGGTTCTCCGCCTAAAACGGTAAAGCCTGCTATGTATTCCGGGGCAAGGGCTTTTAAAATGAATTCTTCGGTTTCAAAAGTAAAAGGCTTGCCGTAGTTAAAATCCCATGTCTGAGAATTAAAGCAGCCTTTACAGTGAATGCGGCATCCGGAGACAAAGAGTGTTACGCGCACTCCTTCTCCGTTTGCGATGTCAGTAGTTTTGATTTCCCCGTAATTCAATTTTCCCCACCCGAATACGTTTTTTATTTTTTCTGCAGTATGATGACCGTCAGATCATCTTTTTGTATTGTTCCCTCTGTATAAAGATTAAAGGTGTCCATGATAGTTTTAAGTTTATCCCGGGCACTTCCTTTTCCGGAGGATGCCAGAGAGCGGATTATTTTTTCCGAACCGAATGGCATTCCGTATGAATTCTCTGCTTCTGCAAAACTGTTGGTGTATAAAATCAGACAGTCATCTTTCTGCATAGAAAACTTAAGGGTTTTAAATTCAGGATACTGTCCTGGAATTCCCAGCTGAATGCTTGAACCGTCAGATACATTTGCAGGAGCCTGAATTGAGGCAACCTTTCCTGTAGATTCCCGGCGCATGTACAGCTTTGAACTTCCTCCGTTTATGTATTCGATTATATCACCTTTTATGCGTAAGAGTGAACCTAAAATATAGTTCGGAATATTACCTTTTGTCTGGGCAATGGCTGTATTTATAGAAGACATTACGTCAGAAAGTTTATTTCCGAAGCCTTCCTTGAATTTCTGGTCGATTATTGTTTTTGCCAGCATCGTTACAAGCCCTGAGGCAATTCCGTTTCCAGAAATTTCAAAAAGACCGGCACCGTAAAGGGTGTTGTTTTTTATAAAGAAATCATAGAGATCCCTTGAGATTCCTGATACAGGCTTAAAGTAAAGGGCAACATCCCAGTTTGTAAGACCCTGAGGTTCTTTCTGATAAAAAGTCTGCTGAACATGTTCTGCAAGTTTTAAATCTTCAACAGCCTTCTGTTTTTCTTTTTCAAGAAGAGCCATTGATTCAGAAAGTCTGTCGGTTCTGTTTGCAACTTCTTTTTCCAGATTCTTATTTAAATACTCAGCTTCATTTCTTGCTTTTGCAAAACGGCCGGCCATAAGATAAAGAAGCACGATAATCGTTAGCATCCAGCCGAACTGGGTAAAGTATGTCAGTTCATTAAGTTTAAGGGCGTAATGAAGGATTATGTCAGAAACTGCAAGAACAACCGTCGGAACGAAACCGATTAAAAGTGCTGCTGCATGGGAAGGATGTTTCTTAAAGTTTTTGATGAATACCACCAGCGGATAAATCATAAGCGGAATCAGGAAGAAGGTGGTGTACTGAACCATTTCGTGAAGCGTAGGGTAGTCTACGGACATAAAAATAAGGGAAACAGGTATCAGAGAAAAAATAAGTCGTGCCAGCATGAACTGAAATTTTTCTGTTTCTTTGAGAAAGTTGAATATGAATGTAGTCGTAAAGAAAACTATTACAAAAGGCAGTGTACAGGAAATGATTTTCTGGAACCACAGAAAAGAAAGTGTGTCCGGCGGAAAATCCGGTATTTCAAAAATGTACATTACTGAAAGGTAAACTGCATTTATTACATTTATGATTGAGAAGGTTAAGTTTTCTTTTTCGACTTTGCGCCTCAGGAAAATTACAAGGTGATAGATTCCTATGACAAGGCTGAAGAAGGCAAAGATAAGATAGATTTTACTGTTCCAGAAACTTTCTTTTGCATAAGTGAGCCTGGCGTCTTCCGGTAATCCGATGAACGGGTTTGAGACAAGAGAGGCTTCTCCGTCTGACCAGATTTTTATCGTAACATAGTTTTCTTCCGGAGTAAGAAGTTTTTTTGAGATTGCATAATAGCGGGGAATATTCCAGGCGCTGAATTCTGCCGGACGGAATTTACCTGTTGTTCCGATGAACAGTCCGTTTATTCTTGTTTCATCAGCCATGGTTATGCGTCCCAGATACAGTCCCAGGTCTTCTGATTTTAAAAGCGGAGGAACCGTAAAGGAATGCCTGAGCCAGATAAAACCGATTTTATGAGGCACAAGGTCTTCGAGTTTATAAAGCTGTTCTTTTGTGACCGGTTTGAAGGAATTAAAACTATAGGCAGGATCTTCAAGAGAGTATTCCCATCCGTCACTTAAATCAATTCTCATGTCAGGATTTTCTTCTGAACATGAAGCAAACAGCATGAGCGCTGCTGTAAGTAAGAGTAAAATTTTTTTCATTTTTTTATTTCCTTATTTTCCTACGCAGAAATTAGAAAAGATACTTCCAAGAACATCTTCAGGAGTTATTTCTCCTGTAACTTCTCCAAGACTGTCCAGAGAATCTTCAAGATCCTGAACGACAGCATCAAGTCCGTATTCGTTGTCCTGAGATATTTGAATTGCATGCTGTATGCGTTCAAGGGCTTCTTCAACGGAAGCTTTTTGTCTTGCAGAACCAAGTCCGGCCTGTTCCCGGGAAAGGGATTTATCTTTAAATAAAATTTCTTTAACAGTTGAAGTAAGGTTATCAAGGCCTGTAGATTTTTTTGCAGAAATCCTTACCTGCTTAAGCTGACTCAGCTGTTCAGGAAGTTCTATCTGTTTTGATTCTTCTGCATCACATTTATTTACAACAATGACAAGAGGAATGTTTGTCTGAGCAGAAATAAAATCTATGTCGTCTTTTACAAGTCCTGCCTTTGAATCAATCAGGTACAGAATCAAATCAGCGTCTTTGCTTAAGTCTCTGGTAATTTCTACGCCTTTTGCTTCTATTACGTCATCAGTTTTTCTTAAGCCTGCCGTATCAAAAAGTCTTGCAGGGATTCCGTCAAAACTTACCCAGCTTTCAAGCCAGTCTCTGGTAGTTCCTTCGATGTCACTTACAATTGCTCTTTCTTCTTTAAGCAGGGCATTAAATAGACTTGATTTTCCGGCATTGGTTTTTCCGCATAATACAACTCTAGCTCCGTCCTGAAACAGTTTTTCGCTTTTCCAGGAAGCAGCAAGATCGGAAAGCCTGTCTTTAACTTCAAGAAGGGCTGTGCTGTCAAAAGAATCTGCTATTGTTTCTTCATCTTCCGGGTATTCAATTCCTACTTCAATTTCTGCAAGGGTGTCTACGATTTTTTTCTTTATGGAATCGATTTCGTCAAAGAGATTTCCTGCAAGTCTTCCTGCAGCTCTGCTTCTGGAAGTATCTGTTTTACTGTCTATGATTTCTCTTACGGCTTCAGCTTTTGTAAGGTCGGTTTTTCCATTGATGTAGGCGCGGAAAGTAAATTCACCTTTTTCTGCCTGACGGAATCCGTTTGCAAGAAGAAGCTTGTGTATTGTAGTAACGACAGAGATTCCTCCGTGACAGAAAATTTCTACCATGTCTTCTCCGGTAAAACTTTTTGGGGCACGGTAAACTCCAAGCATTACTTCATCTATTTTTTCCGGGGCAGTAATCCATCCGTAAACAAGAGAATAGCCTTTTGCGTTTAGAAGTGCATCCGGGCGGGAAAATAATTTGCTTACAAGTTCAATAGAATTTTTTCCGGAAACTCTTACGATTCCGATGGCACCAGGGGCAAGGGCGGTTGCAATGGCTGCGATTGGTTCTTCCGGTGTATATCCTATGTTCGTCATTTCTGTTCCTTCTTAAAATTAATCCAGAGGTACAAAAAGGAATGTAGAATTTGTTTTATTAGTATCAGCTGTTTCCGTCCATTCCTGATCCAGTACCGTGTTTAAAATACTGAGTATTTCTTCATAAGTCTGACGCTGTTTTTGAAGAATATCATCTTTGTTCATTGAGATATTGTCGTATTTATCCGTTTTAGAGCCGAATGCAGGCAGGCGTTTCTGAAGGTCTGCCTCGTCTTTTACCCACGGTGATACTTCCGTATCAAGAGGATCCGGGGAAATGTCTTCGTAATATCCGCCGGAATTATTCCAGTACATATATCCTCTGTCCAGACCGTCGCGTACTCCAAAGATTTCTCTGAGTACGTAGTTTTTATCATAGTAAGCTTTGTCGTATCTTACCCTCATGTAAAAAGCCTGAATCCACGGGCGTATGATAACTCTGTTGCGTCCGATGACAGAGTTTCTGTAACTTCCATAGAAGTAAATTCTATAAGGGCGTTCAACAACCGGTTTGTATTCAAGGAAGTCCTGCTCAAAGTGAGACGGATAATACATAGGGCAGATTACGTCTACATAGCGGCTCAAAAGTTCAACATCCTGACCTGTGCGTGCTCCTGTTCTGTACCATCCGTTTGCGCCATAAATGTCTATGCCTATAGGAGCGTTAATGTTTTCTCTTGCATATTTGAGGAAGGAGGTAAGGGCACTTTCTTTGTCCATACCTGCATCTTTCCAGCGGAAACTTGCTTTTCCAAGATTCTGTCCGTCTGTAGGGAACCTGATGTAGTCAAACTGAATTTCATCAAAACCGCGCTCAATGAGTTCCTTTGCAATTTCAACGTTGTATTCCCATACTTCTTCACTGTAAGGGTCAACCCAGTTTTCGTCGTAGTAACCCATTCTCTGCTCGCCGGTAGGATTTCCTTCTTCATCAAGAACGTCTTCCATTCCTCTGGTTCCGATCCATGGTGAATTTGTACTGTAGTTCCATACGGCATATTTTCCTTTTGCGTAGTTAGAAAGGTTTTTGTCTTTAAAAACAACAATGCGGCCGATTAAATAAGTCCCGTCTTTTTTGTATTCTTCAACAAATTTATTAAGGTCAATCTTGTATCCCGTAACTTTTCCTTTCTGCTTGAGAAGCTCGCTTTTAGGTTCAAAACGCAGGTAGCCGTAATCATCTTTCATGTCTACGACAAGGGCATTGAGTTTATTGTCTTTAAGAATCTTCCGGTACTTTGTGATTCCGTCCATGTTGCGCATCTGGTATGCAGAAGCATAGACAGCCTTTTTCTTGTCAGCAATTCCGTCATAGGCAGAAAGGGACTGATCCGGTTTTAAAAGCCACAGTTCAGAAAGCTGCAGCGGGAATTTAAGTCCGGAAATTGTCTCAGGAACATATGCTGCATTTATATTTGTTCCTGAAGAATTTAACAGCCATGACCATTTTTTTGTTTTACCTGTGTTGTCGTTGAGTTCCTGCTTTTCAAGGGAGTAGGAATTCAACTGTCCCATTGAACTGAACCATATGTCAGTTCCGCAGAGCCAGAGTCCGTCAATGGTGTCGCACTGTTCTGTTCCTTCATAGATTTTTATTGCTTTCTTATTTTTCCAGTCAAACATGTAAAGCTTTGGAAGGAAAGTCTGAGAAAGATAAATGTCACAGTAAGCTACGCCGCTTTTTGTTTTGCATATAACAGGAAGAATGTCTGCAATTTCATCCGGCTGCGTAAGGCTCGGCATGGCAGCAAATCCTGCAGAAACATCATGCCATTTAGGGCTGGAAGAATCTGCATCATACCAGCTCATTCCGTAAATAGGATGGCTCATAAAAACAATTGTCTGTGTTGAAGTAATGCTTCCGTCTGAGGCATAAACCGGCATGCTGGCAACGGCAACTGCTTTCATACCGCTGGAATTTTTACTCATGGAACCGATGGACTTCCAGCTTTCACCTCCGTCTCTGGTAAGGTATACATTGTCTTTTGTTGCTGTAACCATTGTCAGAGAGTTAAGGGGGTCGATGGAAAGATCTTTGAGAATTGCCGCCTGCTTAAGAAGAGTTTTTGTTTTATTTTCATAGGTCTTTATTGTTAAAAACGGAAGACCGTTGTTGCACTCTGTAAAGGTTTTTAAATCCTGAGAAGAAATGATTCCCTTGTCAGTGAGAAAATACCATTTGTCTTTTGTTTTATAAATCTGATCAACTTTTCCGTCTGCCCAGAGAGCATCAGAAATTCCGTTGGACTGAACTTTATACAGCCCGCTGTCTGTTCCTGTAAGAAGGGGCATTTTTTTATCTGGTTTGGCGGGAAGATGTTCAGGAAGCTGATATAAAGGCTTTGTCTGAGCAAAAAGGATTCCGCCGGTAAAAGCAAAAGAAAGCAAACTAATTTTTAAAATCGACAATTTCATATTTTCATTATCGGAAAATAAAACAATGGAATTTAGTGAAACTTATATTTATAATGTAAAAAGGGAGTTAGGAAAGTTAAGGATGTTCAGTGATATCAGTGAAACTTTAAGCGAGCTTTTTTCGTCTTCAAGCGGAGAAACTGAAGAGGGAATGGATCTTCTGCCGCTTTTTATCGGAATCGGTGCTACACTCCTTTTTGTTTTCTTAGTTTTTCTTGCGGTTACGATAATAAAAAATTTCTGGAACAAATATCTTTTCAAAATTCATAAAAAAGCTTTCATTCAGAAAATCAATAAAATGGAATGTTTCAGTTCTGACCTTCCTGAAGCTGCAGCCCTTCATTCTTTTGCCCTCCGCTGCTGGGAAACCGGTCTTGCGATAGATGCACATACCGACCGTTCCAATAACGTAAATCTTGTAAGTGACCTTGTTTACCGTATGTGCCGTGAACTGAAAATGGAAAAGCTCGACTGCGCTTTGAATTTCTGTGCTGCAATGATTTATGATATAGGCTTTCTTGATATTCCAGGATATATTTTTATGACCGAAATTCTTACACAGGATGAACGTAATATCGTAAAGACTCATGTAATGCGGTTTCAGGACAGAATGGATTTTATTCCCGAACAGTGGCAGGTGTTTTTTACTCAGGTCGTAATGTATCATCATGAAAATATTAACGGAACAGGATATCCGGGAGGATACAGTGCTGACGAAATACCGGTTGCTGCCAGAATGCTCCGTATAGCAGAGAGTTATGTTTCCCTTACAACTGCCCGTGCCTATCACCGTGCCAAAACTTCCCGAAGTGCTTTAGTTGAATTGAAAAGCAGCCCTTTTTATGATCAGAATCTGGTTTCCGTTTTGGAAAAAGTTGTTTCCGTTAAAAATTCATAATTATAGAATTTGCTCGTAATATCCGTTAATATAGAAGAAAATGCAGATTTTAAAAGAGGATTTTTATGTGTGGAATAGTAGGGTACATTGGTTCTAAATATGCAGCACCGGTTTTAGTAAATGCGCTAAAAAAACTTGAATACCGCGGATATGACAGTGCCGGAATTGCAGTTTTAGAGGACGAAGACATTGTTGTTCGTAAAGTAAAGGGTGCACTTAAAAATCTTGTAGAAAATATTACTGACAAAGTTATAAAGACAAGTGAATCTATGTCTGAATCTGAATGCGAAAAGCGTGAACAGGAACTTATTCAGGAAACTTCAAAATACGTAAAGGGAACTCTGGGTATAGGCCATACCCGCTGGGCAACTCACGGCGAACCGAGTAACGTAAATGCGCATCCTCATCTTAATGAAGACGGAACAATTGCAATCGTTCACAATGGAATCGTAGAAAACTATGCAAAACTTAAGGCCTGGCTTCAGGGAGAAGGAATTGTTTTTAAAAGCCAGACTGATACGGAAGTAATCGCCCACACAATTAATTTTTATTATGAACAGTTCGGTGATATTTTTCAGGCGGTAACTGCTTCCCTTAAAAAACTTGAGGGAAGTTATGCGCTGGGAGTTTTGTGTTCTGATTATCCTGACAGAATTATTGCTGCAAGAAAAGAAAGTCCTCTTATCGTAGGTTTGGGTAAGGGAGAAAACTTTATTGCCAGTGACGTTCCTGCAGTTCTTGAATATACCCGTGAAGTATATTTTCTTGAACAGAAAGAAATTGCCGTGCTTTACGAAGATCATGTAGATCTGTTTGATGAAGACGGAAACAAAATCATAAAGCAGCCTTATCACGTTGAATGGGATATTTCATCAGCAGAGAAAAACGGTTATGAACATTTTATGCTTAAAGAAATTCATGAGCAGCCGAAAGCCCTTCATGATACTATTCATCCGCGCCTGGTATTTGACGGAGAAAAACCTGTAGACATAAAATTTGATGATTTGAATTTTGATGAGGCATTTAAAAATGCAGGACGTATTGTAATTACTGCCTGTGGAACTTCTTATCATGCAAGTGTAGTTGCAAAATATGCCTTTGAAAAATTTGCCCGCATTCCGGTTGTTGTAGATACAGCTTCAGAATTCCGCTACAGAAATCCTATTTTAAAGAAGGATGATGTTTTTATCATTATTACTCAGTCTGGAGAAACAGCAGATACTCTTGCAGCTTTGAGGCTTGCAAAAGAAAATGGTGTGCGTGTCATTGCAATTACCAACTGTGTAGGTTCAACTGCCAGCCGTGAAGCCGATGACGTAATTTATACATGGGCTGGTCCTGAAATTGCCGTTGCTTCCACAAAGGCTTATACAACACAACTTGCCTGTCTGTATCTTCTTGCCCTTAAGTGTGCAGATTTAAGAAAAACAATCAGTGCTCAGGAATATCAGCATAATATTCAGGAACTGTATTCCCTTTCTGATAAGGTGTCTGAAATTCTTGAAGACAAAACTTCCATTCAGAAATTTGTCAGCCGCAATTTTAATAAGACAAAGATTTTCTATATCGGACGCAACTTTGACAGTGCAACAAGTCTTGAGTGTGCCCTTAAGTTAAAGGAAGTAAGTTACATGCACAGTGAAGCTTTTGCGGCAGGAGAATTGAAGCACGGACCTATTGCTCTCGTTGATGAATCTACAATAGTCGTTGCCATTGCAACTCAGAAATCCCTTTATGATAAAATTGCCAGTAATATTGAGGAAGTAAAGAGCCGCATCTGTACGACACTGGTTATTACTCAGAAAAGCTGCAACCGGTTTAAGAATGATGAGGAAAAAGTTATTTACGATGAAGTTGTAAAGGTTCCTGATACGGAAGATGCATTTGCACCGATTCTGTCTGTAATACCGGCACAGCTGCTTGCTTATTATTGTGCAGTTCATCGTGGAATGAATCCTGACAAGCCGCGTAATCTTGCAAAGTCAGTAACTGTTGAGTGATTTCAGTCCGGGGGAAAAATGGAATATACAAAATCAGAAGTTCTGCAGTATGTAAAAGAAAATGACGTTAAGTTTATAAAACTTTTTTTTACCGACATTGCAGGAGAAGTCAGAAGTCTTACGATTCAGCCTTCGATTTTAAGAACAGCTTTTGAACACGGAGTTTCTTTTGACGGAAGTGCCGTGCCCGGTTTTATGAATGCAGACAGAAGTGATCTGTTTCTTATTCCTGATCCTGCAACACTTTCTGTATTGCCGTGGCGTCCTTCTCACGGACGGGTTGCAAGAATGTACTGCAACATCTGTTATCCTGACGGTTCACCTTTTGAAGGAGATTCAAGACTTATTCTTCAGAAGACACTTGAGAAAGCAAATAAGCTGGGTTACAGCATAAAAGTTGGAACAGAATGTGAGTTCTATCTTTTTAAGCTGGATGAAAACGGAGAGCCTACAGATATTCCTCATGACAGGGCCGGTTACTGCGGTCTTGCACCTTTGGATAAGGGAGAAAATGTCCGCCGTGACATTATCATGACTCTTGAACAGATGGGAATTGAACCTCAGACCAGTCATCATGAAGCAGGTCCGGGGCAGAATGAAATTGATTTTAAATACAGTTCAACATTAAAGGCTGCAGATAATATTGCTACTTTTAAGATAACGGTAAGAACTGTTGCTGCAAAAGACGGACTGTGGGCAACCTTTATGCCGAAACCTATTGAAGACAAACCGGGCAGCGGACTTCATCTTAATATTTCTATTCATAAAGACGGCGAAAACCTTTTTGAAAAAGATTCACCGGAATCAAAACATTTTATTGCGGGAATTTTAAATCACATAAAAGAAATAACAGCTTTCTTAAATCCAACGGAAGAATCTTATAAACGGCTTGGAGTATTTGAAGCACCACGTTATGTAAGCTGGTCTTCTCAGAACAGAAGTCAGCTGGTAAGAATTCCTGCAGCAACCGGTGATTCCTTCAGAATGGAACTCAGGTCTCCGGATTCTTCCTGCAATCAGTATCTTGCCCTGGCTTTAGTCATAGCAGCGGGGCTTGACGGAATTGAAAATGAATTTGAACTGATGCCGTCCTGCGATAAAAACTTCTATGAACTTTCAGAAAAAGAAGTTCTGGAAATGGGAATAGAAAAACTTCCTGAAAATCTGACGGAAGCCCTTAAACTTGCAAAGGAAAGTGATTTTGTAAAAAGACTGATTCCTCAGGTAACTCTTGATACATTTTTTAAAATGAAGGAATCATAAAAAGGACCGACTGTAAAAAGTGGAAAATGTTTTAATTGTCAGTAATTCAAGCGGAACTATGGCAATCATTTCTGATCTTTTGAGAAGTGAATCTTTTGGAAAGATAACTCTTTCTCAGAGTGCATCAGAAGCACGTCGCTGTCTTTCTGAATTTGATTTTGACCTGATAATAATAGATGCTCCTCTTCCTGATGAAAAAGGCGACGATCTTTCCATGACTGCTGCAGAAAAATCCAGTGCCGGAATCATTCTTATAGTTGATTCTGTAGATGCTTATGAAACTGCTGCCACAGTGGAAGAATACGGCGTGTTTACGGTTCCAAAACCTGTCAGTCCGGAATTTTTTTATCATGCTGTAAAACTTTTAAATGCAAGCCGTAAGCGGGTACAGTTCCTTGAAAACGAAAACCAGAAGCTTCAGAAAAAAATAGAAGAAATTCGTCTTGTAGACAGAGCAAAGCTTATTTTGATTCAGGTGTTAAAAATGACTGAACCTCAGGCTCAGCGGTATATTGAAAAACAGAGCATGGATTTAAGGCAGACAAGACTTGTAACCGCTGAAAATATTTTACGTACTTATGAACGCTAGATTTTTATTTTTTATATTTTTGTTTTTTACCGGAAGTTTTTGTATGGCTCAAAAGTATACTCTCAGTCAGGAAGAACAGCTTGAATCAGAATTTTACGAAATGCAGATAAGTGATGAATTATTTGACCGCATGAAAGGAAAATCTTTTAAGGAAAACTGCACGGTTCCGAGGGAAGATTTACGCTGCCTTCATCTTCTTCACTGGAATTTTGCCGGAGAAGTATGCGAGGGTGAACTTGTCTGTAATAAAAAAATTGCACAGAAACTTATTTATATTTTTAAGGAACTTTATAAGGCCGGTTACCAGATAGAAAAGATACGGCTTGTAGATGAATATGATGCGGATGATGAGCGGTCCATGGCAGATAATAATTCTTCATGTTTTAATTTCAGGTTTATTTCGCATACGACAACAGTTTCAAAACACGGAGCAGGGGTGGCTGTAGATATTAATCCCCTTTATAATCCTTACGTAAAAACCGTTAACGGCAGGCAGAATATAGAACCTGCAAACTCTGCTGAATACGTTGACCGAAAAAAAGACTTTGAACATAAAATAACCCACGATGATTTGTGCTATAAACTCTTTACACAGGCAGGCTTTGAATGGGGCGGCGACTGGACTTCCTGCAAAGACTGGCAGCATTTTGAGTATTTGGAATAGTAAAAAAAAATAGTTACTATTTATGCCACATTATTAAACCAGCCATAATGCTGAACTGACATATCTACAAAATGATTAAGCAGCAAATTGATTTTTGAATCAAATGCTTCTTTATCAAAGCTTTGCGGTAAGTCGGCATCAAGCGAAGAAATGATTGCATCTTTTACGGTTGTTGAAGCCTGTTCATCTTTATACCAGTCTACAACAAAAAGATTTTGTTTTTCTTCTGTGAGTTTTTTATAGAGATTTTTTGCAGCAAGCTTAACTTTCTGTTCTTCGTCTTTTGTGAGTTTTCGTCCTTTTATAAGAAGGTCAAACATTTCCAGTTCTTCTTCAGTTAGGCCTTCTGTTTCTGCACGCTTATCTTCGTTTTTCATGTCTTCAATAAGCTGTAAGAGCTGCTCGTAATAATCTTCGTTTTCACTGCCACCAGCATTGTATTGGTCAATGATGTTTTTGAAGCGTTCACTGAAAGATATACGGGTTGTATTTTTGTTAATCATAATCTGCAGCATCTTCTGGATGAACTCTTTCATATCATCAATTTCAATGGCTTTGTACTGTGCTTTGTGTATTTCTTTGCGAAGTTCTTCTACATTAACTTTTGAAAGATCTATCACTTTGAATTCGTGAATAAGATAATTGTCGTCACCCTGAACTTGTTTCAGGGTCTTTCCATCGGGAGATGCTGAATCAAGTTCAGCATGACATGGTTTTTCTGAACTGACTGATGTATCAAGCAATGCCTGCATTCTGGCCTTTGCACGATCAAGTTTTTCATCATCAACATTATTGTTCATCAAATCATTCAGATATTTTAACGGCTTAAACTTTTCGTTCTGCCAGCCCATCTCGAAAATCTCTGGTTTGCTTGCTTCGTAAAGATTAAGCATTGTATTTGTAATAACGCGGAACTTTTCTTTGCCTTCATCTTTCTGATAAATTATTTCCAGAGTATTTCGCAAGGCTTCAAGTTTTTCTAAATCTCCGGGAAGTTTATTAATTTCATCAAGACTGATATCAAGTTCGCTTAAAAATTCGTCTGCTTCATCAATACTTTGTCCAATCAAGTCAAGAAGATATTCAATATCTTTTGCAGGGAACTCATCTCCATCATCGCCGGTTGCATAATCTGTAAGGGCCTGCTGCATGTATTTAAATACATTTACATAATCTACAATGATACCGCTTGTCTTTCCGGGATAAACACGGTTTGCTCGGGCAATTGCCTGCATAAGAGTATGGCCTTTCATAGGCTTATCAAGATAGAGCGTAGAAAGATTTGGAACATCAAAACCTGTAAGCCACATTGCACAAACAAAAACAAGCTGCAACGGATCATTTTTATCTTTGAAGCGGTCTTCAATATCTACTCCATCTACAATCTTATTCATCTTGTCGCGGTGAGGTTTTATGTTTAGCCCCTGTTCGGCAAACTTCTTTTCTTCGTCTGCATCTTCAGAAATGATTACAGCCATTTCTACATTGTTCATGTAATCCAGGCGGGCTGTAATTTCATCCCGTTCTTCTTTTGTGGCAGCACTATTTCTGTCCTTTATAAGCTGTTTCTTTTCTTCTTCCCAGTAATGCTGAACTTTGTCGTACATTTTTACAGCTGTAAACTTATCTACAGAAACAACCATTCCCTTTCCAAGAAAACCACGGCGAGGAAAATGATGAGCAATATCTTGAGCAATTTTATCAAGACGTTCATCGCGTTTTAGGACTTCAATTATCTTG
This sequence comes from Treponema rectale, assembly GCF_014202035.1. Classification (NCBI taxonomy): domain Bacteria; kingdom Pseudomonadati; phylum Spirochaetota; class Spirochaetia; order Treponematales; family Treponemataceae; genus Treponema; species Treponema rectale. The sequence goes on from NZ_JACHFR010000002.1 coordinate 544,838, forward strand.
CTGCCGGAGTCTTCCAGTTTTTTGATTTCTTCTTCATTAAGATTTTCATCTTCAATAATGTCTACAATATCATCATCAAGGAAGTTATTTGTAAGACCGACTTCAGGCACACGGCGGCTGTAGAACAAAGGAACAGTACTTCCATCTTCTACCGACTGTGCAAAATTGTATTCAGAGACATAATCACCAAACCACTGGTTCGTCAGGCGTTTTGAACCAAGCAGCGGAGTTCCTGTAAAGGCAATAAAGTTTGCATTTGGCAAGGCGGTGTGCATGTTTTCCGCAAGATCTTTGTACTGGGTTCGGTGCGCTTCATCAATCAAAACAAAAATATCATTACGCTCACTGAGAACAGGATATTTCTTTCCTTTATCATAACGGAATTTATGAATCATAGAGAAAATGAATTTCTTGTTGCTCTTAAGATATTCACGCAGCTGTTCCGAGTTTTTAGGCTGACATTCTTCTTTATTTCCGATAACTTCTGTGCGTACAAAGTTTTTGTAGATCTGAGTATCAAGGTCTGTTCGATCCGTAACAATAAAGAACGTAAAGTTTCCCTTTAATTTGCGGGCACATTTTCTTGCAAAGAAAACCATGGAATATGACTTACCGGAACCCTGAGTATGCCAGAAAACACCAAGCTTTCCCCTAAGTTCTTCGCGGCGTTCAACGTTTTGCATAAGGTTATTAACACCAAGGAACTGATGGTTCTTTGCTATAATTTTGACTTTCTGATTCTGGAACAAAATAAAGTTTTCAATATAGTCAATTAAATGTTCTTTTTTACAAAGACCACGTGCAAAGTATTCAATTGAAACTCCTCGTTCTTTTATGTCCTTGCGGTTTGGTTTTTCGTTTTCACTTTCGACTTTAAGCCATTCAAAGAAAAATTCGTAATCAGAATTCCATGCACCAAGGCGAGTTTCCAAACCATTACTCAAAACACAAATCTGATTGAAGGCGAAAAGGTTCGGGATATCTTTTTTATAATCTGTAAGATTCTTATTAAAGGCTTCTTCTATTTTGATAATGGCATTTTTAAGTTCAACAAAAACAAGAGGTAACCCGTTTACAAAAATGATTACATCAGGCCTGCGCCAGTAATACTGTCCCTGAATCCACATCTGGGAAACAGCGGTAAAAATGTTGTTTTTAGGATTTTCAAAATCAATGAGTTTAACAAAATCAAAAGTTTGCCTGCCATTCTGCTTGAATTCAACTTTGCGGCCGTTTCGAATCAAATTGTAATTGTCGTAATTGGTCTTTACCATGTCGCTGCCGGTAAAGTCGCGGCACAATTCGCGGATTACAGAATCAATATTTTCGGAAGGAATATCAGGATTAATTTTGTAGAGAGCTTTTTTTACAATTTCCGGCAAAACACATTGTTTCTTTGAAGTTCGGTTTGTTGCATCAGGTTGTTCTTTAAGATTTGGATTTGAATCACACTGAATAAAATCATAATTCAGTTCATCGCTTTTAAGAATATTTATTAGAGAAACTTCAATGTCATCTTCGGTAATGTAATTTGCCATAAACTGTTACTCCTACCATAACCTGATCAACTTATACAAGAATGCATTTTTATATAATTTTGTTTTGCCAACTTTTTCTTCAATCAGAATCCCAGCTTCTGTCAGTTCATGCAGATACTTGCTTGAAGTGTTTCTGCTGATGCCAAGCTTTTCGCAAAGAAATTCATTTTTGGTATAAAAATCAAAAAACAAATGCTCAACAAGTTCCTGTGAATAAATCTTTGGACATCGCTCCTTTATCAGACTAGATGCATCATTCATTGTTTTCATAAAGGAATTTATAAAATTTAGAGTAAAATCTGACATTTCATAAACTCCCTGAATCATGAACAGAACAAAATCTTTTATCTTTGATAAATCCTGTTGTGTGGAGTTTAATAATTCATAATATTTTTTGCGGTTCTGGTTTATATATTTACTTAAATACAAAATCGGAATATCAAGTTTTTTTGCTAGAGTTAAATAGAGAATGTTTATCATTCGGCCTGTTCGACCGTTACCATCATAAAACGGATGAATGGATTCAAACTGAAAATGAATTACCGCCATTTTTAAAATTGCATCCGTATCTTCCAGATCTTTGATGTTTATATATTTTTCAAGATTTGTAAGATAGTCAGAAATTTCTTCATAATTCTGTGGCGGAGTATGTAGTGTTTCACCAGTCTTTGTATTCATAATCACTGTACCCGGAAGCTTTCGTAAATCTCCTGCTTCCGGTTCAACAATGTGGTGAATTTGAATTATATGATTTACGCTCAAAAATCCATTTTCTTTTACAAGATTATAGCCTTTGAGCATTGCCTGACGATAATTCAAAACTTCCTTTGATGCGGGATTTGTTTTTGAATAAGACATTTCCTTAAAGATTTCGTCAAAAGTAGTAACAATGTTTTCTATTTCTGAAGATTCCTTAGCCTCGCCTAATGTAATGGCATTAAAAATAACATAAGGATTTGGCAGCAAATTAATTGCACCATTAAGCTGTCCAAGTTTATGATTGGCATTATTAAGAGCCTTGAGAATCTGAATATCGTCAAAATCAATATTATACGGAAGTTTAGTCATTAACTCTATTTTCCGCCTGTTTGTGCATATTGTCAAGATATGCACAATATTTTTTATATTTTGTGCATGAAGTGTATATTTGCACAAAATAGGGGAAATTTTCCTCTAATTTCCCCTATTTTCCCTTATTTCATACGTTCTATTTCGCAAAAACGATAAATTTTCAATTTTGCGAAACGGATTCATACAAAAATATCTCTCAGTTCATCAACTTACCATCAACTTAAATTATTACGATTACAACTATATCTAGTGTTACTTTTGGAATATTCTTTAATAAATACCACTAGAAATAAAAAACTATCAACTTACCGTCAACTTAACTATTACGCCCAGCTTGGAACATAACTTTTATATCTTGGAGCTGTTGTTTCATCAAAAACCTTTATAAGATTTTTAGAAACAGCATCTGCAATTAATCGAGAGATAATGGCTTTATTCTTTTCTTCAATACCAAATCTTTCTCTTAAAGACTGATTTGTTAAATGCTCTCCTTTTAGGTATTGCAAGCATGCATGCAAATAAACAGACCATAATTTATCTTCTGTTGAAATATTATTAAAGGAAAGATTTGAGTAAAGAATTACTCTAGTATTTTCTTCATATAAAACAATTTTAGGCGCTGGTAAATGTTTTAATTCACATTCAATAGTTATACGATCCCAACCAGAACCTAATTCTTCACATAATTTTAATCTTCTCATTAATGAAGAAAGAGCTTCATTTCTTGATTTTGGCGGATTATCGATAATTCGCTTAATATCAATGAGAGGTGTACCAGGATTTGTAATTTCAATTCTATTTCCAAAAATTTCTACTAATGGTGCTGAACCTGGTATTGTAAAATCCTGGTGTATAAGAGCATTTGCCATAATTTCGCGAAGAGCAACCATAGGATATTTTGTTACAGTTTTTCGTACAGACTCTGTAATTACTTCTTCAGATGGTAATAAAGCCTCTAAATATTGCATTAAACCTTCAAAACCTACCGCATATCCTTTATGCCCGCTATATTCCTTCAAAATTCTAAGTTTTGTGTCATCTTCATACTGAATAAGACGAATTGCTTTTCTACTGACTGAAGGAAAATCTTCTATTCGTTTTGCAAAAAGTAATGCCCCTAAATTTGTAATAGAATATAACCCATTATCTTGTTTTACTACGATTTTATCTTCTAAAGCATAATGCAAAATTCCATCCTGATTTGATGGTACAGTAATATTTTGGAGTTCAAAATATACAGAGAAATCTAATAATGAAAAAATATCTCCTTTTTGTAATTCAGGTTTTGCAGCTTGTGTTTCAAAATTTGTAAGTCGAAGCTTATCCCAAAGTTGAGCTTCCTGTGTAGGATAATCTCTAAGAGGTTTTGTATATGAACCGATTCTGATATATGAATCTTTTTTAAATGTAACTGGTTGGCCTGTTGTCCTTTTTATAACAAGTACTACGATTTTTTTACCTTCAATTTCTGTGTCTTCAAATTCGAAATCGGCATTTTTTGAAAGAAGATTTCTGAGCCAACTTTCTATTTCTTGATTCCCATTCAATTTTGAAAAACGATTATAATTTGTTCCTTATAATTTCATGATTTGTATCATCAACACCCCAAATCATATAGGCCTGATCTTTACCACGATAAGTTGCAGAATTTGCCAAAGCGCTTATATCTTTACCAATCATTTCTGGGTCAAAATTATTACACTTAAATTCCAACCAATCAGTTTCATTCGGGAGAGAAACTAATTGTTTAACCAGTAAATCTAGATTTTCCATAACTATTTTACCTCCAGTTTGCCGCTCATCAGGCGTGGTAACAACAGATTACGCTGTTGGGTTAGGATTGTTATTTGTTTTCGCAGATTTCTTATTTTTGCATAAATCACTTCTTGTTTTTTACCAAATTCAGAAATAATCGAGTTTTCCGGTACTAATATTTTGAAATTTCTCATAAAATCTAAGCCTAGAAATTGCTGTGTTGAGCCATTTGTTTGAGCTGAAAATAATTGTTGGCAAGAATCACTTGTTATTAAATAATAAAGATACATTGATTTTTCAATTGTCTCAGGTTTAAAGATAATCATATTTTTGACACTAAATTCTCTGTCATACTCTACTAAACAAGAATTTCCAACAGTTCCAATATTACTGAATAATATATCTCCAGTTTTTAATCCACTTCGTTTTTTGATTTTTTCGTGATCTTCAATACTAATATTATATGGAATGGAAAAATCTATTTCACCTTTTTTTACAGCTTTTCCAGTTACAAGCGGAATGCCTTCCTCAACTTGTAAAGGTGTGTCATGAGTGCCATCTGTAATCTTACAATAATTTGATAAACGCTCTACCTTCCACCCCTTAGGAATTCCATTTTCAAACTCGGTGGTTTGCCAGCCGGGGAAACGGAAGCGGACGAACCATTCTTTGTAGAGTTCGCTGGCGGCGGTTTGCAGGGCTTCTATCTGCTTTTTGTAGTTTTGTATGAGGTTGTCGTAGGCTGATAGTATTGAGGCGATTTTTTGTTGGGTGGGGAGAGGTACGTATGGAAAATTAAACTTTCCAAATACACGGGCATTCATTCCTGGCTGTGCAGAACCACTGATATAATTATTTACAAAGCCATACCACAATTTGCTTTTTAAAACATATTTGACATATAGAGGGAATAGTTTCTTTTTATCGTAATTAAATCTTATCAAATATGATGCAAAAATAAAATTTTTAAATGAATCATCTACAATCAAATTATATCCTGTTGTTGCACCAGTTCGTGCAATCAGCAAATCACCATCAGTAATCATATATTGGGCTTTCTTTTCTTCGGGTATTTTGCAAAATGGAACAGTTTCTTTTTCAACAAAATAAGGAACAATATCAGTTATTCGTAAATACTTGCAATCACCATTTTCAAAAGATGTCTCATCTGCAGTGTAGCCATATTGAGTAGAGTCTATAAAATTTTGGAATTTAATATATTCTGTTTTCATTTTCCTAATTCTCTTTTATAAATCCCAAATCAAGTTCGGGATGACAGTTTTCACAGAGACGCCGTTAGGCGGCTCAAATCCGTGTGACAATTCTACCCGCCTGAATTTAACTAAACAACGGTTCTATCTTCCAATCAGCAGGGAACCCCATTGATGGTAATTGCTCTGGTCTTACCATCTTCATAAGTTCCTTTAAGTCCGCCACAAACGTATTATTAGGATTACAAATATCTAAAAAATTTTTAATAATACATATCGCAGCATAAACTCGGTTAGGATTGGGCCAAGAGCTGACCCAATTGCCTTTCTGCGGAACGACAAAAAGTGGTGTTGTTATCAATTGACGGGAATAAAGTCGCCCATGATGAGCACATATGTTTCTGACTGTATTTATCACTTGAAACCAAGTTGCAAGTTTGTTACCATCAGCTTTTTCAAAACCAAAATAATTGCAGATGCTTTCTTTTTCTGCAAGCTGAGGCTTCATATTCTTAAAGAATTTACTTATCGGTCCAAAACTAGAAGTTTCAAAAATCATCCATGCAGGTGGATTCGGAGATTCTGGATATTTCGTTTCATAATGATTTTTAAATTCTTCAGAAGCCCTGTTCCAATCGCTCTGTAAAAACGAAAAATCAGAATTGAATGCATTCTGGCTTTTAAATAAACGGTTGTTCAGATACCAAGTTGCACCCAATGTCAGAGAAACTAGTGTCATGCGAGTTTTTAATGCAGTCTCTATAAAACTTATGCTAGAAAACAACAAAGTTCGCAATTTTAGATCAAAATTATAATCATTCCAAATATAAGACCATTTTACATTTGGCAAAAACGGGGAATTAAGAACGGTATTATCTTGATATGGATATGTATAGCCACGTAATTTATAATAATTTATGGATTGAAATATCTCCGTCAATTCTTTTTCTGAAACTTCTTGTAATCCATTTGAAATTAGTTTATGCGCCAGGTATTTAGGTGTTCGAGGTGGTTTTGAAAAAATCATTTTGTCCTCCTGATAGAAAACTCAAAAGGGCAAAAAAATAACCCCACGTGAGACGCATTGTTAAGAGGCGTGCAGGGTCTTGTTACCCTTAATATATAACCATTATTTAAAATTGTCAATTTCTCTTTCATTCCCCAAACAACTCCTTCAAATTATCTGCAATCTGTTTTTCGAGAGTTGCGGCTTCTTTGCTTAAAGTTTCAAGTTCGTTGTTGAGGCCCAGCATTTTGGCTTTGAACTCAGCTTCGGTCATGCCATCGTCTTCGATTACAACTCCTACGTAGCGGCCGGCGTTGAGGGAATAATCCTGGTCGTGGATGCCGTCTTCGCCTTCTATGCTGGCTGCTTTGCAGAGGCCTATTACATCGGTGTAGGTACCGTCCGGAAAGCGTTCGGTGAGCCAGTCTATCTGTGCCTGCCAGTAGGCTTTTGTTTTTACTTCTTTATCCTCGCTGGCTTGAGGGGCTGCTTTAAGGGCGGCGGTGTATTCTGCTATGAGGTCTTTAAAGGCCTGTGTGTCGCCGTTGTAAAGGCGTGTAATGATTCCAAGATTTTTTATCTGCTCGTCGCTGAACTTTCTGTGAGCGCGGTCTACCTGGGTAAAGATTGAGCGGGCATCTATAAAAAGGATTTTGTCTTTCTTCTGCTCGTCTTTAGTTTTCTGTTTGTCGAAGAACCAGAGGGTTGCAGGAAGGGTAACGGAAGAAAACATATTGCTTGGAAGAGTTACCATCTGGCTGATGATTCCTTCTTCTATCATCTTTTTGCGGATTTCGAGTTCTGAACCGCCGGCATCGCTTGCAGAGTTTGCCATAACGAGGGCTGCTTTTCCTGTAGCGTTGAGTGAGCTTGCAAAATAACTTATCCAGAGATAGTTTGCATTTGGAACTGTTTCTTTTTTGTCGCTGCCTTTTTTGGTTGTTTTGGATTTATTCTTTGGAACGCCGTAAATGTTAAAGCGCGGGTCGTCTTTTACTTTGTCGTATACAACTTCGTCTACGTTGAATGGCGGATTTGCCATAACGTAATCAAAGTTGCCTACTGCATTGTGAGGGTCAGAATAGAAGGAGTTTGCTTCTACGATTTCGCCGCGGACGTTGTTCAAAAGAAGATTCATTTTTGCAAGCTTAACGGTGTCGGGTTCTTTTTCTACGCCGTAACAGCGGAACTTCATTACTTCATCAGAAGCTTTGTTGTGGCGGTGCATAAAGCGGGCTGCCTGAACAAACATACCGCCCGAACCACAGGCAGGGTCTAAGATTTTCTTTTCGCCATTTTCCGGCTGGAGAACTTCTACCATATAGCGGACTACGGTTGCCGGCGTATAGAAGGTTCCGCCGTCTTTTCCTTCCTGAAGGGCAAACTCGCCAAGGAAGAATTCGTAGATTTCGCCAAAGAGGTCTACGCTGATATTTTCCGGAATATCCATAAAGATGCGCATGATGTTGGAAAGGAGTTCCGGTTCTTCTTCGGGCACAAGCTGACCGTACACTTCTTTTGGAAGAACTCCGTCCATCTTTTCATTTTCGCGTTCTATGGCTTCCATCGCCTTTTTTACGAGCGTTGCTTTGTTTGCATCATCGGGCGCGTCGTTGATTGTTGTGTAATAGGCTTCTGGGGGAAGGTAAAAACCGCAGTATTTGATTGAAATATCTTTTATGGATTTTTCGGCTCGTGTGCCTTTTGATTTATTGTATTCTGCTTCTATTTCTGCTTTGTGCTGTTTATAAAGAATGTCTGCATAGCGAAGGAAGATTAAGCCTAAAATAGGCTGTCCGTATTTATTTGCTGCTAAGTGGGCGCCTGCACGAAGAACATCAGCGGCGTGCCAGAGGTTGTCTTTTAGGGTTTTGAGTTCTGAGTCAGTCATATGCGGCTATTATAGCATTTACATTTAGAAGTTTATAGGTAATTCTGTGTTTGTATAACAGACTGGCAGCATTTTGAGTATGAATAAAAAAGCCGCGGAATTCTTTTATGAATCACGCGGCTATCAGTAAGCACAGGTTTTTACAGCTGTTTATTTAGCTGAACCTGCTCCGGAATATTTGTATGCAAATTCTGTAATGTCTACAAGTTCATTTGCCGTTGCACCGAATTTTTCTGCAACTTCGTATACACTGATGCGGGTTGGATTTCCTTTAGCGTCATTTTTGTAGATTATGCGCTGAACCAGAGTGTTTGTATGATTGTAACTCTGGATTTCTGTAAGTACATTGTTTGCATCATAGCGGTATACCTGTTTAGATGCAGTTTTTTCAGGAGCTTCTTTTAAATCAATCTGAATGATTTTTCCGGCATCATTGTAAGTATATGCTTTGCTTGAAGAAAAACTTCCGTCACCGTAATAGGCTGTTTCTTCAACAGTTTTTCCTGAATCATCTGTTTTATAGATTACGCGGGAAAGAAGTGCGCCGTTACCGTCATAGTAGCTTTCTGTAGTTTTGTTGCCTTCATATTTGTAGATTGTTTTTCCGGTAAGCTTGTCTGATGCATTGTATTCAGATTCAGAAGCAAGATTGCCGTCACTCTGATAAGCATAAACTGTTTTTGTAATTACAGTTCCGTTGATGTCCGTATAGCTTGAAGAAAGAAGGTTGCGGCTGATGTCATAAGTAAAAGTTACTGTATTTGTAAGCTGGTCCTTTGAATCATAAATAGAGATTGAAGTTTCAAGCCCTGTGTTGTCAAATACATGTACTTTTTTAGAATTTACAGAGCGGAAGTAGTCACCGAATTTTGATGCAACGGAATACTCTGTTTTTGTGTAGGAATTGATTTTTCCGGACGGAACGAAAGACTGGTCCAGAGAAAATGCGTTTATGGTGCAGAATGCAACGGCAGCTGCAAGAAGTATCTTTTTCATATATCCTCCAAAAAAGTATTTAAATATATTCTACTCGAATATCGGCAGATTATAAAGTTATTTTAACTTTTTCGCTGTTTTACTTTTTGCTTATTTTTACAAAGCCATTTAATTTTTCCACTTAATTTTTATTGTAATTTTCTATAAAATGGATGCATGGATTTTTTCGAACTGCAGGCATTCTTAAAATTAAGCCAGAAATTGCATTTTGCAAAAGCGGCATCAGAAGTTAATTTAAGTTCTTCTGCATTAAGTCGTCTTATTACCCGTCTTGAGGAAGAGACAGGTTCGGTTCTTTTTGACAGAAATAATCGTGAAGTTTCTTTGACACAGGATGGAATCAGGTTTGCTGAATTTGCATCTAAATGTCTTGAAGAAAAACAGGAACTTCTTTTTGATTTTGAACACAGGTCAGATGAAGTAAGGGGAATGCTTCATGTTTTTGCCAGCGTTACAGCCTGTTATTCAATTATGCCTCCTTTTATCCGCGAACTTTCGGAAAAATATCCGCACATTCAGCTTTCCATAGAAACAGGAGACCCTGCTCTTGCAATTCCTGCAGTAAAGGAAGGAAGGGCAGAACTTGCCGTAGCAGCCATTCCTTATGAAAACAAACTTGAATTTGACACCGTTCACGTAAGCAGAAGCCCTCTGGTTTTTGCCGCAAGCTGTGACGGTCCCTTTACAAAAATATCCGGCAGTCCTCAGGACATAGTTTCTTCAGTTCCGCTGATTCTTCCAAAAGCAGGTCTTGCCCGCAGAAGATTTGATTCCTGGGTAAAGAGCCGTAACGTTAAGCCGGTAGTTTCTGCAGAAGCAGAAGGTAATGAAGCCGTAATGGCACTGGCTGCCCTTGGAGTAGGAATCGGGCTTGTTCCAAAGATTGTTCTTGATTATGGTCCGTACAAGGAAGGATTTGTTTACCACAGCGCCGGAAATGCACTGGGCTATTATGATATTGGTTTTGTTCAGAAAGCTCAGGTTACAGGAAGTGAATCAGTAAGACGCGTAAGGGCTGCCGTTACTGAAATACTTCACTCCCTGGATACCTTATAAAATCAGACTTTGAATTTTCCCAGCTGACCCGTCATGATCGTAACATTGTCCTGTGTCTGAGTAGACAGGGTAGAAACGTTCTGAGTTGCACTGTTAATCTGTTTTGCCCCGGCAGCCATTTCATCCATGCTTCCGAGAATTGTGTCTGATATCTGAGAAACTTTCTGCATGTCCGTAGAAGCATTTTCTATGCTTGAAGACATATCAATGGATTTTTCCCTTACTTCAAGAGACTGGTCTTTCATTGTTCCCAGAGAATCGAATACCTGACGTGAAGCAGTTTCCTGTTCAGCCATGGCACTGTCAATTTCTTTTATGATTGTATTTGTAGAATTAAGGTTCGTTATGATTTCCTTAAACGCAGCCTGGGATTCCTGAGAAAGAGTTACTACATCTGTAATGGAAGAAGAAATTCCTTTAAGCTCAGCATTGATGCTCTTTGACTGTTTGCTTGAGTCTTCTGCAAGTTTACGGATTTCATCTGCAACTACGGAGAAACCTTTTCCGGCTTCACCTGCATGGGCTGCCTCAATGGCGGCGTTCATTGCAAGAAGGTTTGTTTCTGAAGAAATCTGGCTGATTATCTGGTTTGCCTGCATAAGGGTTTTAGACTGTTCGGAAATCTGCTGTACTTTTTCGTCAACTTTTGCAAGTTTTGTATTGCTGTTATCAACAGTTGTATTGAGGAATCCGAAGCTTTCAGCCATTTTCTTTACTGAGTTGGAAACGGAATTAATGTTACCAAGCATTTCTTCAATTGCTGCTGAACTTTCAGAAATACCGTCTGTCTGTTTTTCAATGAGTTCTGCAAGGGTCTTTCCGTTCTGAGCACTCTGGTCAAGAACGATGGAAGTATTGCTTACTGCTTCTGACTGGCTCTTTGCCTGATTCCTTACGCCTTCAATGTTTGCCATAATCTGTGCGGTTGCGCTTGCAGATTCATGACTGTTTGTACCGAGATCATTTACTATTCCTGAAATAGAAATCTGTGCAGCGTTAAGGTCTCTTATTATGTCATGAAGCATTTCAATAAATTTGTTTACGCCTTTACTGAGATGTGAGAATTCATCATTGCCTTTGACTGGAAGACGCATGGTAAGGTCTGCATCTCCGGAAGAAAGATTATCAATGGCGGACTGAACTTTTTTAAGCGGCCGCTTCATTTTGATAACGATGATGGAAATGAGAAGGATGAGTATGGCAACCGTAAGACTTCCCATTATGAATGACAGGGTTGTAAAAATTGATTTTGCAACGTGATCGATTATGGATATGGGTCTTCCTATATAAAATGTGGTAAGGAAGTTTCCGTTTTTATCAAATGCCGGAAAGTAATAGGAAATATAGCTTTTTCCGTTGATGACATTTTGAAGGGCAACCGGCTCTCCTTTTTTTACCTGCGCAATTACATCTGAATCTGCATGAGTTCCCTGCATGCCTTCAAGGGATGTAAGAACGCGTTTTGTATCGTCAAGAATTGTTGCATCGCATCCTGTGTAATCCATGACGGTTTTAATCAGTTCTTCATCTGCAGCATTCTTCTTTACGACTACGGCTCCTATTATGTCTCCGCTGTCATTTCTGACTGGTGTTGAAGAAATAGCCCAAATTTTTTCTCCGATTTTTACAAGGTCTCCGAATGCAATTCCTCCTAAAGCTTTTTTTACGAAGGTTTTGTCATTTTCGTAGCCGTAGTTTCTTGAGGAAATTTGAACACCGGTGTTGTCATAGAAAATACAGTCTTCTACTTCAAAATAGTCGTTGATGCTTTCGCAGATGATGTTGGAAATGTCTGCTTTTGCATAGTCACCGGCTTTCTGCACCTGCTGAGCGAATGTTTCTGAGGCAAAATTGCCTATGCTTGTTACATTTTGAAGAGTATAGTCTATTTCCTCAGTCATTATTGATGCGTAATCAACGATTTCTTCCTTAAAGTATTCTTCCAGTCCTGAATAGAGTTCATGACGTGTAAAGAAGATGATGCTTGCAGAAAAAACAGTTAATGAAACTGTTAGAAATCCTAAGATGAGAGAAATAATTGACTTTGGTTTGGATGCCGTTTTCATTTTTCCTCCTGATAATTCATTTTGTAATTCCTTATTTTGTGTATGTTTTAGACTTAGCTGTTTTGAGACAGTTAATACTGAATTTATCGGACTTTTTTTTAAAAGAATTATGAAGTTTTTTTAATTCTTGTAAGACACAGCGATTTCATGTAAATTTGGGAAACTGCATGTTTTTACAGGTTTATAGGAGTTCATCATGAACAGATTTGTTAAGCGTTATTTTATTGACGCAATGAGCGGAATGGCACAGGGACTTTTTGCCTCCCTGCTTGTAGGTACAATAGTTAAAACTCTGGGAACCCAGCTTTTACGTCTCGGTACGAATGTCGTATTTAAGTTTCTTGCAGATGCCGGAACTTTTGCCAGTGATCCTCATGTTGTGGGGGCTGCAATGGCTGTTGGTATCGGTTATGCAATGGGCTGTCATGCACTTGTACTTTTCAGTCTTGTTACTGTTGGTGCTACGACAAATATTTTAGGCGGAGCAGGGGGACCTCTTGCAGTTCTTCTTATTGCAATAGCAGCTGCCGAGCTGGGAATGCTGGTAAGTAAAAAAACAAAGGTTGATATTCTTGTAACTCCGATTGTTACTATTGTCGGAGGCGTTCTCCTTGCCGTGCTGTTTGCAAAATATATCGGACTTGGTGCAAGTAAAGTCGGAAACCTTATAATGCTTACGACAAAACTTCATCCTTTCTGGATGGGAATACTTGTTTCTCTTATTGTCGGAGTTGCCCTTACGCTTCCTATCAGTTCTGCGGCCATTTGTGCTGCCCTTGGACTTACGGGGCTTGCCGGAGGAGCTGCTGTAGCCGGCTGCTGTGCTCAGATGGTGGGTTTTGCAGTAATGAGCTTCAGGGAAAACCGCTGGGGCGGACTTCTTTCTCAGGGATTGGGAACTTCCATGCTCCAGATGCCGAATATTGTAAGGAATCCGCTTGTCTGGATACCGGTGTGCCTTACTTCAATGATTACGGGACCTGTTTCAACATGTCTTTTTAAGATGGAAATGAATGGCGCTGCCGTATCTTCAGGAATGGGAACCTGCGGAATGGTTGGTCCTATCGGGGTAGTTTCAGGCTGGTATAATCCTGTAAATCAGGCTTTGAATATAAGTCCGTCTGCAATGGACTGGCTTGGCCTTTTTATGGTTTGTATTATTCTTCCTGGAGTTTTAGCATGGGCATTTGGTCTTGCATTCAGAAAGCTGGGACTTATAAAGGAAGGAGATCTTACCTTACCTGAGTAAAATCTTTTAATGCAGAAAAAAACAGGGCTGCCCGGTATATGCCGGACAGCCCTGTTTTTTTGGATCTGGTTTTAATTAGAAACCGATTACAAGTTCTTCAGAACAGCCTGAAGTATTGATTGTATCAATCAGTTTTGCCTTAAGTTCCGGATCAGTTGTGCTATTAAGTTTTGCATGAAGTTCTACAGCTTCAAGATCTGCTTTTGATTCAGAAAATTCATTCAGTGTAAGATAAACAGTTTCTACAACATATTTTTTTGCATTGTAGTAATGGAATGCTTTAAATCCGTTAACTGTCGGTCCGTCAATTGCTCCCACTGTAACAGGTTTGATTGAAGCTTCCTGCATGAAGGAAGAAAGAAGCGGTCTGCGGCAGATGATGTTTCCTCTGAGCATTACGGCTGGTTTTGCTGAATCAGAAACCCAAACCTGGCTTTTAAGAACATAAAAAGCTTTACCGTCCATTTCAATTCCATAGAAAGAAGAGTTCGGTGATTCTCCTGAACTTGAAACAAGAGTTGCTGTAGCTTCTGATGTTACGTTGAAAGTTTTTCCAGATGCGGCATTTTTTGAAGTTCCGCCGATCCATTTGATTTTTCCGTCATCAGCTTTATTCCATAAAACACAACCGTCACGGAGAATTACACCCTGTCCGCCTGCTTTTGATTCTTTGAATGCTGTTTCTTCTGCTGCTGCAAAAAATGAAAGTGCAGCTGCAGCTAAAATCATAGAAATAATTTTTTTCATTTTTATCTCCTGTTATTCTTTTTTACCGGGATTATTCCCATTCGTACTCATCAGAATCATCGCTGTCAAAGTCTACATCGTAGTCATCATATTCTTCATCTGATTCATCATCTTCGTAGTAGTCGTCATTGTCATCGTCTTCGTCATCTTCATCTTCATAGTCATACTCGTCGTCAGAATCAGAATAATCAATGTCATAATCTTCATCATACGAATTTTCAGAATACAGGTCGTTATAAACTGAATAAACTTTGTACAGATTGTCCTGGTTGAAATTGATTGTATAGTTGTCAGCATCTGTAAAAATCTGAGAAACAAGAGAAATATAAGCTTCTTTGCAGAGTCTCGGATTGTTTTTTCCTAAATCCCAGTCGTTGATAAGCTTGTCGATTACTTCATACTGAACTGCAGCATTTGTTTTTCCGCTGATGCGTCTGTAAGTTTTAATTGCCTCAACATCGTTTGCGTGATTGCATACAACTTTCTTTTCTACGTAAATATTCTGTCTGAGCTGTTTGTCATCGCGGACATAGATTTTGTAAAAATTATCTTTTTCTTCAAGAATTCCTACGATTTCAAACTTCTTGAGTTTTGTTGATGTAGGAGCAGTTGCTTTTGGTTCTGAAAAAATAAAGCAGTCTTCAAGAATTGCACCTGGCTGAGCGTTAACTGCAAGGTACCAGTCGATTGTCCAGAAGTCACCTCTTTCTTCAATATTTATGTGATAGAAAGTTTCTTCGTCTGTTTTGCCTTCACGAACAGCTTTTTTTGTTTCCGGATTTCCATCTGCATCTGTATAAACTTTTACAGTGTCACCTTTAAAAATGCAGTCAACCCAGCGCATTTTACCTTCAGCGGTTTCTGTCCAGTAATGGCTTTCTTCGTAAAGCATTACACCGTCAACAGTTGGTTTTTTTGCGTCTGCTTGTTTTGCTGAATCACTTTTTTTTGAACAGCTGAAAAGCAGTGATGCACATGTCAAAACCAGGATTACGATTTTTTTCATTTTTCTCTCCCCTAAGCCTTTATGGCAGCTGCGCAACATGAGCGTTACGGATAACAATTACAGGATTTTGAATGTAATTGCTGTTCATTCTGCCAATTTTTTAGTTTATTTTAACAGTTAAATTTATATATTCATAGTAGAAACTATTTGTTTTTATAAAGAAATTTTCTGTTTTGTTCGATAAAGTTTAAATATGAGAAGAAATAGTTTTTATTATTCAGTATTAATCAGTGTGTTCTGTGCATTTGTTTTTTTGAATGCAGCCTGTTCTTCATCCGGAAAAATTAATTCAGAAATGCCTTTAAAAGAACTTCCGGAGACTTCAGGAAGAGATCTTTTTGCAGGAAGGACTTTCTTTTCTGACAGAATATTTAATAAATATGTTTTTGGTACTGACGGTACTGTAGAAATTTATGTAGCAGATATAAACGGCAGATGGATTTTTGCAGGTAAGGACTGGTATTCGATTGATGAAGAACACTCGGTTCTCTATACAAAAATAATTTCCGTAGCAGATGCGGCTTCTTCATCAGTAAGCTCATCTCCTGAAGAATATGAGCGCAGACTGAACAGAATATTTGACAGTCAGTTTGCAGGACAGGGAATTAAGTTTTCACCAGAATCAAAAAAAGCATTCGGCGAATTTAAGTCCGGTTATGTTCGTCAGATGGCAGAAGAAACCTTTAATGAAGTTATAGAAGAGAATTTTGTTTTTGCTGATGACGGAAAATCATTTACACTTATGCAGAAAGCACCTTCATGGTTTAATCAGCATTTTATTTTTGCATCTGAGGATGGAAGTGTCACCCTGAATTCACTTACATTTAAATATACAGAATCCGGCTCGTCAGTAATTTATAACGGAAATGTAAAAAATATGACGGAAAATTCTTTTGATGTAGATTTGTACAGAATTGAATACGTATATGAAAGGAATGAAGCGGAGTGTATTGTAAGGAAATCCGGACTTTGTAAATTTGAATACGAAACAGTTTCTGATACTGTGGAAGAAGGAAAATTTATTTCCGTGAAGAAACTTCGTGTAATTGAAGCTCCAGAGGAAGCTGCTCTCCCGGAATCAATTGAAGTAATTCAGTCTGTTACTCTTACTCCGGCAGAGTTTGTCTTAGAGTAACCCCAGGAAAATTTTATAAAGAAAATTAAAAGGTATATTGACACTTTTTTTGCTTTTATATATATTATCTTCACATTCAGCAATGAATGCTCCCTTAGCTCAGTCGGTAGAGCAACGGACTGTTAATCCGTGTGTCGCTGGTTCAAACCCAGCAGGGGGCGATTAAAGGTTCTCTTTAACTAGAGAACCTTTTTTATTTTAAACTATGTTTGCTATTTAGCATAATTATACAGCTGGGTTTGAAGCCGCAGTGAGCGCCGACCAGGCGGGAGGGACAAGCGAACAAAGGCAGGCCTGAAAGGCAAACCCAGCAGGGGGCGACTAAGGGGCTGTCCAATAAGTATAAGTCATTGCCGTGCTCGACACGGCAATCTCTTGTATTGAGGGGGTAGTACAAACCCTCAAAACGGCGAAGTCAAGGCTTTAAGCGTTAGCGTGCCTTGACTCGACGTATTGTAATTAAATAGATTTTCGGGTCAGGCCCGAAAATGACACTTTTTGAACTTATTGGACATCCCCTTTTTATTTTAAACAAAAGACAATATTTAACATAACTATACAGCCGGGTTTGAAGCCGCAGTGAGCGCCGACCAAGGGGGAGGAATAAGCGAACGAAGGCAGGCCTGAAAGGCAAACCCATTAGAATAAATGGCAAACCCAGCAGAAAACTGTTAAAGCCCCGCCATATTCACAAGACATAGCGGAATCAGAAAAATAATATTTGCAGCCGTAAAGTAAAGCAGGTATCTGCCTTTTTTACACTGTGGAGTCCTGACATAGAATTTATAAGAAATAAGACTTGCCATGGAAGCAATAAGAGTTCCCAGACCTCCCACATTTACACCGACAGTCAGTTCCCTGAGATTCTTTGCAAAACCAGACAGAAGTAAGGCAGCCGGAACGTTGCTTATAACCTGGCTTGCTGCAATTCCGGTCAGCACTTCATGTCCTGCAACAAAATTCTGCAGACTTTCCTTAAAGACCGTAATGCGGGCAATGTTTCCTGTAAAAATAAAGAACCCTATAAAGGTAAAAAGCAGGGCGTAGTCTGCTCTCAGTATGATTTTTGGTTTTATAACAAGAGTAACGGCTAAAACAACTGCTGCAAGTATATAGAAAGGAATGAATTTAAGTACCGTAAGTATTGCACTCAGAAACAGCAGCGCGTAAATTCCTGCCGTAACCGGATTGATTCTTATATGGGAAGAATTGTCCTGCTGAGTACTGCAAGGCTGGCTTTTGTTTTTCAGACAGAAAATTCCTGCGGTTAAAAGTAAAAAAGACAGGCCGGTATATGGAAGCATCAGAAGCAGAAAATCCTTAAGGGAAGAATTCATCAGTGAAAATAAAAACAGATTCTGTGGATTGCCTACAGGGGTAAACATACTTCCTGTATTTGCAGCGATAGTCTGAAGCACGATTACCGGAATTAAAAGATCCTTTCTGTCACAGGCATCAAGCATTAATATCGTAAAAGGAACAAAAGTCAGCAGTGCAACATCGTTTGTTATGAACATGGAAGTAAAAAAACACAGGGCAATAAGAACCGCTGCCAGCTGCCATATTTTTTTTGTAAGCAGAAGAAGGCGGTTTCCGATTAAAATGAAAATTCCCTCTGTGGAAAAGAACTGCATTATTACCATAAGACTCCACAAAATCAGAAGGGAACTGAAATCGATGTAGGAAATATAATTGCGGTCAGGTGTTACAAAAAAAGCAGAAGCTATGGCAAGAATCCATGCACAGGTAAGTACTATTTCTTTTTTCAAGAATGAAACAATGGGTCTGATAACTGAAAACATGATTTAAAATTAAAGTGAAAACACGGCTTTATTACAAGTAGTTTTTTGATATGCTTTAAAACCCCGTGCCTAAGATAAGTTTATGTGATAGACTTTTATCTATAATAAATGCAATTTTAAAAATACAGGGTCAGCCTTATATAAAGTTTTTCGGAGGCTGTCTGTAGAAGTGAGGGGGATTTTATGAATTCAATGTGGTACAAAAAACCGGCTCAGAATAAAAAAGAAGCATTTCCCGTTGGCAACGGAAGACTTGGCGCTTTGGTTCACGGAAACATCGGGCATGAAGTTATAGATCTTAATGAAGAATCTGTATGGTCAAAACCCTTTACAGACAGAAATAATTCAAGTGGCGCTGCATCCCTAAAAGAAATCCGTAATCTTATAGAACTGGACCGTATTTCTGAAGCGCAGGAACTTATTTACGAAAGCTTTACGGCTTTACCTCAGGAACAGGCACATTATAAATCAGCAGGTTCCCTTCATATAGATTTTTATGACGGAGAAACTTATGGCCTTAAGGGACCGGACGGTATCAGGAGAATTTCTGATGAGTCAGTTTCCTTCTATAAAAGACAGCTGGATTTTGAAACAGCTGTTGCTTCCACAGTTTTTACCCGTGAATCAAAAACACCGAGTACGGAAGATCTTTCTAAAAATACCAGCGGTTCAAGCATAACTTACACGACAGAAGTTTTTGCTTCTTCTCAGGAAGATGTGCTTGCCGTTCATATTTCTGCTTCAACTCCGAAAAGCATTTACCTCAGGGCTTCTCTTGAATGCAGGGACGCTTATAAAAAATATTCCCTTTCTGATGATACGGTCTGCTTTCACAGCATAAACGGAGTTCCTTTTGCCGCAGTTGTTACGGCAGTTGCTGTAGACGGAAATGTAAAAGTTACAGGTTCAAATATTATTGTAGAAAAAGCTGATGAAGTTACGCTTTTTGTTGATGTGGAATCTGCTTACAGAAAACCTCATTACTATAAAAAATGCGGAGATGTTCACAGAAAAGCTAATTCACTTGCATTGTGGAGTGCGGACCTTGCGTTAAAGAAAATCTGTCTTGCTTCCTGCAGGAATTTTGATTCAATAAAGCGCCTTCATTATCAGGAAACTGCTGCACAGTTTAAGAAAGTTTCTTTTAAACTTACTGACGGCAGTTCAAAGCTTTGTACTGAAGAATTACTCGAAAAGAAATCTTCTCCGGAATTTATGGAACAGTTCTGGAATTACAGCAGATACCTTCTTGCTGCTTCAACAATGAGACCGGGAACTCTTCCTGCATTGCCATGCGGTCTGTGGCTTACGGAAGATGAAGATTCAGATAATGTACGTTACAGCATGAATGAACTTTCTCCGGAAAATTATGCTCCTTATATTACGGGGCTTAAGCGTAACGGTCTTTCTTCAGAAAAACTTTATAAAAAACTTTTTACACACGGAAAGACAACTGCAAGAGAAATGTATGGAATTCAGGGATGTGCTGTTCACGGTTCAACGGATATCTGGGGCGATACTTCTCCAGCCGGTTCTGATTTAAGGAATTCGTATTCCGTAGCAGGTGGAACTGTTGTTGTAGAAAATATAATGAATCAGTTCTACAGCACGATGAATGTTAAGTTCCTGAAAAAGAATTACAGGGTACTGAATGATATTGCTCGGTTCTATGCTTCATATCTGGTTTTGGAAAATGAAGGAAAAAGTGCTGTTCTTGTGCCGTCCTTCCATGAGTATAAAAAAGATGGAGAAACTTTCTACGCAGGTTATTCTGACGGAGAGACAAATTATGAACTTTACAAAATGTTTGGCAGCGTTATAAAGGCCGCTGAATACTGTAAGGTTTCTTCCGTTGATGAAGATCTTGTTCTGTTTAAGGCAATGCGTTCAAGACTTGAAGCTTCTGCTTTGGAATATGAGAAGTCCATGACTTCCGTTAAGGCGGATAAATTTGATTTTGAACCGGAATCTTTCTTTGACAGAAATTTTGAAATTCTTTATGAAGCAACTCAGCGTATAATCAGCAGCAGGGTTTGTAATGACGTACTTGAGATTTATATTCTCGAGGAAGTTCCTGAGTCTCTTGCTTCCGGTGAATTTAACGGTGCAACCTTAAAGGGAAATGTTTTTGCAAATATCACCTGGAAAGACGGAAAGATAAAGGCTGCAAAACTTTATACAAAGCCGGGACATGATTTTATAGACCAGCTTGTTATCTGTTATAAAGGAAAACGTTACAACGCATCTCTTAAAAACAACTCTCTGGATGTAATGAACGTTCTTCCGACAACTGTATGAGATTATAAAGTTTCAGGAACATTTTAAAACTCTGTAATTTTACTA
Source organism: Treponema rectale (assembly GCF_014202035.1). Classification (NCBI taxonomy): domain Bacteria; kingdom Pseudomonadati; phylum Spirochaetota; class Spirochaetia; order Treponematales; family Treponemataceae; genus Treponema; species Treponema rectale. The sequence continues at coordinate 565,710 of NZ_JACHFR010000002.1, forward strand.
TTTGCAAAGAATGTGATTCGTGTTACACTCGAAAAAATAAAAATTACAGAGGTACGAGATGTTGACAGGAAGGCACGTTATAGAGCCAGGTGATCTGACAGTGGGAGAAATTGATGAAATTTGTTCCCTTGCAGAACAGATGATTGTAGATCCAGTTTCGTTTCAAGATGTGTGTCGCGGGAAAATTCTTGCGACACTTTTTTTTGAACCAAGCACAAGAACAAGGCTTTCTTTTGAAGCTGCCATGCTTCATCTTGGAGGAACAGTCGAGGGATTTGCAGATGCAAGCTATACGTCTTCTACAAAAGGGGAGACTCTTGCCGATACAATCCGCGTAGTAAGTTCATATGTTGATGTAATTGCAATGCGTTCACCAAAAGAAGGAGCTGCACTTCTTGCTTCAAAGTATTCACCGGTTCCTGTCATTAATGCCGGAGACGGAGGACACTATCATCCTACTCAGACACTTACAGACCTTCTTACAATCCGTGCCCTTCAGGGTGGTTTTGAAAATCATACAATAGGTTTCTGCGGAGACCTTAAGTTTGGCCGCACAGTTCATTCCCTTGCAAAAGCAATGAGCCGTTACAAGAACAATAAATTCGTTTTTATAAGTCCGGAAGAATTAAAAGTTCCTGAATACATTACGGAAGATATTCTTAAGCCTGCTGGAGTTGAATTCATAACTTCAGAAAAGCTTGAAGATGTTATCGGCGATCTTGATATCCTTTACATGACCCGCGTTCAGAAAGAAAGATTTTTTAACGAACAGGATTATATCCGTCTTAAGGACAGTTATATTCTTGATAAGTCAAAGATGAAGCTTGCCCGCAAGGACATGATAGTTCTTCATCCTCTCCCGCGCGTAAATGAAATTCAGCCGGAAGTTGATGATGATCCGAGGGCAGCTTACTTTAAGCAGGTAAAGTACGGTATGTATGCCCGCATGGCTCTGATTGCAAAAATAACCGGTGCACTTTAATGAATTTAAAATAAGGGGAATGAAATGCTTAATATTGATGAAATAAAAAACGGTCTCGTAATAGATCATATTCAGGCAGGACTGGGATGGAAAGTTTTTAAGTGGCTCGGTCTTGATAAGGCACCTTATACTACAGCCCTTGTTGTTAATGCTCAGTCTCAGAAAACCGGAAAGAAAGACATTATAAAAATCGACAACATCATCAACATTGACTACAGTGTTCTTGGATACATTGATGAAAACATTACGGTTAATGTAATTCAGGATGGAAAGATTGCCCGCAAAATAAAGATGGAACTTCCTGCAAAGGTTGAAGGCGTAATGGAATGTAAAAATCCGCGCTGCATAACAATAACTGAACACTACATGCCTCAGGAATTTCATCTTGTAAGCAAAGAAAAGAAACAGTACCGCTGTGTTTACTGTGATTCAGTTTACAAGGCAGGAATTCTCGGTTCTGTTGTTGAAGATTAGAGATAAAAATCCTTCTGGAGAAAACATGAAAGACTTAACTTTGATTTACAACGCCCGGCTTGTTGATAAGAATATCGATGTAAAAAATGGAGCAGTTCTTATCAGCGGAAGTAAGATTGCAGGATTTCCTTCAAAAGAAACTGTAAAGCAGATGCTTTCTGATGATAATGTCAGTAAGTTTAATGCTGATGGTGCCGTTCTGATGCCTGGGTTTATAGACATGCATGCACACTTCAGGGATCCGGGACTGACCCAGAAAGAAGATATAGTTACAGGAAGCATGGCAGCTGCTGCAGGAGGATATACAACCTGCGTTCTTATGCCTAATACGTCACCTGTTGTTTCTTCTTTAGAAATGGCATTGAAGAATAATCAGAAAGCAGCGGAAGCCGGTTACTGCAATGTAATTCAGAGTGTAAGCATAACAAAAGACTTTGACGGAAAAACTGTTTCTCATCTGGATGAATTGAATTCAAAAAGTGTACCTGTAATAACTGAAGACGGAAAGGAAGTTGCTTCTTCAGCAGTAATGCTTGATGCAATGAAAAAGGCTGCTGCAAAAAAAATTATCGTCGGCTGTCATTGTGAAGACCCTTCTCTTGCCGCAGCTGCAAAACCTTTCAGGCAGAAAGCACTGGAACTTTTAAAGTCAGGGAAACCGACTGCTGCAGAAAAAAAAGAGGCTGCTGCAAATTTAAAACAGGCAAACGTGCTTCTTAAACTGGCAGAAGATACGGCTACACTCAGAAACATTGAGCTTGCAAAAGAAGCTGGATGTCACCTTCATCTTTGCCATGTAAGTACAAAAACCTGTCTTGATGCCGTACGCCGCGCAAAGAAAGACGGAATGAATATTACCTGTGAAGTAACTCCTCATCATCTTGGATTAAGCGGAGAAAAAATTCCTGAAATATTTAATGTGGTTAATCCTCCTCTTAGAAGTGAAGAAGACAGGCTTGCCTGCGTTCAGGCACTTTCTGACGGGACAGCGGATGTAATCGCAACTGATCATGCACCTCACACAATGGAAGATAAGAAAAACGGAAGTCCTGGATTTTCCGGTCTGGAAACTTCTTTTGCTTTAAGTTATACGACAATGGTAAAAAACGGTTCAATGAAATTAAAGCAGCTTTCTGAATTAATGAGTGCCCGTCCTGCAGATATTTTAGGTTTGAAAAATAAAGGCCTTCTTGAAGAGGACTATACGGCAGACCTTGTGCTTGTTGATGTTGACGCTCAGTACACGGTACACGGAGAAGAGTTTGCAAGCAAAGGAAAGTTTACTCCTCTTGAAAACAAAAAACTTTCTGGTGTGATAAAGGCAACTTTTGTTAACGGCAGAATAGTTTTTCAGGATTAAAAAACTGCGGGCTGAATAAAAATTAACTGATGAGGTTTAGAAAACAGAATGGAAAATTTATTTTTGTATATTTTTTTTACAGGTGCTGTCTTAAAATTCGTAACGGTTCATTTTCTTGAATATGTGGACTATAAAAAAAGAAAGCTGCATGGAACGGAAATTCCTTCTGAACTTGAAGGTCATGTGGATGAAGCTGTTCTGACAAAAACCTGCAGTTATGAAAATGCAAAATACTTTTTCTTCATTCCAAGAAGCATAGTTTTCTTTTTGCTTAAGATTTTTCTTGTCTGCATTTATTTTTATCAGGATGTTTTTGCCACTGTCTGGAATGTAACGCAGAATGCATATCTTACGATAATTCTTTTTGAAATTTTAGTCTCACTTCCGGGGGATGTTTTAAGCATTCCTTTTGATCTGTACGGAGAATTCCGCATTGAAAAAAAATACGGCTTCAGCAACATGAATCTCCGCATGTGGATTTTCGACGGAATTAAATCAATTATTCTCGGCCTCATTATGAATGCAATACTTATGGGAGCGGTTGCATTTATTTTAATTCATTTGAACCAGTGGTGGTGGCTGTTTGTAAGTTCGGTGATGATTATTTTCAGCCTGGGCTTAAGCTTTATCTATCCGATTTTTCTTGCACCTTTATTTAACAAATTTACGCCGATTGAAGATGAAGAATTAAAAAACCGTCTGGAAGCCCTTCTTGAAAAAACAGGTTTTAAATCCAGCGGAATATATAAAATGGATGCTTCAAAGCGCAGCCGTCATTCTAATGCTTATTTTACCGGAATCGGAAAATCAAAACGAATCGTTCTGTATGATACGCTTATTGAACAGCTTACAGTTGATGAAATCGAAGCCGTACTTGGTCATGAACTTGGACATTATAAGAAACATCATATAATTAAAAAAATGCTTGTTTCTGTTCCGTTTATTTTTGCCGTTACATTTTTAGTTAGCCTGATTTTAAAATATCCGCCGCTTTACACAAGTTTTGGTTTTGCTCCTGAACTGTTTAAGGTTGAAGGCCTGCAGTCAATGCATCCGGTTGCAGCTCTTGAATATGCAGGAATATTTTTGCTGGGACTTTCTCTTTCGGGCTTTGGAATTTTTACAGGACTGATTCAGAACTTTTTCAGCAGAAAAGATGAATTTGAGGCAGACCGTTTTTCTGCAGAAGTATGTAATGGAGGGGAAGCTCTCTGTACGGCACTTATAAAATTGAATAAAGAGAACTTAAGCGAATTCGTTCCACCGGATATTTACTGTGCATTTTATTACAGTCATCCGCCGCTTTTAAAACGAATCCGCGCTATAAGGCAAGCCGGCAGTTATTCTGAAACTTCGTCTTCCGCTCTGTCAAAATAAATTGAACGGCATTCGATTATTGAAAACAGGATTATGATGAAGGAAAAATAAAAGAAGGGAGTGTTCTTCGGGAATCCTGCAAAATAATCGTATGTGCCGTGAAAAAGAACTGCACACAGGAAAGGAAGTACTGTAATTTTTTTTGTTTTAACTGAATAAACAAAGAGTCCGCATAATGCAGCGCAGGAAGAGTGAACTATTACGGCTGTCAAAAATCTGAGCACTGCATTTGAAAAGTGAAGGTCCATTGCAAGATAAATAAAAAGTTCATAGCAGCCGAGGGCAAGTCCGGAAAGGGCAGAGCACCAGAAGAAAACTGCTTTTGTAAGTTTTTTTGACGGAAGTGCAAACAGTACAAGCATTTTTGCAGCTTCTTCAATAAGACCGTTTATGACAAGGCATTTTAAAAGCAGCTGCATGCTTGCAGTAGAAAACTTTATGTTGCTGGAAACAGTAAACTGAATTATTTCAATTGGAACAAGGGCTATAAGTCCGAGAACACAGGCAAGAATTCCATAGTTAGCCTTGAAATCTTTTATGGCAAGACAAAGTACGGCACAGAAAAAAATCATCGGAAAAAAACATAGGTAAATTACTGCATTAGTTAACATAAGTTAAATATACAGGAAAACTGTTTTAAAAAAAACCGCTAATAGAATATAATTTACATACCGAAATTCTATAGGATGAAGAAGATATTTATTTTGCTGACCGCAGTGTTTTCTGCGGCATTGTTCAGTTCATGCGGATTTATAGATTTCTCTAAAGATGACGGTTCGATTACGGCGCCTACCATTACTTATGGAAGTGACGGCGGAAGCATAATAATTACACCTGTGCATCAGTCAGGATGTTATTATGTTAACGTCATAAGGTACGAGGTAGATTCAGGTTCTAAGGATGCAAGCATGGTTCAGAATTCAACCGTAAATATCGGTCAGATTCAGCCGACGGAATATTACAACAATCATGCCATGACTTTCATAGATTATTATACTGACAGCAATAAATTTTATCAGTATTATGTCCGCTATCGTAAGGCAGACGGCTATACAAGTTCACAGACAACTATTTCTTATCAGGGAAAAGGAACGGCCGGTTCCGGTGAACGGGAACTTACTGCAGTTGATCCTTCAACACCTGTCCGCATTGATTACAATTCAAATACTTTTGTCCTTACGATTGAAAAATCTCTGCTTGTTGTAAGCGGTACCCATGAGCTTCCGGAAACTCATGAATCTGTAACTGGTACTCCGGTTTATTTTGTTCCTATGATTGGAATTAATAACGGGGTGCGCACTCAACTTTTTGAATTAGGTGAACAGACAATAAATTCTATAGACTGTTATCAGATTGCACTGGGAAATACTCTTCCGACTGCATTCAGGGATAAGGAATTGAAAATTACTGGTATTTACGGGCAGGAAGAATTTGATCCTTCAAAGGGTGCCTATACCTCAGAGGCTCCGTTCATGAACATTGCATGGACAAAGCCTCTTTCTGATACAGATCTGTTTGTTGATACAGAAGCAGCTTCATACTTTATTGTAAAGCAGCAGGTAGAAGAACCTGATGTTTATGATGTAACCTGCGACTGATAGAATCCGGAAGCCTGTTTTGATTTTTTTGAAACAGGCTTTTTTTTATACTTTTATTCCATCGATAAGGTATTTGACCATTTCGCGTATTCCGGTAAGTTTTGTTCTTCCGAGAACTGCCAGACGGAATACAGCACATTCCATCTGACTGTAAAGAAGATCGTTTATTTCTTTTACCGGCATCTGTTTTATTTCTCCACGTTTCTGACCGCGGATTACAATTGTACTCAGTAAATGCTGAACTCTTATGACACGGCGTGTAACTCTTTCGTCAACATCAACGCCGCTTTTCTGCAGCTGGATAAGATAGATAAGAAGAATCTTAAAGAGCTGTGCATTTGATTCAATTTCTTCAAGTATGGTTTCGAAAGTTTTATACAGACAGTCGATGGATGACATTGATTCATCTTTTATTATTTTTAAAAGTGCCTTTTCGAGATTTTCTGTTATCTGCTTTATGCTGTAAATAAAGATTTCCCTTTTATTCTTGAAGTAAATATAGAGGGTAGTTCTTGTGATTCCGCAACGGTCTGCAATTTTTTGGAATGTTACGTCTTCATAGCCTTCTTCAATAAAAAGATCCAGAGACTTTTCCAGAATTTCACGTTTACGCTTACTGTGTTCTACTAAGACTGCCATTGCTTTCCTCAATATTTATAAAGAACTGTGTCGAGATTGCCTGCCTTCAGGGTCTTTGAAGAGACGGCACGTTTTCCGATGCACTGTTCAAAGGTTTTCTGACTGGTAATGATTCCCATGTTCCAGCCTTTGAAATCTGTAAAAAGGTTTGCCATTTTTGTGTAGAGCATTTCTGCTTCCTGAATGTCACCGATTCGTTCTCCATAAGGAGGGTTGCACAGAAGGAGTCCTGTTTCGTATGGGGCTTCAAGATCAGAAAAATCACTAACGATGAATTCCGGGCGTTCTATTTTTGCATCGCTTCCTATCATCTGAAGTGCACGGCCGGCTGCTACACAGGAATGTTCTGCATTCAGTTTTGCCCTTTCTACTGCAACAGGGTCAATGTCACTTCCGGTAATGCGGCATTCAACATCTGTGCGGATCTGTTCTGCAAGCTGTTTTTTTATTTCAACTGCCCGCTGCTGATTATAGATTGCCAGATTTTCGTATGCAAAGTGGCGTCCAAGTCCAGGTGCAATGTTGTGGGCATAAAGATTTGCTTCGATTGCGATAGTTCCGCTTCCGCAGAATGGATCGTGAAGGGCTGTCTTTCTTCTCCACATCATTTCCTGAATAAGAACTGCGGCTGTTGTTTCGCGCAAAGGTGCAATTCCACCGTCTGTACGGTAACCTCTTTTGTGAAGGGCCTCGCCGCTGGTATCAAGAAGAATGGTTACGATATTGTTTTCAAGATAGACTCGTACATCACACTCTGAACCACTTTCCGGAAGTGTTGTGATGTGCCAGATTGAACCCAGTTTTTTGTAGATTGCTTTCTGAATCATTCCCTGAATGCTGTGTTCACTGTTGAGTTTGCTTTTGTGACTGCGGACTTTATCTACTATTACGCGTACATCTTTTTTAAAGTAATCCTGCCAGTTGATTCTGTAGCAGCCGTCAAAAAGAGCATCAAAATCTGAGGCTTCGTACTTTGCCATCTGAATATAAACGCGGTCGCTTGTTCTAAGGGAATAGTTAGAAAGGTAAAGGGCATCGTCGTTGCCGGTAAAAGTAACGCGTCCCGGAGTATTGCCCTGTACAAGCTGAAATCCCAGGTGCTTGAGTTCGTTTCCTAAAATCTTTTCAGCGCCCACTGCGCATAATGCCACAAAAGTATTCATAATGACATTTTATCAAAAAGTGTCATTGTGAACAAGTAGTATATGGATTGAAAGCGCCAAAATATGCTGTTTATATGGAAATAAAGTAAATAGTTCATAAAAAATATCCATATATTGTAAAGTTTTGCTTGACATATGATAACTATTGTCTTATAATACTCGAACATTACGACGCGAGGTAGAGCAGTTGGCAGCTCGTCGGGCTCATAACCCGGAGGCCGCAGGTCCGAGTCCTGCCCTCGCTATACATGATAAAAGCTTCACTCTTACGGGTGGAGCTTTTTTGTTTTTATAGGCAAAGTGCTGGTGGGAAGGAATTAAGTACACTGCTAAATCCTATTTAATTTAGCAGAATTATTTCTGCCAGATGGAACTCATGCAAACAAGAAAAGCACAGGAACAGATTTTCCTTCCAATCTTAAAGCAGGCTCAGATTGACCTGGCTGAAAACGAAGTTCTTGTACTTTCAAATCGCGACAGAGACCTTGTAATGGCTGCTTTGGAAAATCCGCCAGAGCCAAATGAAGCATTAAAAGGTTTGTTCAGATGAGTTTTAAATTAGTTTCGATAAAAGATGTCCCAAAATCAAAACTTAAAAAGTTCGACTGTGGAACAGAAGTTTTAAATGAATTTCTTTCACGCTATTCATTAAAAAATGACACGCTGGGAATCGGAAGAACTTTCTTACTTTCTCACTGTTGAGACAGTAAGAAAAGCAATGGAAGGATAAGGTTTCTAATCTTATCCAAGAGGCTTTCAGTTTGTTTAATTCAGACTGGAAGCCTTTTTCATTATTATTGAGCCGATAAAATCACTTGCTCTTCAATTATATGAGCCGATAAACTTGATTTTTGAGCCGATATATCTTATCATTTTGATATACTTGAGCCGATAAATTTTGTGAGGCGAAATATGGAATACATTCTTAATAAAAAAAATATCCCCATTCTCAGATATTCAGAAAATAAGGGTTACATTGAAGTTCTGCAGGTTTATAACAAGGAACACCTGCCTGTAGCTTTGTTTCTAAATGGAAAACCATCTTCTGATAATCTTTATGCCCTGAATGAAAAAATGGAGCTGTTCCTGGATAACCGTCTCATTCCTTCTACCCGGCTTCATTTTAAGGAAGCACTGGAAGAACTAGAAATACCTTCAAACTATGAACTTGCAAAAAAGAGCTGGTTCTTAAGTCTTTCTGACCAGTACTGGATTTGTCCTGTTGAACTTAAAGATAAACTTTTCTGGGAAGATATTAATTTCTTTACAAATGATTATGATCCGGCAATCGGATTACGCCTTACAAGTAATTCAAAAAGCCTGAATAGAAATTCCAGTTCCTACTCTCCAGATAATGTAACAAACGGTGAACTTTCAAAGCGCTGGTTCAAAAAGGATGGAATCAACTATCTTGAAAAAGCCGGTACCGGAACCGAACAGCAGGAGCCTTTGAATGAAGTTCTTGCTTCTGAAATCTGTAGACGCCTTAATATTGCTTATGTGCCTTATTATCTTACAATTCGTGATGATAAATACTTCTGTTACTGCCCGGATATGATTGATGAATCAACTGAACTGGTTCCAATGGATGCTGTTTATCAGGATTTGCGTTTGATTGATGGAAAATTCTACGACTATGAAGAGCTTATAAAACGCTGCAATGAAGTGAAGATCCCCAATGCGGAGGCGGATTTATTAAAAATCATTCTTGTAGATTATATAATGGCAAACATCGACCGCCATTCCTACAACATCAGCTTTATAAGGGATTCAAATACACTTCAGTGGAAAGGCATCGCTCCAGTATACGACACAGGAAAATCCATGTTTCTAAATCTTCTTGATTTTGAAATGAATATGATTTCTTCAGGTCAGATTGGAGCAAAACCTTTTTATGGGACACAGTCAGAGCAGATAAGCAGGCTTCCTGTTTCAAAAATTGCTTCCGCTATTAATCTTGAAAATCTTGATGGAATTGACGACTGGTATACTGATTTCCTAAAACCGTTAAAACGACTTTCAGAAGAAAAAAAGACTGCTCTGGTAAAGAAGCTTCGTGAAAGAATCGAAGAAACAAAATCAATTCTTGCATCGTATAAAACAGAAGCTGCTGGCTCGAAAGAAAAACAGTCGAATGCAGACCTGGTTTATTCAGCGCTAAAACGAAATCCAAAACAGACTAAGGAAGAAGTTTCTAAAGCAACAGGCCTTTCACGAGCAACAATCACACGAACTTACAGCGAACTTGAAAAGCAGGGAAAGATTTGTCGCGTTGGGTCGAATAAGACGGGATATTGGGAGGTGTTTTAAACCTTCAGAAGTGGCCACATAAATAGTATGGTAACTGGGGGCGTAAGGAGGAAAGAAAATCAGTAAGAAGAATATTCCCCAAATGACCTTTGACAAAATGTGCCGGTAAAAGTGGATTTTCATAGCCCGCTCTCACGGCCTTGAAATTGAAGACACACCAAAGCTACGGGATGAAGTCGGAAAAACTCTGGAGGAATTTCAGAAAGAAAAGGACCTGCAGCGTAATCGGTTTTACACTCTCCTTTCTGCGCTGACCGAAAAGAATATCGATGTGCTTGAAGAAATCTCTAAGTGGGAAGAACTCATGCCGAGTATTCAGAATTTTAAGGAGTGGACAAAGGAGCGGTGCCGTGATGCCTAGAGAACCTACCGGGATGAACAGCTGGATCCGATAGTCGATTTGTTTGTTTCTGCTTTTGCAAATTCAAATAAAGCGATTAAAGATGGATATGACAGCTAGATTAAGTAGTATGACCATCAGCTGAACGGCTACTCGAAGGAGACAGCCAACGGTAAAAAACACTTCTTCGGAGTTGCTTCGTAAAATTGCCGGAGTTATCGCAGAACACGGGTGTAAAGACGTAAAGGAATGGATGCAGAAAAGCTTCAGGTATAGGGAGTTTGAACTGGGACGGGAAGCGGAAAGGAAACTGAAGATAGAGCGGGAATGGGAGAGGTAATTTATTGATTCATGAGATTCCGCTTTTATATCAATATTCTTAGGTACTTAATCATATTATTATATTACATATAAATATTTTCTTGTATACTTCCGAGAACGGAAATATAATAGTATTAGGATGGATACAATGGATAATCTATGTACAGCTAAGGAACTTGCCGAAAAATGGGGAGTTACTGTACGAATGGTTACTCTAATGTGTACCGAAGGGAAGATACCAGGTGCAAAAAAATTTGGAAACAGCTGGGTTATTCCCAAGGATACGGAAAAACCGTTGGATGGACGGACTAAAGAAGCAAAAGAATCCAGGTAATATTAGAGTAGGAGACAGGAACTGTGGAACTTATAGATAACATAAATAAAACTCTTGCATTAGATTTAAAGGAGACCATAAAACCTAGTAGTAAAATCTCCATCGCAGCAAGCTGTTTTTCTATTTATGCTTATCAGGAATTAAAAGAGCAACTAGAAAATATTGACCAGCTGCAGTTTATTTTTACTTCACCTACATTTACAACAGAAAAAGCAAAAAAAGAAAAGCGTGAGTTTTATATCCCTAAACTTAATCGTGAGCGCAGCCTTTATGGAACTGAGTTTGAAGTAAAACTACGTAATGAACTTTCTCAGAAAGCTATTGCTAAAGAATGTGCTGAATGGATAAAAAATAAAGCTGTATTCAAGTCAAATCAGACAAATCAAAACATGTCTGGTTTTGTTAATGTTGATGATACAAGTTATATGTCAATTCAGGGCTTTACGACTGTTGATTTGGGATGTGAAAAAGGAAACAATGCTTACAACATTGTAAACAAAATTGAAGCTCCATTAAGTAATGCTTATCTTCAACTTTTTGACCAGCTCTGGAATGATAAAGAAAAGCTGCAGGAAGTAACTGATGTTGTTATTGAAAATATTACTGCTGCATATAACGAAAACGCACCTGAGTTTCTTTACTTTGTAACTCTGTACAACATTTTTAATGAGTTCCTTGAAGACATAAACGAAGATGTTTTACCTAATGAGGCTACTGGATTTAAGAATACTAAAATCTGGAACAAGCTTTATAATTTTCAGAAGGATGCTGTTCTTGCAATTATCAATAAGCTTGAAAAGTTTAATGGCTGTATTCTTGCTGATAGTGTCGGTCTTGGTAAAACTTTTACGGCTCTTGCTGTTATAAAATATTATGAGTGCCGCAATAAAAACTGTCTGGTGCTTTGTCCTAAAAAGCTTACTAATAACTGGAATACTTACAAAGATAACTACATTAACAATCCGATTGCAGAAGACCGTATGAATTATACTGTTCTTTATCATACAGACTTGAACAGAACTTATGGTACTTCTAACGGTATAGATCTGGCTCGTATTCGTTGGGATAACTACGATTTAGTTGTAATTGATGAATCTCATAATTTCCGTAATGGCGGTAAGCTTGAACTTGATGATGAAGAAGACGAAAAGTTCAACCGATATGCTGTTCTTATGCGTAATGTTATTCGCAAAGGTGTTAGAACAAAAGTTCTTATGCTTTCTGCTACTCCAGTAAATAACCGCTTTAATGACCTTAAGAATCAGCTGGCTCTTGCTTATGAAGGAAATGAAAATAACATCAACGATAAATTAAACATTACCAAGCCTTTATCTGATGTTTTTAGAAATGCTCAAAAGGCATTTAATAAATGGAGTGAATATCCAGAAAAAGAAAGAACAACAGAAAATCTTTTACAGATGCTTGATTTTGACTTCTTTGAAATTCTGGACAGCGTAACAATAGCACGTTCAAGAAAACATATTCAAAAGTATTATGATACTTCTGCAATTGGAACTTTCCCTAAACGAAATCCACCGGAATCTGTTTCTACTCCATTAACTGATTTACCAAATGCGGTAACTTACAATGAAATCTTTGACCATTTAATGAAGCTGTATCTTTCTGTCTATACGCCTTCTTTGTATATTTTGCCAAGTAAGCTTTCTAAATATACTGATATGTTTGATGATGAAAAGGTCATCGGCATTACACAAATAGGACGCGAGCAGGGTATCAAACGGCTTACCGCAATTAATTTGATGAAGCGTATGGAAAGCTCCGTTTATTCTTTTAGATTGACTCTTGAGAGAATAAATGAACAAATAACAGAAACAATCCGCACAATTGAACGATATAGGACAAACAAAGTTAATGGCGAGATGGATGTTACAGATATTTCTGATTCTATTGATGATTTAGATTCAGAAGATATGAATGACATTTTCTCCATTGGCAGAAAAGTAAGAATCGACCTTGCGGATATGGATTATCTGTCGTGGAAACAGTCTTTGGAACACGACAAAGAAATCTTTGACCTTCTGGATTCTCTTGTTCTTGATATTACTCCTGAACATGATCTTAAGCTGCAGGAATTAATTAGAAAGATAAAATATAAAATTGAACATCCTATTAATGAAGGAAACAAAAAAGTAATTGTTTTTTCGGCATTCTCTGATACAGCAGAATATCTTTACCAGAATATTTCAGGAGTACTCAAGAATGAATACAATATAAATACTGCACTTATTACAGGAAATGTTGACGGAAAGACTACTATAGAAAAACTGCCAAGAGATTTGAACACTGTTCTTACTTGCTTCTCTCCAATTTCAAAAGACAGAGATATTTTATTTGAAAAGAATCCTGGTGATATTGATGTACTTATTGCAACAGACTGTATTTCTGAAGGTCAGAACTTGCAGGACTGTGATTATCTTATAAACTATGATATTCACTGGAACCCTGTTCGCATTATACAGCGCTTTGGACGAATTGATCGTATTGGTAGTAAGAACGCAGTTATTCAGCTTGTAAACTTCTGGCCTGATATTTCTCTTGATGAATATATAAATCTTAAAGCTCGTGTAGAAACACGAATGAAGATTGTTGATATGACAGCAACTGGAGATGATAACATTATTGATCCAGAGCAGCAGAAAGACATGGAATACAGAAAAGCCCAGCTGCAGCGTTTAAAAGATGAAGTTGTAGATATGGAAGATATGACTTCTGGAATTTCAATAATGGACCTGGGCTTAAATGAATTCAGACTGGACTTGCTGCAATATATTAAAGACGGACATTCAGTTGAGCATACTCCATTTGGGCTTCATGCTGTTGTGCAAAAAACAGATGAACTGCCGGAAGGAATAATTTTTGTATTAAAAAATCGTTCCAATTCTGTAAACATAAAAAACCAGAACAGACTCCATCCTTTCTATATGATTTACATTAGAAATGATGGCGGAATTGAAATAAATCATCTGGATGCAAAAAAGCTTTTGGATACTGTAAGGTTGCTTTGTAGAGAAAAATCAGAACCTATAAAAAATCTTTGTGATGCATTTAATAAAGAAACAAAGAACGGCCGCAATATGAAAGACTGTTCCCGCTTACTCAGTGAAGCAATTGATTCGATTATTGAAAATAAAGAAATTAGTGATATCGATTCTTTCTTGAGTGGTAATACAGTAGACTTTAAACATACACAAATTAAAGGCTTGGATGATTTTGAATTAATCTGCTTCTTTGTTGTAAAGGGAGAATAGAATGCTTAATCTCCCGGAAGTTACTGAATTACAGAAGGCTTTACCTAAAGTCCAGATATACAGAAAGTTTGAACTTACAAATGCGCAACAGACAAAGTTTGATGCTGACATAAGCCGCATTGATATTGTAAACGAAGTAAGTAGCAGAACTATTCCTGCAATACAGGAAGGACAGAAAATAAAAAGCTTTTATCTTTTGAGCGTTACTCTTAAGACAAAAGACTATGAGCCAAAGAATATTGAACGAATTGCAAAACTGATTCCGCAGAATCTTATTTTTGCATTACAGTTTGAAGAAGAGATTCAGCTGGCAGTCTTTTGTGAAAAGCTCTTTACTACTGAATGGATGCCGGAAACAAAAGCTTCAATTGAAATTTCTGGTTTGAACTTTGATGATGTTTGGGAAAATATCATCAAAAAGATTGAAGGCGGCGAATGGAATAACGACCTTACTCTTGAAGAAAATATAGAGATAAAGGAAAAGCAGGAAAAGCTGCAAAAAGAAATTGAGCGGCTTGAAAAACTTGCACGTAAGGAAGTTCAACCTAAAAAGAAGTTTGAACTGGTGAACCAGAAAAAAAAATTGGAAGAAGAATTAAAAAAGTTATAAAAGGAGCAAAAAGATGGCAAAAGTAGAAATTAATGAAGGTTATGAATTATTGCAGATTATAAATGATTTTGGTGAACCATTAGAAATATTTAGAGAAGCATTCCAAAATGCATTTGATGCTGATGCACATAATGTTTACTGTCATATATATCAGGAAAACGATTTTGATGAGGAAAAATTATTTATAGATATATGGAATGATGGTGTTCCATTACATAAAGATAATATAAAAAATTTCTTTGGATTAGCAAAATCAACTAAAATTGATGATAAAAAGAAACCAATAGGAAAACTTGGATATAAAGGCCATGGTTCAAAAATATTCTTTAATGCAGATACTGTACAGATTTGTTCTAAAACAAATGATGATGAATGGTATGTAGAATTAAATAAACCGCTTAAACAAATAAAAGAAACTAATGGGTTAGAGTACACAGAAATTAAACAATCATCTGCTACAACAATTCACTTACCAACAGAAATCAAAGAAGGTTTTTTTGTTAGGATTATTAATCCAAAACATTTTCCAAATAAAGAAACCTTTCATAAATTAGATCACCGATATTTAAGAGATTATATTCTTTGGTATACAATTTTTGGAACAATACGAACTCAATATGATGAACAATATAAAAATCGTAATTTTACATTATATCTTTCAGGATTAGGAATAAATGAGTATTCATATTTAATAAATAACAATTCTTTATTTATGGATCCAAAACCAAATTTTGAAAGTTTTGAAAATGTTAAATATGAAAAAATAGATATGGGTCATATTTTCCCAAATGACAGAAGTGATAAAAAATCTATGCAGAAGTACTGCAATGCAATTGATCCAAAGAAAAATTATTTTGATTTTTATGCAAATCACTATTATGAAAAAAAAGAATGTCCAGGAATAACAAAATTCTATTTTTATATGAGTCTGGAAGGATATGAGACAAAGAGAACTTATGATATTTTGCTTTCAAAAAAAGGAAAACAGTCACAGGAATTGAAAAAACTTACACATTCTGATGGTGAGAGATATGGTATATGGGTTTGTAAAGGAGGTATTCCCGTTGAGAAGGTAGATGCATGGTATGAAGGAGGTAAAGGAACATATTCATATATGCAGGCTTTTATTGATTGTGATGATTTTGAATTAACTGCAAATCGAGGCTCAATTCGTAATACAAAAATAGAGATTATTAAAGCTGTAAAAGAAGCTTTTAATGACATTATGAATAAAGCTGATGTTCAAAAATTACTTGAGGAACGAATTGAAGAAGAAAACAAGGAAAAACTTAGACGATCTGTAGTAGATGATAAAAATGAATTAAAGAAAAGAAAAGATGCTTTTGGTAAGCGTAAAAAAATAATGCTTCCAGATGGAACTGTATTTTATGAACCTACAAATACATCAAAATATGTTCTCTCAGAATCCGAAAGTATGGTACTTCTTGTCCAGTTAATGACAAAATATCCAACCCTCTTTAATTTTGATTTACTTGATTATAATACCCGCGATGGAATTGATTTTGTAGTTAATAATAAATATGGTGAACCAAAATATATAGAATTAAAAGGAATTCTTACTAAATCAATGAATCATCCATTTGAGTTTATAAATAAAATTATATGTTATGAAACAGATTTAAAAAATGGTGATATTTGTAAAGATTTAGTAGGAATTGAAGTTGAATTTAAAGAAGCTAAGAAACAGAAATACAAATCAAAAGACGATAATGATGTATTTAATGGCAAAGAGTATACTGGATATCAATTAATTCCTGTAAATACAAATGACAATGTAGATGCAATAGAAGTAATTTGTTTAAAAGATTTAATAAAAGATGTTCTTGGTGGAGAAATAAAATAAATGGCAAGAAAACCAAAAGAACACAATGTAGCTGGAAGTCAAAATGATATTCAGTTGTTAGCAAATGAGTATCCAGAATTACTTGATTCTCAA
Source organism: Treponema rectale (assembly GCF_014202035.1). NCBI lineage: Bacteria > Pseudomonadati > Spirochaetota > Spirochaetia > Treponematales > Treponemataceae > Treponema > Treponema rectale. Next base: position 582,444 of record NZ_JACHFR010000002.1, read on the forward strand.
TTATCAACACTTATACATGAATCAATAAAATTGAATTGGTGTTCGCCTCTCAAAGATGATGAATATGCGGAATATGTTGATCAAGATTTTATTGATAAATTAGGTATTTCAGATAAAATAAAAATACCATTAAAACAATTTTGGCCAAATAAAGGTCCGAATTGGGATGGATTAGCTAAGTATAAAAATAAGGTTTTTATTATAGAAGCTAAGGCTCATATTAGTGAGCAACAGATAGAATCTACAGATTCAAAAGATAAATCCTTATCTTTAATTGAAAATTCTCTTCAAAAAACTAAAAATTTCTTAGAAGTAAAATCTAATGTAAGTTGGTGTAAAAATAATTATTATCAGTATGCAAATAGATTAGCTCATTTATATTTTTTAAGAGAACTAAATAATATTGATGCCAATTTATTATTTATCTATTTCTTAAATGATAAAACTATTCTAGAAAAAAAAGAAACAATAGAAGATTGGGAAAAAGCTATTGATGAAGTTTATAAAAGCTTAAAAATAGAAAGAAAGAATAAGCTTTCTAATTATATTCATCATATTTATATAGATACAAACAAGTTTGAAAGATAGAAGAAAAAAAGAGGTTTAAAAAACGTTATGGGAGAAAAAAAAATAATAAATATTATAAAAGTAAGAGAAGATAAAGATCCTATAGAATTTGAAAGAGACTCAGAAAAAGAAGGTTGCTTTAAGCTTTTAAAAGAAGATACATCATATATTAATAATGAAGGAATTTTTTCTGAATTAGATTTACATTCTCGTGTTGAGCCATGGCTTTCTTCTCTTTTTCAATCTGAACATCTTTCTTTATTATTAGGAAGTGGTTTAAGTACAGCAATTCAATTTGAAGCAACCGGAAAATCTAATAATGGAATGAATGAATTAGATCTTTCTGAAACAAAATACAAAGATAAGATTAAAACATTTGCTACAGAAAGTGCAAAAAAAACAGGTCGTGGAATTTCAAATATAGAAGATGAAATTAGGATAGCTAATGAATTATTACGTGGGTTAAAAATCAGTGGATTGGAAGAGGACGATACAAAAAAATTAGAAGAAGTAGTAAATAAAAATTTACAAGATTTTACTGAAAATATTTCAACTATTGAAAACACCATTGCAACAGCTGAAATAGACAAAAGAGAAAAAGCTTTTCAACTACTAGTTTCATTCCTTATGAGTTTTGCAAGCAGAACTGGCACAAGAGACAGACTTCACATTTTTACAACCAACTATGATAGGCTTATTGAAGAAGGAGCTGATATTGCAGGTCTTCATTTGATTGATAGATTTGTTGGTAGCTTAAATCCAATTTTTAGGTCTTCTCGTCTTGATATTGATATGCATTATAATCCGCCAGGAATTAGAGGTGAACCAAGATATCTTGAAGGCGTTGCAAAATACACAAAACTGCATGGTTCAATAGACTGGGTTGAAACTGATTCTCATTATATAAGAAAAATCGGAATGCCATTTGGAGCAAATTCATTAAAGCCATTTCTAGAAGCTGCAAATGTTCCAGAAAACTATCAAAAGGTTTTAATTTATCCAAACTCGTCAAAGGACAGAGAAACTGCTGAATATCCTTATGTTGAATTGTTTAGGGATTTTGCAGCAGCACTTTGTAGACCTAATTCAACACTTGTTGTTTATGGTTATAGTTTTGGAGATGATCATATCAATAGAATTATTGCTGATATGTTAACAATTCCTTCAACGCATTTAGTAATAATTGCATTTAATGACAAAGAAGGTCGTGCTATACAATTCTATGAGTCTTGTGGACGTAAAGACCAGATTACATTATTTATTGGTGAAGATATAGCGAATATAAAAGCATTAACAAGTTTATACCTTCCTAAGTCTGCTATTGATAAGACTTCTATTAAGATGGCTGAATTAATAAAAGCGCGTATTACAACAAAAGATGATACACCAGAGGAGAAAAAATAAAAAATGATGTCTCCAATTGAGAACTCTGAAAGCTTACGAGTTGGTACAATAGATTTTATTTCTCCTGATGAAATTAAAGTTCTTCTGGATATAGAAGTTCCGAATGATGTTACTTTAAATACAGGTGTTCCTCGTTCATTTCCTAGAATAAATGGATATGTATTGTTTTCTTGTGAAAATGGTTATTTAGTTGGACAAATTAACTGGATTACAATTGAGCGTTCACAATATCCGAAAAGACGTGGAATCCAGGATTTTGGAATAATAGATTTACCTTTCCCATTAAGAATTATAAGTATTAATCCACTTGGAGTTTTGCGTTATTCAAAACAATCAACTGATGGTAAAATTGAATATGAGTTTTCAAGGGGAATCGATCTTTTCCCTACTGTAGGAGACCCGGCATATCTTCCAACAGAAGAACAATTAAAAGCTATTATTGAAAATGGCGAAAATCGACGTGTACAAATAGGAACAAGTCCATTGTGTGGTAATGCTGTAGTTTCTGTTGATCCAGATAAATTATTTGGAAGACATGTCGCAGTTTTAGGAAATACAGGAAGCGGAAAATCTTGTTCTGTAGCCGGTTTAATCAGATGGTCAATTGAAGCTACTGAGAAAAAGGCTAATTCACGTTTTATAATTCTTGATCCGAATGGTGAATATTCAGAATGTTTTTCAGATTTTAATAATGTGAATCGTTTTGCAGTTGAACCTGATGATGAAAAAGAAATAAAACAATTAAAAGTACCTTTATGGTTATGGAATACAGATGAATGGATTGCTTTTACACAAGCTGGAGGAAAGGCTCAGAAACCAACTCTTGTACAAGCTTTAAGAAGTGTTCGAGATGGGCTTTTTTCGCCAGAAATAGGAGAATCTGTTAGAACAAAAAACTTTTTAAGAACAATATATGAAATAATCGAAATTGAAATTAAAAAAGGTACACCTTGGGCTGAATTTCCAAAGCCAAAATCTTTTTTTGAAAAACTTAAGAAATGGAATGATTCATTAGTTGAAAATGATGATTTTACAGAAGAAGAAAAGGATGCACTTAATGAAATAAAAAATGAAATTGGACAACTTATAACTGCACGTTCTGTTCAGTATCCAACTATGGATTTTTCTAGAACAGAAGTTACAAGTGTCAAAGATGCAATTAACAAAGCATATTTTGCATTTGGTGGGACTTCCAAAGATTTCTTACCAACAGATGAAAATATTCCTCTGCCATTTACTGGCGAAATGTTTTTGTCAAGTATTACTGCTAATGCAGAGTTAATGGGAACAAGCGAATATGTAGAAACCATGCGTATGCGAGTTCAAACATTGCTTTCAGACAAACACCTAAAACCTGTAATTAGTTATGAAGCAGATTATTCATTAGAACAATGGCTTGAAGACTATATTTGTCCTAAAACAGAAGACTCTTCAGCAATTACAATTATAGATTTATCTTTACTCCCAAGTGAAATGACTCATATTATTGCATCTGTAATTGCAAGAATGACGCTAGAATCTTTACAGCGTTACAGAAAAATTAATAATGGAAAAACACTCCCAACTACAATAGTTATGGAAGAAGCTCATACGTTTATAAAAAGATATAATGATGATACTGAAACTTATTCTGCTTCTTCAACTTGTGCTAAGATTTTTGAAAAAATTGCACGTGAAGGAAGAAAATTTGGTTTAGGTTTAGTTTTATCTTCACAAAGACCAAGTGAACTTTCTCCAACTGTGCTTTCACAGTGTAATACATTCTTATTACACAGAATATCTAATGACAGAGACCAAGAATTAGTACATAGATTGGTACCTGATAACTTACGAGGATTGTTAAGAGATTTACCATCGCTTCCTTCTAGAAACGCAATTCTTTTGGGCTGGGCAACAGAATTACCTATATTGGTACAAATGAAACTTTTGAAAAAAGAATTTAGACCAAAATCAAATGATCCAGAATACTGGAAATACTGGACTGAAAATACAGAAACAGTTGATTGGCAAACAATAGCAAATGATTGGCAAGATAAAGGAAATGTCAATAATCAACAGAATGTATAGAAAAGAGAGGAAAGAATAGAATGTCTGTTTCTATGTATCAAAATAATGTAAATCGTCTCGATAAAGAAATTGCAGATTTAGAAGCAAGAAAAGCAAAACTTGATTCTGATTCTGCAAATTTAGAAAGTAGAATATTGTCTGTGGAAAAAACAATTACAAAAAATACATCTCTTTCATCTCTTCAAAGCAAACAAAGACAAATTTCCAGTTATCAAAATGATATTTCAAAAAAGAGAAAGGATTCTGCTGATTTAGGGAAAAAAATTGCAGATAAAAGAAAAAAGAGAACAGAGGAATTTCAGAAACTTCAAAAAGCTCAAGAGCAGGAAAATAAAAAGCAGCAAGATGCAAACAGAAGAATACAACAATCTTATGAGAGACAAATTGCAGCCTTAACTAATCAATTGGCAATTAATAATACTCATTCGATTGTTGAGACTTCTGAAGATTCTGATAAAGAAGAATATGATGTTTTTGTATCTCATGCATGGGAAGATAAAGAAGATTTTGTTGATGAATTTGTTTCTGAACTCGAGAAGATTGGTTTAAGAGTCTGGTATGACAAGAATCGTCTTAAAATTGGCGATAAAATGCGACAAAAAATAGATGATGGATTGAAAAAATCTCGTTTTGGTATTGTTGTTTTATCACCTAATTATATAGCAGAGAATAAATATTGGACTAAAGCAGAATTAGATGGTTTATTTCAGAGGGAAACATATAATAATAAAGTTATATTACCAATCTGGCATAATTTAACCAAAAAACAAGTTATTGATTTTAGTCCCATAATAGCAGACAGAAAAGCAGCAACAACCGCACTTCAAACACCTGCGGAAATTGCACAAGAAATAAAAGATTTATTTGAAGATGGAGAATAAAACTATGGAACACTTACACATGCACTCACTTAATAAAATTGACGAAAACATAAGCAAAATCGCAAATCTTTTTCCAAACTGTGTTACAGAAGCAAAAAACGATAATGGCGAAATCGTACACAAGATAGATTTTGACATGCTCAAACAGGAACTTTCCAGTGTACTTGTTGAAGAACGTGAAGAACGCTATCAGTTTACTTGGCCTGACAAAAAACAGGCAATTCTCACTGCGAATGCTCCTATAAATAAGACACTGCGCCCATGTCGTGAAGAATCTGTTGATTTTGATACAACAGAGAACCTCTACATTGAAGGTGACAACCTTGAAGCACTCAAACTTTTACAGGAAACATATCTTGGAAGAATCAAAATGATTTACATTGATCCTCCATACAACACGGGAAGTGATTTTATATATAACGATAATTTTGATGAAGCAGTTGATGAATATACTGACAAAAATGGAGATTATGATGTAAATGGAAATCAATTAGTTAAAAATCTAGAAACAGAAGGCCGTTTCCACACAAAATGGTTAAATATGATGTATCCTCGTCTTAAAATTGCAAGGGATTTATTGAAAGATGATGGTGGAATAATCTGTATTCAAATTGATGATAATGAATATGCAAACTTAAAAAAAATATGTGATGAAATATTTAATATTTCCAATTTTGTAACAACTATTGTTGTAAAAATGAGTGAACCGACAGGAGTAAAGATGTCTCATGCTAAAACAAGAATTCCAAAGTTAAAAGAGTATATTCTTGTTTATAAAAAAGGAGATATTAAATTAAATTCTGTCCGTGTTCCAAAAGAAAAATGGGATAATGAATATAAAACATATCTAACAAATATTACCCAGGAAGAATTGGATTTTGTAAAATCTATACGAGATAACGAAGATAGAACCGATAAAGAAATTCAAGAGGTAGATGAAATACTTAAGAAAATTTCATTTGTACCTATTACTACCATTTATAATGAGAATAATATTATTACAGACGATGATAAGTTAAACTTTAATTATTCAAATTCATGGCGAATTATACGTACCGTTTCTATGTCAGGCGGTGCTAAAGAAATAGCTGATGAAAAAAAGAAGCAGATGAAACAGACTTTTTTCAATATAGTGACACCTGAAAAGAAAATGTATTTTATAAAAGGTGATTATTCATCAGATGTAGAAAGCCCTCGAATTAAAATTCTTTTTGCTGATGATTATTTAACATTTAATCCATGTGATTTTTATTATGATATAAAAACAACAGGATTAGATAACGAGGGATATGTTCCATTTAGAAATGGTAAAAAACCTATTAAATTACTTACACGACTTATTAAACTTTTTACAAATGATAATGATATTGTTATGGATTTCTTTAGTGGTTCATGTTCAACAGGACACTCTGTTATGCAATTCTGCAATGAAGAAAATTCAAAACGACCATTTATAATGGTGCAGCTTCAAGAAGATATAGATAGTCAATTAACAAAAGTTGATAAAGAAACAAAAAAAGACTTAATAAAAATAAATGCTTTCCTTGATAAGTATGGAAAACCTCACTATATAACCGAAGTTGGTAAACAAAGGTTGCGTTTAGCTGGAAATGATATTAATAATAATAACGTTGACAAAGGTTTCCGTGTTCTCAAAATTGATTCAACAAACATGGAAGACGTTTACTACACCCCAGACCACATTGACCCAAATGACCTCTTCAAAAATAACATTAAATCAGACAGAACAGGGGAAGATCTTCTTTTCCAGACAATGCTCGACCTTGGCATTATGCTTTCCAGCAAAATCGAAACAAAGAAGATTAACGGCAAAGAAGTTTTCTGTGTAGAAGGCAACTACCTTATGGCCTGCTTTGATGACACCGTAGACGAAGCAACAATTACAGAAATCGCCAAAGAAAAGCCATATTACTTTGTAATGCGAGCCCCAGCAAACTCAAAAGATGGTGACAGTCTTATCACTAATTTTGAGCAGATATTTACAACTTACAGCCCGGACACAGTTCGCAAAATACTGTAAACAGGTTTATTTTTATATCGAAGTGTGAGATAATATCGATATAAAACTAAACTTCGGAAGGTAGTGACATGGACGAGAAAATTATTGCGACTGCAAAACAGAACGGAAATCTCATAACCACGGCTCAAGTTCGTAATATCGGGCTGTCTAATACAATGCTGTCAAAATATGTGGACTCTGGCTCTTTAATCCGTGTGTGTCATGGAATTTACGCTTTGCCTGATAGTGTAATAGATGATATGTACGTTTTGAACCTCAGAAGTCAGAAAATTGTATTTTCCCATGAAAGTGCGCTTTTTCTTAATGGCATCTCGGACAGGACACCTTTTTCTGCAACGGTAACTATCCCTTCCAATGCGGCTGTTTCTGCTGATATAAAAAGTGAATGTACTTGTTTTTACATTCAGCCTGATTTATATGAACTTGGACTTGAAGAACGAAAGACGACATTCGGAAATTCTGTCCGCTGCTATAATGCAGAAAGAACAGTCTGTGACATTTTGCGGAGCCGTTCCCGCATGGACGAAGAGACTGTTGTTTCCGCTGTAAAAAACTATGTGCTGTCAAAAGACAAAGATTTTTTTCGCCTTTATGAATATGCGCAGAAGTTCAAGGTTTCTGATCAAGTCAGAAAATATATGGAGGTGCTTGTATGAAACAAACAACGGCAAATGCAATGAGCCTTCGTGCAAAAATAAACAATTACGCAAAAGAGCATGGAATTCTTGCACAGGTCGTTTTGCAGAATTATATGTTTGAGTGCCTTTTGGATAGAATCTCACGCTCAAAGTATGTGGATAATTTTGTAATCAAGGGCGGAATCCTTGTCAGCTCGCTTGTAGGACTTGATGTGCGCTCTACCATGGATATGGACACAACTCTTGTTCATCTTTCCCTTACCGAAGAAAAGATAAAGGAAGCCATGAATGCCATTATCACCGTTCCTGCCGATGATGGTGTGGTTTTCAATTTCGTTTCTGTTGAACCTATTAGAAAAGATGATGTTTACGGCGGTTTCTGCCTTAGGCTTGATGCAAAATACGAGAGTATAGAAACTCCGCTTTCGATAGATATTTCGACGGGAGATGCAATAACACCGGAACCGATTAACTACGGCTATAAAAGGCTTTTTAATAGCGAGAACGTCATTCCCTTACGTTCTTATCCGCTAGAAACAGTGCTTGCCGAAAAAATTGAAACAATAATCACACGCGGCATTTTGAATACTCGACCTCGTGATTTTTACGATGTATATATTTTGACAAAAACTCAAGGATACAATGCAGAAACTTTGCGCAAAGCCATTTTTGCAACGGCGGAACATCGCGGAACAAAAGCAATCATGGAAGCAGAAACAAACAGCCGCCTTGCTGTTATAGAAAACAGTTCGGAATTGCAATCGCAATGGGCAAAGTACCAGAAGAAATTTCCGTATGCAAAAGACATAACATATCAAGAAACTGTAAATGCTGTAAAAGAGGTAATTCATGAAATTTACATTTAAGATACAAAAATATCAGACAGAAGCTGTAGCTGCTCTTGTAAAATGTTTTGAAGGACAACAGTTTGCAGATAAAGTTCAATATTTACGTGATAAAGGAATTATGCCACAGGTTCAGAAAACTGAAATGGAACAAGGTGAATTATTTGAAAATGAACCTTCTGCAACAGACGAAGAACTTGAACAAGCAGATAACGGTTATCGTAATGCTGATTTGATTCTTGGTGATAAAGAGCTTTTGGAAAATATCCATAAGATGCAGGACATCAATTTTATTATTCATTCTGCAAAGATTGAGCGTACTGCAGGAGTCCCAAGTTTTGATATTGAAATGGAAACCGGAACCGGTAAGACTTATGTTTATACAAAAACAATGTATGAACTGAACAAGGCTTATGGCTGGAGTAAGTTTATGATTGTTGTTCCTTCTGTTGCTATTCGTGAAGGAATATACAAAAGCCTTGAATATACTCAAGACCATTTTATGCAGCAGTATGGAAAGAAAATCAGATTCTTCATTTACAATTCAAAACGCTTGAATATGATTGATCAGTTTTCTGCCAGTGCTGATATAAATGTAATGATTATCAACACACAGGCTTTTAATACTTCTTTGAATAAAGATAAGAATGTTGAAGGCCGTAAAGGAAACGAGGCTGCCCGCATTATTTACACAAAGCGTGATGAGTTTGCAAGTCGCCGTCCAATTGATGTAATTGCAGCTAATAGACCAATTTTGATTCTTGATGAACCTCAGCGAATGGGAGATGAAAAATCTGCTACACAGAAAGCTTTAACTCAGTTTAAGCCTTTGTTTGTAATTAACTATTCTGCTACTCATAAGATACAGCACAATCTTGTTTACCGTCTTGATGCTTTGGATGCATATAATCAGAAGCTTGTAAAAAAGATTGAAGTAAAAGGCTTTAAGCTTGAAAATATTGCAGGAACAAATACTTATATCTACGCTGATTCTATTATTCTTTCAAAAAATGCTGCTCCTATGGTGAAGCTTGAGATTGAAGTTAAACAAGGAAATGGAATTAAACGACAATATGTAAAACTTAATCAGGGTGACAAGCTGGATGAAGCAAGTAAAGGACTTCCTGAATATAAAGGACTTTACATTGCTGAAATTTTACCACAGGAAAACCTGATTCGCTTTAATAAAGCTGTTAGTGATAACTCTGATTCTACAGTTCTTAAAGTTGGTGAAATGACTGGAAACGTTGCAGAAAAAGATATACGTCGTGTTCAGATCCGTGAAACTATCCGAAGCCATTTTAAGAAAGAAAAAGAGTTTTATGATGCAGGACTTAGAATAAAAGTTTTGTCTTTGTTCTTTATTGATGAAGTTGCAAAATACCGCGCTTATGATGAAGATGGAAATGAAGTCCTTGGTGAATATGGCGAGATGTTTGAACAGGAATACAAAACTGTTTTGAATGACTTTGTGGATATTAATCCTAATAGTTATTATCAGAAAGTTTTGCTTCCAAGTTGTAATAATATTGGCCCTTGCCATGAAGGATATTTTAGTCGTGATAAAAAAGGAAAGTTTACAAATTCAACTGGTGACAGTGATGAAGATATTTCGACATACGATTTAATCTTAAAGCGAAAAGATTTGCTTTTGGATTTTGATATGCCTATACGTTTTATTTTCTCTCACTCTGCCTTGCGCGAAGGTTGGGATAATCCTAATGTATTCCAGATTTGTACTCTTAAACATTCTGATAACAATATTAGCCGCCGCCAGGAAGTTGGCCGTGGTATGCGTCTTTGTGTAAACGAAGATGGTGCCCGCCAGGATAAAGAAGTTCTGGCAGATGCTATTCATGATGTAAATACACTTACTGTAATTGCAAGTGAAAGCTACCGCGATTTTGTTGATGGACTTCAGAAAGATATTACAGCTGAGCTTAGTGATTCTAGACCTAAGATTGCAAGCATGGATTATTTTGAAGGTAAAACAATTACTGTTTGCGGTCAGGAAATTGAACTTGATACAAAACAGGCAAAAATCATTTATCAGTATCTTTTGAAAAATGATTACATTGATGATGAAGACAGACCAACAGAGATTTACAAGAATGCTGTTGAACTTGGAAACCTGCAAGGCTTTACAGGAAATCTTGAGAACACATTACCAGACGAACTAAAAGATAATGCCGAAGCACGTGTTGAAATGTTTGAACAGGTTCAGAAGCTTATTCAGGCTGTTTATAATCCTTCTGTTCTTGTTGGAATGATTGATAACGGTCAGAAGCCTCAGTGGGAAAATGGAAATCCACTTAATAAGAACTTTGATAAGGATATATTCCAGGAGCTCTGGAAGAAGATTAATCATAAGTACACTTACAGCTGCCACTTTAATAGCGAAGAATTGATTACAAATGCAGTTCAGGCTATTAAGAGCGATTTAAAAGTTGTACCTATGCGCTACACTCTGGAGATTGGTAAGCAGAAAGATAAGATTGATGAAAGTCAGATTCGCTCTGGAACTGCTTTTGGAAATGCTGATTCTGAAACTAAATCTTTGAGCCGTGCTGTTGCAAGTTCCGTAAAGTATGATTTGGTCGGTGATATTGCAAAAGGCTGTAAACTGACCCGCAAAACTGTTGCAACAATTTTGAGTCAACTGACTATAAAAGAAATGGAACAGTTTGGATTTAATCCTGAGAAGTTTATTCGTGATGTAATTAATATCATCAATGCTCAGAAATCTACAAAGATTGTTGAGCATATTGAATACCATGAGCTTGAAGATACTTATGATTCAAGTATTTTTACTGCGCCGCATTTGCCAGACAAGACGCCATTTAAGGCCTCAAAGTGTATTCAGGACTTGGTATTTACAGACAGTACGGTTGAATGGAAGTTTGTAGAGGATTTGGATGGGGCTGCGGAAGTTGTTGTTTACGCCCGTCTTCCTCGCTCTTTTCAGATTCCAACTCCTGTTGGAAATTACGCACCTGACTGGGCTATTGCTTTTGATAAGGATAAAGTAAAACATGTTTTCTTTATTGCTGAAACTAAGGGAACTATGGAAGATATGCAGCTTAATAAGATTGAATCTAACAAGATTGAATGTGCTAAAAAGCTGTTTAATGTTGTTTCTACAAGTGGCGTAAAATATGACCATGTTGACAGCTTTGAGCAGTTGAAGAATATTATTGGGTTGAAGGGGTAAATTATGACATTTGAACAAGTTGAATTAGAATTAAAGAAAATCTTTGATAAAGCTACTGCAGAAGGTAAAAATGAGCTCGTTCTTGTTTCTAAAGAATTCTTTGAACAAATGGAAGTAAAACCTGAATACCGGGATTGCATTCCAATGTGCTGTAAAGTTATGAAAAGCAATATTAAAGAAGGGGTTGATGAAGTACTTTATCATACAGCTTCCTGGCAGAGTCATACATTAAAAATTAAATATAAATTACCGAGGTAATATACTTGATTATTCTAGTAATTCTTAGATTCATTATTTTCTTCGCTTTCTCAATTTTCATGGTAAAAACAATGCCAGAAAGACGAGGACGTGCCGGAGAAAATAAGGTTTCAAGAATTCTTAGTAAACTGCCATATATTCAATACAGAGTTATAAATGATATTTTATTGAAGACAAGTCACGGAACAACACAAATTGACCATGTTGTTTTATCTGAATATGGAATCTTTGTAATTGAAACTAAGAATTACTCCGGCTGGATTTTAGGCTGTGAACATTCTGAGGAATGGACTAAAAATGTTTATGGACAGAAATATCAATTCAGGAATCCATTAAAACAAAATTATGCCCATGTAAAAGCTTTGATGGAAGTACTGGAAATTACAGATCAAAATATCTTTATTCCAATAATTGCATTTTCAAATCAGGCAGATATAAAAGTACAATGTTCTAAAGAAGTTATAAACTTCCGCCATCTAAAGAATACAATTCTTCGTTATCAAAATAAAGTTTTGCCGATTGATAAAATGGTACTTTATGAAGCTAAACTGCAAGGTTTTACGAATTATACAAAAGACGAAAAAAGCATTCATGTAGCTGGAGTTAAAGCAAAAGCAGATTTTAATAAAGCAAATATCAGCATGGGGATTTGTCCTAAATGCGGCGGTAAGCTTGTTGAACGAAAAGGAAAATACGGAAACTTTCTGGGTTGCTCTAATTATCCGAGATGTCATTTTACCTACAATTTGTAAGGAAGTAATTATGTCAAAACTTTCATTAACCCACGGCAGTTGTGCCGATCAAACAGCCGATGCAGTAGTAAATGCAGCAAACTCAGGACTCTGGGAAGGCGGTGGAATCTGCGGTGTTATTTTTAGTAAATGCGGTCCTAAGGAATTAGCACAGGAATGTTCAAAATATCAAACTCCAATAAAAGACGGAAACGCTGTAATCACATCTGCCTGCAAAATGAAAAATGCAAAGTTTATTATTCATGCAGTTGGTCCGGATTTTAGAATTACACCAACCGCCTTTCTCGAACTTTTTAATGCATATTACAATTCTCTTGTTCTGTTAAAAGATAACAATTTGCACAGTATTTCTTTTCCATTAATCAGTTCAGGAGTATTTGCCGGTAAGCTTCCAAATCCTGCAGGTGAATCTGCAAAACAGTGCGGAAGAGCATATAAAAAGTTTGTTCAAGATTATCCGGATTATGAAGTTGATGTAATGCTCTGTGCATTTTATCAAAAAGAATTTCAGGATGCCCAAAGTGCACTTAGCTCTCTGTAAAAATATGTTTTAAATTATTGATTTAATGAAAAAATATAATGAATAGATTTATAATAGAAAACTTAAAATAAATAATCAGGAGTCCTTATGAGCGGTGGCAATTTAGATTATTTCTATAGCAGATTTGATGAACCTCTTGAAAAGATTTCGAAAGAAATAAAATGGGGAAAAACAAGTGGTCTCCAGAAGTGCTTTCAGAAAACTAACAGTTTATATCTTTTCTTTTTCAATCAAACTACAATTCCTGTATGAAAAAGAATAATCTGCAATAACATCACGAAGAAACTTTTGGCAACGATGAAGAATATGAAGATGATTATGAAAGTCTTGTTATTAATGAAAAATTCTTGAGAGATAATAAGTTTATCTGATGAGTATTATTTGCTAAACAAAGTCCGGGTAATCTTCTTTAGTGTATCCAAACTCCCGTTCCCCAAACAGCACAAGCGTAAGTTCCTCAAACTCCGTAGTATGCCTTTTCATAGTCTCAACCGCCACCCTGATAGCCTCCCGCTGCGGATAACCGTAAACACCGGCAGAAATCAGAGGAAACGCAATTGTCTTAAGCCCATTTTCCCGGGCAAGCTTCAAAGAGTTTTCATAACACGCAGTCAACAACGCTTCTGCCTCAGCTGTATTATGTTCACAATAAATCGGCCCGACAGTGTGAATTACAAATCTGGCAGGTAAATTATATCCCTTTGTAATTTTAGCTTCACCTGTTCTGCAGCCGTGAAGTGTACGACATTCAGCAAGAAGTTCCGGACCGGCAGCATGATGAATCGCTCCATCAACACCGCCGCCACCAAGAAGTGAAGAATTTGCAGCATTTACGATTGCGTCACAAGATAAAGTTGTAATGTCACCTTTGATAATTTTGATTTTTCCCATACGATGCTTTTATTATATCACAGTTCTGTGTATTTTTTTTATTACCCTTCGCTTTTTCTATGGGAAAGTTGAGCTGGAACAATTTTTTTTTCAAGGCGGGAAAGGGCAATTTTAAGGTTGCGTGGTTTAGGGATGAACAGAAGACTGTCATCCCCATAAAAGTGTTTCAGTCTGTCAGTAATTAGAAAGTAAATGCGACTCCAAGTTTTGGAACACAAGAGTATCCGGAAACTTTTTCATCGTTATTACCAGTAATTGAACCATTGTCAGAATCGATGTCAGCTACAACAGCACCTGAGTTATAGAAAAGACCAAGGTCAGCAAACAGTCCTACGTGCGGATTGAATCTGTATGTGAAAGAAATTTGTGGTCCTCCAAATAATATTGTTTCTCCATAAGTTGTTGATATTGTATCACCAGGAATTGATTCTTCAGCACTGAGAACTTCTACTCTGAATCCGAGATTGCCTGTTAAAGAAAGAGTCATTTTTTCATTGTGAATAAAAGAAGCTCCAAATCCAACTTCCATTTCAAAATCAAAACCTGTAAGGTCTTCACCTTTAACTACACTCTTTAAATCACTTGTGCTTGCTTTACCGCATTCAAGACCAATTTTCCAGGTATAGCCGCTTTCTGCAACATGAATGTAATCAAATGAAGCGCCGTAGATGGTTGAAGAAATGTCGGTGTCATCTACTTCAAAAGAATAGATAGGAAAATAAGCACCAAGGTGGAAGGTGTTTTCTGCAAATGCTGCTGTTACAGAAATAAGAGCAGCTGCAACCATAGAAATAATTTTTTTCATTTTTACTCCCTTTTAAGTTCTGAGCACGGTCGCTCTATAGAACTTGTTATTAATATTTAATAGAGTTTAAAGGAATGCACATCAGATAGTCAACAGAAAAAAAATTAGTTCACCCTAAAAAGAAAATTTAAGGATATACAAATTTTAATGTCCGCAGTATAAAATTTTAATAATTCAATTTTAGAGAGGAAAACTTTATGTTTGAATGGGGAAGGGCAGTTTGTTATTCAGGCTATAGAAGGAATCAGTCACCGCTTACATGTACTTATCCTTCTTATGAAGAAGTTGCAGAAGATCTTCAGATAATTTCTGATCTTGGGTTTAAATATATCAGGATGTATGATCCGGTTGAATATGCCCGCACGACCTGTCAGGTTATCAGGGATAAAGGTTTTGATTTAAAGCTTATGCTTGGGCCGGGACTTCAATCTGAGGTAAATAATCCAGGATGTCCGTGGTTAAAGGAAACTTATACAGAGGAACAGCTTGCAGAAAGGGCAAGGTGGAATGACGGCAGAATTGATTCCCTTATAAAAATTGCGAATGAATACAGTGACGTGATAAATGCAGTTTCAATCGGTAATGAAAATACTCCGAACTGGGGTGCAAATAATGTTCCTGTTGAACGGCTTATAGGTTTTGCAGACCGTCTTAAGGCAAACTGCACTCAGCCGGTAACTTTTAATGAAGGCGCTTTTGAATGGCCAAATCTTAAGGAACTTGCAGAACATCTGGATATTATAAGCGTTCATTCCTATCCGTTGTGGTATGGAAATACTGTTGAAGAAGCTTTAGACGTTAATAAAGAATGGTATAAGAAAATAAAGGATATGTTTCCGGAAAAGCCGGTTATTTTTTCTGAAATAGGATGGGCAACTGATGCAGTTGATTTTTCCCAGATGAAAGAAGGTCAGCCTAATGAAGAAAATCAGAAAAAGTATTATGAAGAATTCTGGGCCTGGGCTGACAGTGAAAAAATAATTTCTTATATGTTTGAAGCTTTTGATGAACCATGGAAGGGTGGAGATAATCCTGGTGAGGCAGAAAAGCACTGGGGAATTTTTGATGTAGACAGGAAGCCTAAACTGCTTTTGAAAAACAAATCTTAGTCATTGTGCTATAGTTTCTGTATGAAAATTCTTGTAATCAACAGCAATCTTGAACAGAAGTATTTTGATCTTATAAAAAAAGCAGCGGAGGTTTATAAAGCTGAAGCTGTGTTTTATAAATCAGAAAAGGAGGTTCCGGAAACTGATTATGATGCAGATATTATTTACGGATTTGCTCCTTCAATTTCAAAAGTAAGCAGAAAATTAAAATGGCTTTGTGTTCCATGGGCGGGAGTTGATTCCCTTATGGTGCCGGGGTATTTTGCAAATGAGGAATGTCTTGTAACAAATTCTGCCGGTGCTTACGGAGTTTCTATTGCCGAACATATGATAGCTGCTGCTCTTGTAATGTTCCGCCGCCTTGATGAATTTTTTGAAGAAACTCGTAACGGTAAGTGGCTTTTTCCACGGGAACAGAAGTCTCTTAAAAACTGCCGGGTTACGGTTTTGGGAACAGGTGATATAGGAACTTCCTTTGCAAAACGTCTTCGTGGTTTTGAACCTGCCTCAATTACCGGTGTCTGCCGGAGTGGAAAAAACAGTTCGGGATTTTTTGATAAAGTATATCCGGTAACAGCCCTGAATGAGGTTCTTCCTGAAACAGAACTTCTTGCAATGTGTCTTCCCGGAACTCAGGAAACTGCCGGTATTCTTTCTGAAGAACGCATCAAACTTTTACCCCGGGGAGCTTATGTAATTAATGTTGGCAGGGGAAGTGCCATAGATGAAGATGCTCTTGCAGAAAATCTTTTGTCAGGACATTTAGCCGGAGCAGCTCTTGATGTTTTTGCTAAAGAACCTCTTCCAAAAGAAAGTCCTTTATGGAAGATAAAGAATCTTCTTATAACGCCTCATGTTGCCGGGAACATGACTGTTGAGTATACAAAAGACAGAAATGTAGAAATGTTTCTTGAAGACCTTGATAATTATTTTAAAGGCAAACCTCTTAAATATCTGGTTGATAAAAAACTGGGCTATTGAGTTTTTTTTATCCCTGCCATGATTTTTTGTTTTAACAAAAACTTATGACTATGACTGCCGTTGCCCGGATGACTGAATTACAGTATAACACTGGTTCCTGTTAAGGCGGTGCCCGCTCTGTTGCCGGTTATTTTTTTTCAAGCATTTTCTGGAGTCCTTTTCCGGTACCTTTTTGAATTTCATCTGACAGCATGTTGATTCAGAAAGGGAGAAGGGAGAGGGAAACGATAAAACAAAGAACCTGAGCAATAGCGTTCATAATCATAAGCACTTAAAATATAATATGATTCATTCAGGATTAACATAAACCTTTCGTAAAATCTATGTAAATATATGATTACTGGTTGAATATGACCGTAAAGATGCTGCCTTTATTTTCTTCGCTGTTCAGCAGGATTATTGCATCATGATATTTGGCCGCGTGCTTTACGATGCTCAGCCCGAGTCCTGTTCCGCCCATTGCCCTTGAGCGGCTTTTATCGATTCTGTAGAACCGTTCAAAAATTCTTCCCTGTTCATTTTTTGGAATTCCTATTCCGGTGTCTCTTATCATAAGAACAACTGTAGTCTTTTTCGGATTATAGTTTTCTGTCATTGTTTTTATTTTAATTTCTACTGAACCGTTTTTTTTGTTGTATTTTATTGCGTTGTCTATAAGATTGTAGACCATTTCATAAACAACCGGGCGTACTCCGTAAATTATTCCTTCATCTCCATCTATGCTCATGGAAATATTTCTTGCTGCTGCACTTGCTTCTAGAACATGTTTTGCATCTTTGCAGGTTTCTTTTAAACTGAAATTCTCTTTTTCCAGAGAAATTGATTTTGCATCAAGTTTAGAAAGCCTGATTATGTCATTTATCAGAGCTATCATCTGCTGTGATTCTTCGTAGATTGATTTGGCAAAGTCTACTGTCGTTTTCTGATCCGTAGTTCCCTGTTTGATTATTTCTGCAAATCCTGAAATGCTTGTAAGAGGGGTTTTTAATTCATGACTTACGTTTGCGGTAAACTGCTGGCGTATTTCTTCCTGTTTTTCTTTTTCAAGATTTTCATCTGCAATCCGTTTAAGAAAAGGCTGGAGTTCATAATAGGTTTTTGAAGAATCAGGATTATCTAAATCAATATCGTTAAGAGGGGACAGGAGCCGTCTTGCAATTATGTGAGCTGCTGCTCCTGATATGAAGATTGCAAGAAGGAATACTGTAATGAGAACGGCCTTGAGTTCAGAAATAAGATTCCATATAGTACGCTGCGTGCAACTGATTCTAAGAACGTCTTTGTTTGGAAGAAGCTTTGCGTAGTAAAGGTTTTTTTCTGTCATGGAAGATGAATAGCGGGAAATTTTTGTTGAGCCGTTTTTTAAGGCCTTCTGAAATTCTGTGCGGTTTGTATGGTTGTCAAGAAAATCTGGAGAAATCTGATTGTCAAAATAAACGGTTCCGTCTGGATGAATTAAAGTTATTCGGGTTGTTGTTTCTATATTTTTAATTTCTTCAAGATTGTCTGACAGAATGGGATAAATCAGGAACTGACTTTCGGTTTCTAATTCATTGAAGATTTGTTTTTCAAAATATTTATAAACTGTACTTATAAAAATAAGGGTGCAAAAAAAATAAATAAAGGTTCCTGTTAAAAAAGTGTTTATAAAAATTCTAAAAGTCAGTGACTTTGCTTTCATTCTCTCCGCCAGGGGCTAATTTATTACATATCCTACACCACGTATTGTTTCTATGACATTTTCATAGCGGCCAAGCTTTTGACGCAGGGTACGTATGTGCACGTCGACGGTTCGGCTTTCGATTTCTGCATCAATATTCCACACGGAGTTTAAAAGTTCTTCCCGTGTCATGACTCTGCCTTTATTTTTTATTAAAACTGCAAGAAGATCAAATTCTTTAAGAGTCAGTGAAAGTTCTACAGCATCAAGAAAAACTGTATGTCTTGAAATATCAATTACAAAAGGTCCGCTTTCTATAATTTTAGGCCGCCTTGTGTAGTTTTCCTGACGCCTCAGCAGTGCATTGATTCTTGAGATAAGGTTCATCATTCCGAAGGGTTTTGCAATATAGTCGTCTGCTCCTGAATCAAGCCCGTTGACCATGTCATCTTCTCTGTCTTTTGCAGTAATCATTATTATGAGAATTGATTTGTATTTTGAATTCTCCCGCAGTTTATTCAGGATAGTCATTCCGTCTTCCTCAGGGAGCATGATATCAAGAAGAATAAGATCAGGCGTATGATTTTCCAGAGCATTCCACATTTGAGAAGGCTTTGAAAATTCTTTGCATTTGAAGCCATGACTTTGTAAAGTGTAAACGATTAATTTGCGGATGTTATCATCATCTTCAAGAATATAAATCATGATTCAATTGTTTATGAAAGTAATATTAAAATCAATTAAAGAAATGTAAATTTTTAATAAAAAAAACATTATAAATTTTTAAGAGAAGCTATTACACAAAAAAAATAAATTTGATAGTATTGCGGCACTTATTCAGGTTGCTAATCTTATAAAGAAATTTAATCACACATTTCTTTCTATGCTCATGTGCAGGTACTGCGCAGTTATCCGCAATCATTTTTTAGAATGCCGGATGACTTTGTTGTGTATTCTCCGGCACAGGAGATTTTATGCCAAAAAATCTTTTTCAGGAAATTGTTTTTACAGTAATCATGGTTTTTGTAATGGTCTATGCAATGATCTGTTACAATATTGCACTTGCCTGCGGAGGAATGAATAATGCAGTTTTCTTAAATGCATTTTTCATGAACTTCCTGTGATGATGCCGATTGCTTTTATTCTTGATATGATTTTTGTAGGACCGCTTGCAAAAAAAATTACTTTCAGACTTTTTAATCCTCAGAAAGACAATCCTGTTTTTATTGTGCTTTCCATTTCAATATGTTCTGTCTGGTTTATGTGCCCTCTTATGAGTCTTGCGGCAACTATACTTTTTAAGGGATGTCTTAACAGCAGCATTATTTCTGTATGGCTTCAGACTACGATATTGAATTATCCGATGGCAGCTTTCTGGCAGCTTTTATTTGCCGGTCCGGTTGTACGCAGAATCTTTGGATTGATTTTCAGGAATAACTGAGGTTATAGTATAAAGGCTGGTAGGCCTTTTAATGGAAGAAATCAATTTGCTTGCAGAAAAGCTGTGTGCTGAACATAAACTTTCTGTGTCAGAGTATGAGTTTTTAATAAAAAATCGTACGAATTATGTAACGGAATTTTTGAGACAGAAAGCCGTAGATATTAGAAAAAGTATTTACGGTAATTCCGTTTACATCCGCGGATTGATTGAATTTACCAACAGATGTAAAAATGATTGTTATTACTGCGGTCTTAGAAAAAGCAATCTTAACTGTGACCGCTACCGTCTGGAAGAAAAACAGATAGTTGCCTGTACTGATGAAGGCTATGAACTTGGATACAGGACTTTTGTTCTTCAGGGGGGAGAAGATCCTTTTTTTTCAGACGAGGTTTTGTGTTCCATCATAAGAAAAATAAAGCAGAATCATCCGGATTGTGCAGTAACTTTATCTGTAGGAGAACGTTCTGAAGAAAGTTACCGTGCGCTTTTTGAAGCAGGTGCCGACCGTTATCTTTTGCGTCACGAAACTGCAGATGAACTTCATTATTCAAAACTTCATCCGGAGGGCATGAGTTTTAAAAACAGAATGAACTGTCTTTCTGTTCTTCGTAAAACTGGTTTTGCCGTAGGGGCAGGATTTATGGTTGGCAGTCCTTTTCAGACAGAAAAAGAGCTCTCAGAAGATTTAAAATTTATAGAAACTTTTCAGCCTGAAATGTGTGGAATCGGTCCTTTTATTCCTCACAGGGAAACTCCCTTTGCCAGAGAAAAATCCGGCAGTGCTGAGCTTACTTGTTTTCTGCTTTCTGTTATCAGAATCATTAAGCCGAATATTCTTCTTCCTGCAACAACGGCTCTTGCTACTTTAATTCCGGATGGAAGGGAAAGGGGAATCTTAAGCGGTGCAAATGTCGTAATGCCTAACTTAAGTCCTCTTGCGGTCAGAAAAAAATATGAACTGTACAACAACAAAGTCTGCACCGGAGAAGAAAGTGCCAGGTGCAGAGTTTGTGCTGATAAACGAATGCAGTCAATTGGTTATCAGATAGTCGTTGACCGGGGCGACATGAAATCTTTCTGAGACAGGAATCAGGTTGCCTTTCCGATATTGCTGATGGATTTTATAACAGTTTCTGTATTTGAACTGAGGTTTCCTGCTGCAGTTTCAACAGATTTTGTTTCGTCACGCATCTGTGCAAGGCTTTCCAGAAGACGTCCGTTTGTTTCTGTCTGTTCTGTCATTGAACTTTTAACGGTAAGTTCATGCTCCTTCATGCGGCTTGCAAGAGTAACTACATTCTCAAATTCTTTCTGGGCAACCCCTGAAGTTGTATAAGCATCGTCAATCATCTGTTTTATTCTTTTAAGAACATTGTTTATCTGACGGGCTTCTTCTCCTGAATCTTCTGCGAGTTTTCTTATTTCGTCTGATACTACGCTGAATCCTGCTCCGACTTCTCCTGCATGAGCGGCTTCAATAGCGGCATTCATGGCAAGCATGTTTGTCTGTTCAGAAATCTGTCCTACCATTTCACTCATCTCGACCAGCTGATCAGATTCATTTTCAATGTCACTTACAAGTGAAGAAACCTGGGCAAGACTTGTACGGCCGCTTTGTGTTGCGTTTTCAAGATCTGTAACTATCTGATAGTTGTTTTCGATTATGTTTGTGATTGATTTTATTTTAGAAATCATGTCTTCAATTTCAGAAGAAGACGTGTTTACATTATTTGCCATTGTGCCGGTAATGTTTACAAGGGAAGCAACGTCTTTCTTTGTCTGATTAAGCATTTCTACGCTTTCTTCTGTAATGCGTGTAATTGCTTTTTTCAGTTCTGATGCATGGTTGTCTTTTGCCCGTTTGAGAACATAGTGGTGGCAGTTTTCTGGTTTGTTAAGTCCGTTAAAAATTGCTACAGCCATCTGCTCGCAGCTGTGGTATCCGCAGGCGCCGCAGTCGTACATGTCTTTAGTACTGTACTTTTCCATCTGTTTCAGGATTTCCTGTAATTCCTGATGGTTTGGTGTTTTTATTTTTGCGCGGAGAACTTCACTTCTGTCTGTATATTTTCTTTCGTAAAGTCCTTCCTTCCAGTATTCATCGATTTTTTTGTTGAGTTTTTTTATTGCGAATTTCTTTCCAAAAGAATTCAGGGTGTTCCATCTGAGTTTTCTTTCTTGTGCACGATTTTCTACAAGGCTTTCCAGTTCATCAAGAGAAAGATGCTGGTTTGTAGTTCCTGCTCCACGGTTACAGCCTTTTCCGCAGTTAAGGCAGTCAATAAGTTTAAAAAGAGGCTTTTTTCCGTCTGTAACCTGATTTGCAAGATTTGCCAGGTATTCAAAAACTTCAGGAGCGCCTTCTATTTTTCTGGTCTGCTGACTTATTCCCGGAACAAATCGTTCTGCTGTCCGCATAAGACCACCTGGAGTTGAGTAAAGTACGGCACGTTCTGCTGGAGGATTGTCATATTCAGTTTTAGGGAATTTTGAAAGATCGATATTATTTTCCCTGAAATATTTATCCAGGTTTTTCATTGTAACGTTAAAATCACCACGGCCGTTTTCGTCAAATTCCCGGCGTTTTGCAAAGCATGGAGAAATTGCAGCGATTTTGCAGTTTTTGTATTCAGGATAAAAATTACGTATCAGTTCTACGGTATGTGCCATAGGACTGTCGCCTTTTGCAAGATATTTAATGAGTTCAGGTTTGTATGTTTCTATGAATGTAACCAGTGCAGGGCAAGGCTGAGAAATCATGAGCATCGGATTCTCTTTTTTCATCTGTTCAACGTAAGTTTTTGTAGTAAGTTCTGCACCGAAACTTACATCGAATACTGCCTTTACACCAATAGATTTTAACCAGCCGTTAAGTTCAAGGTCTTTATTTTTAAAATTAACGGCAACAGCAGGTGCTACGATTGCAACAATATTTTCTTTATTTTTAAGAGCGTCAAAGAAAAGGTCAGTATCATCAATACCGGTCCTGGCTTCATGGGTACAGGCTTCAATACAGACTCCGCATCCTATACAGAGTTCATGATTGATAGATACATAATCTCCGGATCCGTTGTTACAAAGTTTAACCGGACAAACTGCAATGCATCTGTGACAGTTGCAGCATTTATCTTTGTCGACATTAATAACAGGTGTAAGATTTTTCACAGCCGTCTTCCTTAGTAGTAGTAATAATCCATTCCTTCAATGATATTCCTAAATGAAACAAAATTCAATTTTAACAGAAAATTTACCTATTAATATGGGTAAAGTTAAGTTTTTCTTTTTCGGTTTATTTCCAAAAAATCAGTTCTGCCCCCGAGTTGAAAAATTTATGCTGAGGTCTTATATTTTTTATATGGCTGTATACAATACTACTTCACTTAATGCAGATGAATTTATCAATCATGAAGAAATTCAGGAGACACTTGCCTACGCTGATGCCCATAAAAATGACATTGACCTTATAGACAGTATTTTGGAAAAGGCCCGTCCTCAGAAATCAGGAAACGGATGCCGTTGTGCCGGACTTACACACCGGGAAGCTTCCGTACTTCTTGCCTGTGATATTCCGGAAAAAATTGAGCGCATGTATGAAATTGCCGAAGAGATAAAACAGGCTTTCTATGGAAACAGAATAGTTCTTTTTGCTCCTCTGTATCTTTCAAACTATTGCGTAAACGGATGTCTTTACTGTCCCTATCATTTGAAGAATAAACACATTGCCAGAAAGAAGCTTACTCAGGAAGAAATCCGTGAGGAAGTAATTGCCCTTCAGGATATGGGGCACAAGCGCCTTGCCATAGAAGCCGGAGAAGATCCTGTAAATAATCCAATTGAATATATTCTTGAAAGTATCAGGACTATTTATTCGATTAATCATAAAAACGGTGCAATCCGCCGCGTAAATGTAAATATTGCTGCAACAACAGTAGAAAATTATAAAAAACTTCATGACGCGGGAATCGGAACCTATATTCTGTTTCAGGAAACTTATAACAGGAAGAGTTATGAAGAGCTGCATCCTACTGGTCCTAAGCATGATTACTCATGGCATACGGAAGCAATGGACAGAGCCATGGAAGGCGGAATTGATGATGTAGGACTGGGAGTTCTCTTTGGCCTTGAAAGTTACCGTTATGAATTTGCGGGGCTTTTAATGCACGCGGAACATCTTGAAGCTGTACACGGGGTTGGGCCTCATACAATAAGTGTTCCCCGGGTAAAGCATGCGGACGATATTAATCCTGATGTTTTTGATAATTCAATTCCTGATGAAATGTTTAAAAAGATAATTGCCTGCATCCGTATTGCAGTTCCTTATACAGGTATGATTATTTCTACCCGTGAAGGAGAAAAAGTCCGTGAGGAAGCACTGAAGCTGGGAATAAGTCAGATTTCCGGCGGTTCCCGTACAAGCGTGGGCGGATATACTCAGGCAGAGCGTCCTCATGATACGGAACAGTTTGACGTAAGTGACCAGCGCACTCTTGATGAAGTTGTAAAGTGGCTTATGGAAAAGGATCACATACCTTCTTTCTGTACTGCCTGCTACAGGGAAGGAAGAACCGGCGACCGTTTTATGAGTCTTTGTAAAAGCGGACAGATTTTAAACTGCTGTCATCCGAATGCCCTTATGACACTGACGGAATATCTTGTGGACTATGCTTCTGATGCAACAAAAAAAGTCGGATTCAAAATGATTGAGGAGGAATTGAAAAAGATTCCTAAAGATAAAGTCCGTGAAATTACTGCAGAGCATATTGAAGCAATAAAAAATTCAGACAGAAGGGATTTCAGGTTTTAAAAGTGGAACAGAATTCATTGCCAAGGGTAACGGTTGCTTTTTTTGGAAAACGCAATGCCGGAAAATCAAGTCTTGTAAATGCAATTACGGCACAGGATATGAGTATAGTTTCTGAAATAAAGGGAACTACAACTGATCCTGTAAAAAAAACAATGGAACTGCTGCCTCTTGGTCCTGTTGTAATAATTGATACTCCGGGAATTGATGATGAAGGTGAACTGGGGCAGCTGCGTATTGAAAAAACAAGGCGCATATTGGATTCAGTTCAGATAGCTGTTCTTGTAAAAGACTGCCGTGAAAAAAAATTTTCTCCTGAAGAAAAATATCTGCTTGATGAGTTTAAGAATAAAAAAGTTCCCTGTGTTGTTGCTCTGAATAAATGTGATCTGGCAGAAGATGAAGAAAACTGCGTTTCGATGGAAGAAAATTCTGAAAGCTGTATTTTTGTAAGTGCCCTGTCTAAAAAAAATATTGAAGGGCTTAAAAATAAAATTGCATCTCTCCGTCCTCAGCAGCATAAGGTTCCTTTTGTAAAAGATTTGCTGAAACCAAAGGATACAGTTGTTCTGGTAATTCCTATTGATAAGGCTGCACCGGAAGGCCGTCTGATTTTGCCCCAGCAGATTGCGTTACGGGATATTCTTGATGCTCAGGCAGTTCCTGTCTGTACCAGTGTAGAAAATCTGAGTTATGTTCTTGAAATCCTTTCTCAGAAACCTGCTATGGTTATAACTGATTCTCAGGCTTTTGCTCAGGTGGATAAAATTGTTCCGGAAGAAATTCCTTTGACGAGTTTTTCTATTTTGATGTCCCGTTTTAAGGGAACTCTTGAACATTCAGCAGAGTGCGTAAAAAAAATTGATGAACTGAAATCCGGTGACAGAGTTTTAATAAGTGAAGGCTGTACTCATCACAGGCAGTGTGGTGATATAGGAACTCAAAAAATACCTGCTCTGTTAAAAAAATACTCAGGCAGGGAACTGGCTTTTGATTTTACCAGCGGCGGAACTTTTCCTGAAGATCTGTCTGCTTATACTCTTGTAATTCACTGCGGCGGATGCATGCTTAACGAAAAAGAAATGCAGAGCAGGGAAGAATACTGCAGAAAACAGGGAGTTCCCTTTACAAATTACGGAATGGCAATTGCCTTTATGAACGGAATTCTTAAACGGACCCTGGAGATTCCCGGATTTACTTTTTGATGTTTATTGACGCAATAATTTCTTTGTGATAAGAATTTCACCATGCAGGGTTCAGCTGTAGTAAAAAGAAAAGCTGTTTTTTTAGCATCTGCTTTTTTATTATCAGTTTTATTTTCCTCATTTTACATTTTTCATGAAGCAGAGCATGAGTGTTCCGGTGAAGATTGTGAGATCTGTCTTTGCCTTCAGATGGCAGAACAGAATTTTTCTCATCTCGAAAGCGGAAAAGCAGTTTCAGCTGTACTTGCAGTTTTTGTTTTAGTTTATTTTTGTTCCGTAAAACTCAATCCTTTTTTTATAAATACTCCTGTATCAAAAAAAATCCGTCTCAATAATTGAAGTTTTTTTTCTATATATAAGAGCTTTGACAGTCTCAAAAAAATGAACGTTCAAAAGATCCCCTCTGAAAATATATTCTGTTTGGGAAGCGGATGTTCTTTTACAAATTTTATATGAGGAAAAATATGAAAAAAATAATTTCTTTGTTTGCGTCGGCATTATTAATGAGTGTCCTGTTTTTGTCTTGTAATGCAAAAAAAAGTTCCGGCAAACTTCAGGTTGTGACAACAATTTATCCTGTTTATGACTGGGTAGAAAATATTCTTGGAGAAAAAAGCTCTGATGTGGAAGTTACTCTTCTGCTGGATAATGGAGTTGATCTTCATAACTATCAGCCGTCTGCAGATGATATTGTAAAAATTATTAACAGTGATGTTTTTATTTATGTCGGCGGAGAGTCTGATGAATGGGTAGATGACGTTCTTGAAAACGCTGTAAATAAAAATATGGTTGTAGTTAATCTTCTGGAAGAAATCGGTGATGCTGCAAAAGAAGAAGAGTTTGTTGAGGGAATGCAGCAGGAAGATGAGCACGAGCATGAAGACGAAGATGAGGATGAACATGAGCATCATCATGATGAGGAAGAAGCTGAGTATGATGAACATGTATGGCTTTCTCTCAGAAATGCCAGTGTCCTTACAAAGAGTATTGCTTCTGCATTGAAAAAGGTTGATTCAAAAAATGCAGATGTATATGAAGCAAACAGTCTTGCATATATAGAAAAACTTTCTATCCTTGATAAGGAATACAGTGCAGCTGTCAGCAGTGCAAAGAGAAAGACACTTCTTTTTGCAGACCGTTTTCCGTTCCGCTATATGACGGAAGATTACGGACTTAAATACTATACAGCATTCATCGGCTGTTCTGCAGAAACAGAAGCAAGTTTTGATACGGTTATTTTCCTTTCAAAAAAACTGGATGAACTTAATCTGCCGGTTGTTTTGACAATAGAAGGAAAATCTCACAGAATTGCAGAGACTGTTGTTGCAGGTTCAAAAAATAAAAATCAGAAGATTCTTTCTCTGAATTCTCTTCAGGCTTCTTCAAAAAAAGATTTTACAAACGGAAAGGACTATCTTTCTGTAATGTATGCTAATCTTGATGTATTAAAGGAAGCTCTTAAATAAAAAATAAAGGAGACTGTAATGGCATTGCTTACGGTACGGAATCTGGATTTGGGATATAACGGGAATGTAATTTTAAAGGATTTAAATTTTTCTGTTAATTCCGGAGACTATCTTTGTATTGTTGGAGAAAACGGTGCAGGAAAATCTACTCTGATGAAAACCCTTTTACGCCTGCAGTCTCCTTTGTCAGGTCAGATAGTTACAGGAGACGGACTAAAGAGAAATGAAATAGGATATCTGCCACAGCAGACTGTAGTTCAGAAAGATTTTCCGGCTTCTGTTTATGAAATTGTTTTGTCCGGCTGTCAGGCTCGCTGCGGGTTCAGGCCTTTTTATAATCGTAAAGAAAAGAATCTTGCAAAGAAAAATATTGAGCGTATGGGAATAACTTCTCTTTCTTCAAGATGTTACAGGGAACTGTCTGGCGGACAGCAGCAGAGAGTTCTTCTGGCAAGAGCGTTGTGTGCTGCAGAAAAAATTCTTCTTCTTGACGAACCGGTTTCTGGACTTGATCCTAAAGTTACTTCGGAAATGTATTCACTTATTTCTGAATTGAATGCTTCAGGAATTACTATAATAATGATTTCTCATGATATGAGTGCGGCATTAAAATATTCTACGCATATTCTTCATGTAGGAAAGAAAACTTTTTTTGGAACAAAAGATGAATATTTAAAAAGTGAATGTGGAAAATTTTTCTTAAATCAGAATATAACTGCTCAGGAGAAAGCTGATGTTTGATGAACTTATGATGTATCTTCAGTACCCTATAATTCGTTATGCCATAATAGTAGGTGTACTTGTAGCCCTCTGTTCTTCTTTGCTGGGAGTTACTCTGGTATTAAAAAGATTTTCTTTTATCGGAGACGGTCTTTCTCATGTTGCTTTTGGAATTATGGCCATAGCAGGAATTCTGAATCTGACTAATAATATGATTATCGTTTTGCCGGGAACAATTTTAAGTGCGGTTCTTCTTTTGCGTACAAGTCAGAATGCAAAGATAAAGGGAGATGCCGCCATAGCGATGATTTCTGTAGGTGCTCTTGCCTTTGGTTATCTTCTTATGAATGTGTTTCCTGTGTCTGCAAATCTTTCTGCTGATGTCTGTACAACCTTATTTGGTTCAACTTCAATACTTACGTTAAGAAAAAATGATGTATTGTTATGCGTCATACTTTCGCTGGCAGTTGATGTTCTTTTTGTGTTTTTTTACAACAAGATTTTTTCTATTACCTTTGATGAAAATTTTGCCAGGGCTTCTGGTGTTCAGGTCGGCCTTTATAATTTTTTAATTGCTGTTGTAGTTGCTGTTATAATCGTTCTTGCCATGAATCTTGTAGGTTCCCTGCTTATATCGGCACTGGTAATTTTTCCGGCACTGTCTGCCATGAGGCTTTTTAAAACTTTTAGAAAAGTAACTGTTTTTTCTGCAGTTCTTTCTGTAATATGTGCTTTCTCAGGAATTATAATTTCAATTCTGGAGAGGCTTCCTGTAGGTTCTACAATAGTTGCAGTTGATGTTGCAGCCTTTGTTTTATGCTGGGCAGCAGGTTTGTTTATCGGAGGAATAAGAAAATGATTCGTAAAAGTTTTTTGTGGGCGGCTTTATCAGCAGGTGTAGTGCTTTTGTGTTTTTCTGTATTTTCATGTAAAAGACAGTCTTCTGCCTCCCGTTTTACAAAAAATAACGGTCCTACTGTAGACAGCGTTCTTGATTCAATTGTGTCGGAACCGGCTGCTCAAACTTCAGTCTCAGATACTGCAGAAAAGATTGACAGAAATGAAGAAGATTTAAAACAGAGATGGAAAGAAAGTTTTCTTGCGGATGAACGTAAGATAGACCTGGATTTGACGACTATGGATTCAAATATGGTTTATTCTGAAGTTTACAAAATGCTTATTTATCCTGAAGACTATATCGGTAAGATTGTAAAAATGCGCGGACAGTTTTCTTCTTATCATGATGAATATTCAGGCAATACTTATTTTGCATGTATAATTCAGGATGCCCTTGCCTGCTGCTCCAGCGGACTGGAATTTTCTTTAAAAGACAACAGTTATGAATATCCGAAGGATTTTCCTGTAGAAGGAGAAAATATAACTGTCATCGGAAGATTTTCAACTTATCTTGACGATGACATTCAGTATCTTTCTCTTTCAGATTCAGTTTTTATGTAATATGAATCAGAAATCTTACAGCGCCAGTCCCTTCATTTCTGCAATGGAACTGTAGCCGTGGGATTTCATGAAGGCGGTAAGTCCGTCTACGATTTCACACATTGCGTTCGGATTAGAGAAAGTTGCGCTTCCGACCTGAACTGCATCAGCTCCTGCCATTATGAATTCAACTGCATCCTGCCACCTGCTTATACCGCCAAGTCCTACAACAGGAACCTGTTCTGATTCCGGAAGTTTTTTTATTGCAGAACAGACGTCATAAACCATTCTTAAGGCAATCGGCTTTACTGCCGGGCCGCACATGCCGGCTTTTACATTGTTAAAATATGGACGGGCTTTTTCTATGTCGATGGCTACAGCCTGAATTGTATTGATGAGGCTTAATGCATCTGCTCCTGCTTTTATACAGCTTAATGCAACAGCAACAAGATCCGGTGCATTAGGAGAAAGTTTTACCATAAGCGGTTTTGATGTAGCTTTGCGGACAGCACTTACACATTCATAAGCTGCTTCCGGTTCCGTTCCCCATGCCATTCCGCCGTGTTTTACGTTAGGACAGCTGATGTTAAGTTCAATCATTGGAACATCTGTTTTATCAAGAAGCTTTGCTCCTTCAACATAAGACTCAAGGTCACTTCCTGCAAGATTTGCAATTGTTGTTGTATCAAGAGAGAGCATTCGCGGAAGTTCATTTTCTATAAATGAAGGAACGCCTGGGTTTTCAAGACCGATGGAGTTTATGTCTCCTCCGGTTATTTCTATAATGCGTTCTCCTTCATTGCCTGGTTTAGGATTCAGTGTAAGGCCTTTTGAACTTATGCCGCCGATTCTGCTTACGTCAAAAAAGCCTCTGTAGTTTTGACCGAAGCCAAAAGTTCCGCTGGCTGCAATTACCGGATTTTTAAATTCAACACCTGCAATTTTTACTTTTAGATCCGGCTCTTTATTTTCAAGGCAGTGGTTTTTATGTGCTGAAGGAATCTGTGAGCGCAGTAAGTCAAAATCAAGAATGCTTCCTTCAAATATCGGTCCGTCTTTGCATACACGCCTGTTTCCGATTTTTGTCTGAATCGTACATCCGAGACAGGCCCCTGCACCGCAAAGCATTTTCTTTTCGAGACTCAGGTAAGATTTAATTCCGCATTTTTCTGCAATGTCTTTTACATAAGAAAGCATAGGCATTGGACCGCAGGCAAAAATTACTTTATATCCTGCAGCCTTTATTTTTTCTTCCGTAAGGGCTGCACTGAGCATTCCGTGAATACCTTCGCTTCCGTCATCTGTCGTTATGATAAGGTTCTGTGCCTTTATGTTTTCAAGCCCGTAGGTTTTTGATTTGAAGCTGGCAAAAAAATCATAGCTTTTTGGAGTAAGGGAAGAAGCAAAATTTGCAACCGGTGCAACTCCGATTCCTCCTCCCACAATTGCAATTTGAGGCCTGTCACTTTCAAGGGCATAGATATCCTGGGGAAGAGTAAAGCAGTTGCCTAAAGGTCCGGTTATGTCAATTTTATCATTAGGCTTTAAGTGACAGAGTTCTTTTGTTCCTTCACCCTTTTCAAGAATCATGAACTGGATTTTAAGCAGTTTTTTTTCTGATGCAGGAACGGTTCCTTCTGTAGAATTGTATACGCTTATTGGTCTTCCAAACTGAACTCCGGAAACACTTCCTTTAATCATGTAAAACTGTCCCGGTCTGGAAGAGATCTGATTTTTTTCTACAGCAGTAAGAACTTCGAGAAGGTAGACGTTTGACTGTCCTTCAATTTTTTTTACGAAACTTACATCTGCTTTCTGGGCGTATAAAATGCCTTTTCCATTTTCGTCGATTTCCGGTGCATCCATGATTTTCTCCTGAAGTTATTTTATGTTGGAAAGATATTCTTCATCACTTATTCTTGATGAACGTACGGCATCTGCTATTGCAGCTTCCATTGCTGCTGTTGCAAGTATACCGGCTGTGTTTACGTCTGAAGGAACTTTTGTTCCGCAACTTGCCGCATAGATTGTATCTCCGTCACCCATTGTTCCGCATGGAATTATGCATTTTGCATAGGCGGCTCGTGTCATTACGGCAATTTTTTTCAGGTCAGATTTTGAAAAGTTTCCGTTTGTAAAAACAGCTCCGATTGTTGTATTTGTATTTTTAAAAGTACCGGCATATTTTTCGGAAACGGTTTTGTAAAGCTGTTCCAGAAAATCGCAGTACTCAGTTCTGTTTTCATTCATCAGGCCGCAGATTTTTTTTGAATTGCTGTATACATCTCCAAAAGAATTTACAACAACTGCAGCTCCGACTTTAAGCTCTCCAAGTTTAAAAGCCGCATAACCGATACCGCTTTTCTGGGCCCGCTTCATTCCGCAGATTTTTCCGGCAGTTGCACCGCAGCCTCCGCCGATGTTTCCGCTTACCGGGGAATTTTTTTCAAGAGCATTTTTACAGGCTTCATATCCCATTGCACTGTCAGGCCTGATTTTTGCACTTCCATAACTTAAGTCATATATGTCACTTTGAACGACAATCGGAACTTTAGCAAAATGTGTGTCGTAGCCCATGGAGTTTTCTTCAAGACATTTCATTACACCGTCTGAAGCAGCAAGTCCGAAGGCAGAGCCTCCTCCAAGTACAATGGCATTTATGTTTATGTCGTTTTTTTCTACATCAACAACAGGGACTTCCCGGCTGGCAGGACCGCCTCCGGAGACATCACAGGCTGCAACTGCCCCTTCCGGGAATACAAAAACTGTTACTCCGGTTTTTGCTTCATCATTCTGTGCATTTCCTGCAGAGACCCCTTCTATCTGACTAAAACTGATCTGTTCAGGCATGCTGGTTAAAGGTTTTTGTATGCATCAAGAAGTTCTTTTTTACTTGCAAGAGCTGCCTTTGAAGCTGCGTCTGCAATGTCCTTCATCGTAAGGGAATCTTCACCTTTTGCAAGGCAGTCAGAATCTTTTTTCCATGCGCAGAGTATGCCGCGGCTTGAGTTTACGGTGCCTCCGCATTTATCCATAAGGGTGGCACAGATTCTTGCAGCGCCTCCCTGTGCGCCGTATCCCGGAATAAGGAAGTAAATCTCAGGGTATGCATCCCGTAAAAGTCTTGCATCGCTTTCTTCCGTACAGCCAACCACAGCTCCTATTGGAGAACAGGTCTGTCCTGCAAAGTCTGATTCAAATTCAGTTCTAAGACGTTCAAGTTCTTCTCCCACATTATCAAGAACACGCTTTCCGTTTTTAAGTTCCTGCTGTTCAATGTCAGTCATTCCAGGGTTTGAAGTGCGCAGGAGAACAAAAATACCCTTTCCTTTTTTGCAGTATTCGGCAAATGGCTTAAGGGTATCAAAACCCATGTACGGATTTATGGTAATAATGTCTGTTTCAAAGTCACCGGTAAAATGTGCCCTGGCATAGGCACCGGCGGTTGCGGCAATGTCGCCTCTTTTTATGTCAGAAATGCAGATTAAACCTGATTTTTTTACTTCCTTTAAGGTTTCTGCGTAGACTTTCATTCCTTCAAGTCCCATGGCTTCATAATAGGCAATCTGAACCTTAAAGCAGCAGGCGCTTTTTTCCTGAGTAACTCTGGAAATGATTTCTTTATTGTAGGCAAGAACAGCCTGAGCCGGAGAAGGGTAGTTTTTTAAAACCGACTGGGGAATATAAGAAGGATCAGTATCCAAACCAACGCAAAGAGGGCCGTTTGCAGTGCCCAGTTCCTGTAAAATCTGCATGTTATGTTTCATAATACTAATGAGTATACAATAAATTTTTCTATATAAGAAGTCCAGGGATAAGTTTTAAGGAAGCCGGATAATGTAAAAAAAACCTTAAAAATTTGTTTATTAAATGATTCCGCCTTATAATTTAAATAGGGTGAGATTCAACCTGGAGGTGAAATTATGGCAGTAATAAGTTATTCATTAGGTGCAGCTCAGGAAGTAACAGGAAGTAAACATATTCTTGAAATTGACGGAAGAAGCTTTATGATTGACTGCGGTGCATTCCAGGGAAAGCGTTCTGAAAGTGATGAAAAAAACAGGAATTTTGATTTTGCTCCTGATAAGATTGAAAGTGTAGTTCTTACACATGCTCATTATGATCACTGCGGACTTTTGCCTGTACTTACAAAAAACGGTTACGGCGGAAACATTTATGCAACTCCTGCAACCCGTGATCTTGCTAATATTGTAATGATGGACAGTGCCCGCATTCAGGCTCGTGATGCGGAATTTCTTGCAAAACAGGCTGCAAAAAAAGGCGAGAAGTTTTCCTGGAAGCCATTGTTTACGGAAAAAGACTGCGTTAAGGCTGCTGATCAGATTATTACCTTAAGCTATAACCGTAAAATGTTCATAGCTCCTGACGTTCAGCTGGAATTTTTTGATGCAGGTCATATTCTTGGAAGTTCACTGGCATATTTTACGATTACAGGACAGCGTAAAAACCATCTCAGCGGAAAAGCATCCGGCGGTATGGGAACTTCCCGCAGAAGATTATGGCACCGCATATTCGGTATAAATCCTGATAAGAGAGGAAGGGATCAGGCTCAGGAAGAAGAAGCTCTTAAAGGGGCTCCAAGTGATGAAATCCGTGTTCTTTATACAGGTGACCTTGGCCGCAAGTGCAAGCCTATTATCCGTGATCCGGCAGTTGAATTTCCGGCACCGGATTATATTTTTATGGAAAGTACATACGGAAACCGTCTTCATGAACCTTCTTCAGTGGCAATGGAAGATCTTGAAAAAATCGTACGCCGCGCTGTAGATCAGAAAGGCAAGATTATCATTCCGTCTTTTGCAATTGAACGTGCTCAGGAGATTCTGTATTACCTTCATCTTCTTGTAGATCAGAAAAAGATTCCTCAGATTCCTGTATACATGGATTCGCCGATGGCTGTAAATGCTACCGGTATTTTCCAGCTGCATCAGGAATGTTATGACGAAAAGACAAAGCAGGCTTTCCTTCAGCATCATAAGAATCCTTTCGGATGGAACAGCATGCAGTTTGTTCAGTCTGTTGATGAATCAAAGGAACTTAACAAAAAGCAGGGTCCGATGATAATCATCAGTGCCGACGGTATGTGTGAAGCCGGCCGTATTCTTTATCATCTTGCAAATAACATTAACAATCCTAAGAATATCATTCTTCTTGTAGGCTATATGTCAGAAAATACTCTGGGACGCAGGATCCGCGACGGAGAAAAAGAAGTAAAGATTCTTGGAGACTGGTATAACGTAAAGGCTCAGGTAGAAACAATAAATGCATTCAGTGCCCACGCTGATTATCAGGAAAGTCTGGACTGGCTTAATGAAATTGACACAAGCCGCCTTAAAAAGATTTTCCTTGTACACGGTGAACATGATGCCCAGCTGTTTATGAAGGATTTCCTTGAAAAGAACGGCTATCCGAATGTAGAAATTGTTAAATACGGTGAGTCTTATGAACTTAAATAGTTTTTAAGGCGGTACCGTTTACCAGATAATTGAATATTCTGCAGAACTCTGCATGGAAAGCAGATATACCAGCGGGATTTCAAAGGAAGCCCTTTTTTCTGAATGTGAGATTTCATGTTTTGAAGAAAGGGCTTTTTTTATTTTTTTTCCTGAAGGGCATCCAAGGTTTAAGGTAATTTTTGCATTCCACATTTCATCTGCCAGTTCTTCTCCGTAAACAGAGGCAACAAGATCTCTGTATTCTTCCGGAGTCATTTTTTCTCCTGTAACAGACGGGGCCATAAGAAGGTCGACGTAGTTCTTTTCTTCATCAGTAAGTGAAGTCTGGTATGTATCCTGAAGAATTGCCGGTGAAATTTTTATTGTAAGGGAGTTTGCAGTACTGGAAATGAATCTGTCAGTAAAATCTGTGTCGGTGCAGATTCTTGCAATTTCTTTTTCAGAAAAAAAACTATCTTCTATGTCCTGGCCGCTGTAGTCAGTAATCTGTGCTATTGTTTCTTTAAGGGCCTTTCCTAAATTAAGGGAGCAGCCGTCTACATTATATCCGCCGGAATTGTCAGCCGTGATAACTATTTCGTTTTTGCAGGAAAAAAAGAGGGGAAGGATTACAGCTGTGACAGTCAGAATTAAAAATCGTTTTGTAGTTTTCATATTAATAAAATAACTTTTAATTCTGATTGTTACAATCGGACCTATTGTTTTGTCTTCGGAAGGAATCTGCCTGTTGCGTAGTAGTGCTGCTTCCAGTAGCGGGCATCCATTAATTCCAGCTGAACGCCTGTTCTTGGGCCGTCACTTATAGCAGAAATAAAAACTCTTTTTCCTTCAAATTTTTTATTAGGTCCATGATAAACTCCGCAGTAAATTCCCACGTGAGTTATTTTTTCGGAGTTAGGATTTGCTTTAAAAAAAACTAAATCTCCTGGTTCCCTGTTATTTATAGAAACTACTTCTGTTTTTTCAAACATCGCATTGCATAGCCGCGGAAAGTGTCCGTTGTCTGTAAGCTTTGGACTGACTGCATGGTTTACGCACCAGGAAACATATCCGGAGCAGTCTAAACCGCCGTCTCTTTTAGGATCACTTCCTCCCCAGACATATTTTGTTCCTTCAAGTTTGAGGGCATAGGTAATGAGCTTCTGCCGTTCATCAGAAACCTTTGGTGCTGCAAATGATTGTGCACATGCAGCAGAGAATAAAAAAAGTGCAGTAAGTGTCTTTACAAAATTCTTCATATATAAATTTTCGGTGGTTTGCCTGAAATTCTTTATTCAAGGATTGTAATTTCTACGCGGCGGTTTTTTGCCCTTCCCTCAGGGGTGGAGTTGTCTGCAGCCGGTTTGTGGGAACCGCTTCCCTTGCAGATAATCATTTCTTCATTTACGCCCCGTCTGGAAAGTTCCCGGGCAATTGAATATGCGCGCTCAAGGGAAAGTTCAAGCTCGCCTTTTTCGTTTCCGGTAGAAGCGGTATGTCCTTCTATAAGGAACTGTGTTTTTTCCAGAGGTTTTAAGACCTGTGCAATTGAATCAAGCAGCTGTGTCTGTCCCGGAAGAAGTTCTGCACTGTCAGATTTAAACTTTAAATCAGAAAGGGTAAGCATGATTCCCGCATCGGTTTTAGAAACAGCAATGTCTTTCTGTGCGGAAAGTTTTTTTATGATTTCACTTCCGTCGATTTTAGGAGGATATTCCGTAAATAAAGAAATGGTTCCCCTGAAGGTGATCTGTTTTCCGTCTGCGTAAAAGAAAGTTTCGTCAACACTGTCCCTTACGACAAGAGCATTTTTTGTTTTTTTACTGATGTTCATTGTTGCAGTGTGTGAACCGGAAGCCTTTAGTAAATCCGGATCACAGTTGAATTCACTTTCGCCGGCTGTATATCTTGTTGCCCACTTAGCCTGTAGTACATAAACTTCTTCACCGTAAAAAACGTCGTCCTTAAGATATGTGTACTGAACGTAAATCGGCATTACCGTAAATATGTTTTTGTTCAGGGGATCGCAGCTTCGTAAGGCATTTGCATTCCAGCTGTCTCCGATGGAAATCTGTTTGTCAGTAAAAGACGGAAAACTTCTGAAGCTGGGATAGCCGTTGTCTTCCAGCATTATCATGTCCCCGTCAGAGAGTATTTTAAATGAAGAGGGAATTGCTGTGTTCAGCGGACGCTTTACATTCATTGTATTGCGTTTTGTTTTTTCGAGAACATAAAAGTTGCCGTCATAAATTTTTTCTTCTTTATTTTGGGAATCAGGTTTTGCTACGATAAAACTCCTGACTTCCCTGCTGACAAGTCCGGTATATTTTCCGTTGTCATAGCGACGTAAATCGGTTCTTTCTACAAGGGAGTAATTTTGACTGAACAGGTATTGTCCGCTAAAAAGTATGGCTGCAGCTATTAAAAAAATTATTCTCTTCATATTTATATTATCGGTGACTTGTTTGTAATTTATTGATAGAATTCGGCATAATGAAAAAAAACGTATTACTGTCATTAATGTTTATTATTTGTGCAGCCGGATTTTCTCAGGAATTTTTTACAGAAAAGACACCGGGGTTTAAGGAATATGTCATGTACGCACATTCCTATGACTGGGGTTGCGGAGTTGATTTTGTTGTCTGTGATGCCGGTGTTACCATAAACCCTGCTGAATTAAAAAAAGAAGATTTTTCTGTCAAAGTTGTTTTAACTGATGCAGAAAAAACAGATTCTGCCAGAGGACGAACACAGGGAGAAAGATCTGTTCTTGAAGTTTTTCCTTGTGATGAATACGGTCAGCCTTTAACTCAGGCTTCAAGATATTTTGCATTAAAACTGAAGACAGTTTATGAAGATGAATTTTCTGATCTGTTCGTGCGGAGTGTTTTTAATTCTAAAAATTCAATTTACATGCTGAGAATTGAAAATAGAAAATTAAAACTTAAAGTTACTAAACTTGCAGGTATAGTCAGTCCTGCTGCTGAATTTAAAATTCAGTCTATTACGAAAAATGGCGTTACAATTAAGTACGCTTCGTGGAATCCTCCTCAGCAGGCAATTGATACACCTCTGATCATCTGGTTTCATGGAATTGCTGAAGGCGGGGACAATCCTTATTTACCTTTACTCGGCTTAAAAGCAACGGCCCTGATTTCAGAAAACATCCAGAAGTATTTTCCGGAAGGGGCCTGTGTAATCATACCCCAGTGTCCTACCGGCTGGCTTGAGACTGTGGATACGGATATGTTCGGTATGAGGGTCTGGGCTCCGGTCGATATAGGCGGTTCAGTAAACAGAGGTGTTGATAAGGCACGTAAGTTTACAACCGGTCTTAACTTTATGGATGAAAGTGTCCGTAACGGAACATATGAAGTGCCGGAGGATTCTGAAACAAATACAGATCCTGATAAAAAACCTTTTGCGGCAGTTTCTTATTACACGGAAGTGTCAAAGGCAATGATAGATTCTTATATCGCAAGAAATCCATATGTAGACACAAAACGGATTTATGTAGGGGGCTGTTCTGCCGGCGGTTATATGACAATGAACATGCTGATTCAGTTTCCGGATTTTTTTGCTGCGGGATTTCCTGTGTGTGAGGCATATCCTGATTCAAAAATTACAGACGCTCAGATAAAAAAACTTTCGGAACTTCCATTGTGGTTTACTCATGCAAAAAATGATGAAACGATAAAAATAGAAACTCATGACGGGCCGACTTATGAGCGCATAAAAAAAGCAGGTGCTTCAGACCTGCATTATTCACTGTTTGAAAATGTCATTGACAGTGACGGAGTAGAAATTGACGGTCATTCATCCTGGGCTTACGTTTTAAACAATCAGTGTGAAGAAAACGGAATTACCATTTTTGAATGGCTGTCAAAACAGAAACGCTGATTTTATTTTTGAATTACTACAAGGTTTCTTTCGTGGTCTTCAAGAAAAGGAACCGTAAGATTGATAACCTTGTAGTCAGGAACCATAACCTGAACTTCTGCCATTTCTGCATTAATTTTTTCAAGCCTTGCCTTGTAAGCCGCAAGATGTCCGCCTTTCTTTAACATTCCGAACAGCAGCTTTACTATTTTTTTATCAAAGGGATGAAAGGCCCTGAATACTTCAAGATCAAAGATTTCTTTTTCCACAGAATCTGCCTGTGAGCAGAGAACCTTTACGTTTTTAAGATTCATTTTGCGCACTGCACTTTCAAGAAACACGCAGCGTTTTTCCATTCTTTCTACAAGAGTAAAAGAGTTTTCCGGAAAAGCAACTGCAAGGGGAATTCCCGGACAGCCGCCGCCGCTTCCTATGTCTCCGATTTTAGACTCCGGCTTTATAAGTGAAGCTATATGTGGAACTGCTGCAAGTGAATCCAGTACGTGGTTAACGGCAAGTTCATCTGCATTGTCAGCCTTCATGAGGTTGTAGGTTTTATTAAAATCCAGGACGGCATTTATGTAAGTTTCCAGCTGGTCAAACTGAACCTGTGATAAATTCAGTCCCAGTTTTGCGCATCCCTGCATCAGTTTTTCGTTCATTCGCTTTCTCCAAGATCAGCTAAAAAATCAAGCTGCCAGTTTGAATCAACTGTGTGTATCGTAAGAAGATTGCCTGTGCGGATTGCAGACAGGTTTTTTTTCTGGCTCATCTGATAAAGGAAAGAATATTCATTCAGATAATCCTGACTTACAGAAACCGTTACTTTATAGGTTGAGGTTCCAGAATCCTTTTCGAGATTAAAGTAAAGGTAGAAGGTTTCCGTTCTTGTTTTTCCGTCACTGATGTAGCGCCTGTCTCCAGTTATAAGAAAAGTTCCGTCTTCCTGAAGATTTGATATGTAAATCTTGCGGCAGGTTTTAAGAATATCGTAACTGTTTATTGAAAAACGAAGGATTTTTGGTTTTATGACAGTCTTTTTTTCTGCGGAAGTTTCTTCCTGTTCAGAACCGGTCAGGTATTCCTTTGCTGGTGTGGAATAATTTTTTTCAGATTCTGTTTTTGAAAGTATGTCTGCATTCTGTTCCTTTATCTGTTCCAGTTTAGTAAGAATCTGTTCAAGAACAAAACTGCTGTCTGATTCTGAAGTAATGCTGCCGTCATAGATTGAATCAAGCATTCCCAGTTCGCTCATTAATGAAAGATCACTGGCGGATACTTTAGAGAGGGCTTTTTTTAACTGCTGTTCGCCTGACGATGTATTTGAAGAAATTTTTGCAGGTACAGTTTTCTGAGTCTTCGGAGCTTCGTATATTTTTGAAGAAACGGTATTTGGTGTATAGAAACCTTCTCCTATTGTCGGTGCAGAAAGGGAAGGCATCTGGGAAACATCAATTTTTATTTCAGGGACTGTCGGTGTGCTGATGGAAGGACTCTGCTGTTTGTTTTCGCAGAAGGCTCCGTAAACACTGTTTGCAAGAACCGTCAGTGCGGTTACTTTTTTTATAAGCTTAAAGGCTTGCAAGGCTTTCCTCCACGTATTCAAGGCGTGTTGTAAGTTCATTGATTGTTTTAGTAAGTCGGTCGCGCTCTTTTTCAAGTTTTTCTTTAGGGTCTATTTCTTTTGCCTTTTTCTTCATCATGGCAATTACACTGTCAGGACTTTTTCCCTGCTTGATTGCTTCGTGAACTTTTTCGATGTCAGATACTTTTTTCTGGGAAGCAACAAGCTTCATGTTTTCAAAGCCAAGGTCAGCATCTGCTTCAGGCAGAAGGCCGACTTTAGTAATAGATTTTGCCGTAGTTCTAGGCAGCTGAAGTACGCGGTCAATGTAGTCTTCATAACGGATGTTTGCTTCATCGCAGAGGGTATGAGCTTTAATAAGACTTTTACCCAGTTCCTGCATGAGGTGTCCGTTAGGAACGATGTATTTTTCCCTGATTTCCTGAGTAAGGCTTTCAAGTTCCGGAGAAAGGGTCATGTCCAGTTTGTAATAGCCCTTTTCTTCTGCAATATCCAGAAGTCCGTGGAACTTTGCCCAGAAGTAATTAGTGTGGCTTTTTGAACAGTGAGGAGGTTCCCTTCCGCCGTTTTTAATTATGTCTTCTTCATTTATAAGGTGATGAGTGTATTCGTGTATTGCCGTATAAATGAGCTGGGTGTCTGTTTTAAAATTTTTATTGTGAAGAAGAATTTCTCTTGTGTCCGGTTTATAAAGGCCGTTTACTCTGGTACTTTCTTTACCTGTCATCGTTACGGTAAAGTCCAGCTGTGATTCCTGAATATCCAGGAGCATTTCTTTAATTGTTGCGTTATCCATGTCTTGATGTTATCCCAGCAGACCCATTTTTGCAAGAATGAGGGTGGCTGCAACTGTTGAGGCAGTTTCCGTTCTTAAAACTCTGATACCCATGCCGGTGCGGACGTAGCCGTAGTTTTCCAGAAGTTCCCTTTCTGATTTTGACCAGCCTCTTTCACTTCCTATGGCTGCAACAGCCTGCTCAAAAGGTTTTATATCATAGGGGGCTTCATTCATTTTTTTTATCAGGCTTATTTCCGGACTTACGTTATCAAGGGCAAAATGTGCCGTAATGGAAGTACTATTGCTGCCTGTCTGTGAATTTTCTTCTTTTTTAATTGAATCAAGGCATTCCTGCAAAGACTGGTGGATAAAAACTTCCGGTATATGTGTTCCTGCTGCCTGAACCGTACCTTCCAGAAGCATTTTGCGGCATTCTTCAGGAGAAGACAGGTCTGCTTTAAGATAGGATTTTTCTCCAAGCTCAGTTGCCGTAAGATGAATCTGGCTTACCCCCAGCCCTGCAATATCCCTTAAAAGCCGTTTTAATTGAATCGGTCTTGGAAATCCCACAATCATTTTAAGAGGGTAGAGGGGTTTTCCGTCGCTTTCTGGCGTAAAATCAAATTCAATTGTACCTTCCAGCCAGGTTTTTCTATTGTCAGGGCTGTGTTCTTCATGGGACTGTATTTTTGTAATTACTGCAGTTCCTGCTTTACCGTTAATGATTCCGGCAGAAAAACTGTCCCCTTCTTTTTTGTGCAGTATTTTTATTAAATGCTCTCCCCTGGAATCCCTGAGGCTTAAAGGTCTGGTAATTTCTTCATCAGTAAAAAGACAGATATTCATTTTTCTACTATATCATAAACATATTTTCATTACGATATTTGAGACAGAACTTTTCCTATGGAATCGTGAATCGTAAGGCTGGCAATATTGTCCCCGGGCCCCGGGTCTCTGTTTATAAGGACAATATCTTTTCCGTGATAGTAATGAATGAGTCCTGCCGCCGGATATACCGTAAGGGAAGTTCCTCCTATTATAAGCAGGTCTGCTTCTGAAAGAGCCTGTATTGCTCCGGAAACACAGTTGTCATCAAGCCCTTCGTTATAAAGGACAACATCCGGCTTTATCAAACCGCCGCATTCTGAACATAAAGGTATTCCGGTACAGTCTTTGTTGTTTCGGATATAGTCGGCGTCAAAAAAATGCCCGCATTTTGTACAGTAGTTTCTTAAAGTACTGCCGTGAAGTTCAAATACGTTTTTGCTGCCGGCACTCTGGTGAAGTCCGTCAATGTTTTGGGTTATAACGGCAGAAAGCTTGCCTTTTTTTTCCAGTTCCGCAAGTTTTAGGTGAGCCGGGTTCGGATTTATTCCCGTTACCAGGAGCTTTTCTCTGTAAAACCTGTAAAATTCAGCTGTTTTGGCAAAGAAAAACTCGTGGCTGAGTATTGTTTCCGGCGGATAGTCCCATTTCTGATGGTAAAGTCCGTCCGTGCTTCTGAAGTCAGGGATTCCGCTTTCTGTAGAAACTCCTGCTCCTCCAAAAAAAACGATTTTATTATTGCCGTCAATGAGTTTTTGAAGCTGCTGTATTTTTTCTGTAAGGTTTTCTTCCATAAAAGATATTCTCCTTAAGGAAGCCTCTAAAAACTTCAGTTTTTTGAGGCAACTCTGAAAATGCGACGTTTAAAAGGGGCTGTCCAAAAAGTATGAGTCATTGCCGTGCTCGACACGGCAATATCTTGTATTGAGGGGGTAGTACAAACCCTCAAAACGGGACGTATTGTAATTAAATAGATTTTCGGGTTGCGCCCGAAAATGACACTTATAAAAAGTTGTTGACAGCCCGAAAATGACATTTTTTGAACTTATTGGTCATCCCCTTTTAAACTCGGCGGCAACCTCAAATTGTAATTTTTAGAGGTTGCCTTAAGATTCAGTATAAAAGTTTACAGGCAAATATGCAAAAAAATATTTCAAAAAAGTGGAGAAATTTGACATTTTGTTGATAACTTTTTACACTAGAATGATGAGTCAAAAAATCAGGATCCGGCAGCATTGTTAAGCCGGCCGTGTCTAAAAAAATGCACATATAAAAGAATTTAAGAAGAATTAAATACGGAAATTCACTATATGTGCCGATAATCTACGAAATAGTCCGAGGTCTTTAACGGAGAGTTATATGTATAGGAAAGCATTGATTACATTATTTTGTACCAGTCTCATAGGAACACAGATTTTTGCAGCAAAATCTGAAAAAATCGACGAGCAGAATATCCCGTCGTCAAGAGAGGCAGGTGAAGCCCATAAAGAAGAAGACGGTAATACTCTGTACAGCTGGGAAAAGACGTTCCCTCTGGAACAGAAAAAAGAGGGTAAATACAACATTGTAGTTACTGCAGAAGATCAGGCCGGTAATACCACAGTTGCCGGACCGTATAATATTTATATTGATTCAGAATCCGATAAACCTGTAGTAGGAATTACAAATCCGTCTGAAGGCATGCGCGTTCCAGGAAACCTCAATATTGTAGGTACCTGTACGGATGATGATGGCGTAGATGTCGTTTATATAATTCTCGATGACGGACCTTTGAAGGGAATTCCTCAGCCTGCAAAAGGAAGTGAATTCTGGTCTTATGAACTTAATACGACTGAATGGCTTGAAGGACCTCATACTATAGAAGTTTACGGTATAGATAAGGCAGCTCCAATTGATAAGGCCTGGGAACAGGATAAGAAAATCCTTATGGGGCCTCCGTATAATTTTTCAGAAGATAAGATAAAGGCTATAGAAGAATCGAGAGAAAAGGCAAAAGAACGTCTTTCTGCACAGGATCTTCAGACTCTTAATGAATATTACGAAAAAAATGGCAGGGTAAAGAATTCCCTTATTTCTGACCGTGGTGATTCTGTAA
This sequence comes from Treponema rectale, assembly GCF_014202035.1. Lineage (NCBI taxonomy): Bacteria > Pseudomonadati > Spirochaetota > Spirochaetia > Treponematales > Treponemataceae > Treponema > Treponema rectale. The sequence continues at coordinate 626,783 of NZ_JACHFR010000002.1, forward strand.
AGGTAACCTGGCAGCTGGACCGACGCACTCCTGAAATTCATGTTATGAATCCTGCAGAAATGGGTGCAATGAAGAGCGGTCGTTTTAAAATTGAAGGTTATGTAACTGACGGAAACGGAATTGAAGCTCTGGAATACAGCTGTAATGAATCAAAAAACTTTGCAGATTTGCAGGGGGCTTCTCTTAAAGAAGTAAAGATAGAAAAGTCCCGCTATTTCCAGGGCGAAGAAAATGCAGAAGCTCTTGCTGCCTTAAAAGCACAGGGAATTTCTGTTGTATATGAATTTTCTATTACGGTAGACAGCCGTCAGCTTGAAGAAGGTGCCCGCAAGTGTCTTTTGAAAGCCCGTGACGGTGCAGGTTCAGTAGGACGCCTTACATACCTGTTCCTTGTAAAGAATAATCCTCCTAAGATTGAAATTCTTACTCCAAAAGAAAAAGAAAGTGTAAACGGTGTCTTTACAATTGCCGGATATGCTTTGGGAAGTTACAAGAAAGAAAAGGTAAAGGAAGAAAACGAAACTAAAGAAATAGAAAAACGTGAAGTAAACGGAATCAAAAAACTTGAATGGAAATTCGGCGAAGCTCACGGCGGTTTCTATGCAAAGGATGACTTTAAAGAAGAATATAAAGATGTAGATGATAATCACCGTCTTATTCCAGGTAATCCGTACTGGACTGTAGAAGTTGATACAAGAGGAATCAATAAGAAATCTGAAGTGTTCCAGATTACTGCTACAGATATTATGGGTAATACCGTTACGGAAAAACGTACTATCATGCTTAATCAGGAAGCAGATAAACCGGTGGTAGAGATTAAGTATCCTGTAGAAAATGAAGGCGTTGACGGAGAAGACGGACTTCTGTTTATCCGCGGTATCGCTACTGATGATGACGGCATTGTAAAGGTTGTATATAAACTTGATGATAAAGAAGAGCAGACTGTTGAATGTACTGGTGTTTTCTATGCAAAGATTGCCGGTGCATTAAGTGACGGTTCTCACAGTCTTACAGCCTATGCAGTTGATAAATATGGAATAAAAGGAAATAAAACTACTGTTTCATTCCAGTCTAAGGGTGTTGCACCTACATATTCCGGGGCAAAATATGTTTCCGGTAAATCTTCTGAAGATTTTACGGACGGCATGAAGATTAATCCTGAAGACGGCGGTTCTTACGAAATAAAGGTAAATTCTACCTGCGGCCTTAAGGTTGTCAGCTGGGAAATTAACTGGGGATCAAACGGAAGTATAAAGAATGATCTGACTGTTGCAGAAAATGCAAAATCAGTAAATGTAAGCGTTCCGTTAAGCGGTGATGAGCTTCCATGGGGATTTGCAAAACTTACTGTAAAGGCAGTTGACGTTTATGACCGCGAGAGCATTCATTATGCAGTCCTTAACATAACAGACCTTACTCAGATGAATGTAGAAAAACCGGGCGTATACTTTACGGATTCTGTTGTTGCAGAGAACGGTGCCGTAAAAATTAATCCGGATTATCCTCTTACAGGATATTTTGCCGGCGGAAAGATTGCTTCAGTAACTACAGTTCCTCAGGTCAGGGGTGTAACGGCTTCTTATGACGGAAATGTCATTACTGTAAATGCAGCAGCCGGTGCTTCAAGTGCAAAATTCAAGGTTCGCGTTTCTACTGATATATGGACTAACTATGATTCAAGGGAGATGTATTTCTATTCTGATGAAAAGGCTCCTGTAATATCAGTTGATTCATCTAAATTTGACACGGCTGCAGGACGTCCGTTTGAATTCCTTACACAGAGTGACAGGCTTTCAATAAGCGGAACTGTTACTTCCGATTCAACTGTAACTATGTCTTACAGAATATTCTCCGTAAAAACTGATATTGATGATACCGGATATATTTCTGTAATTCATAATCCTGAAACTTCGGAACTTAAAAAGGTTGACCTTACCAGAAGCGGTAAATTCTCAATAACAAATCTTACGACGGATGATGTATTTTCTTCAGACGGATACTATATCGTAGAACTTGTTGCAGAATCTGCATCGGGTAAAAAAGCTGCAGAAGCTGTATTTGTAAGAAAGATTCCATATCCTCCTTCTGACGGAGTTATGGCTGCTGATAAAAAAGGTTCAGGTAAGAAAGATCCGAAGATTTTCTGGTTCAGCGGTGTAAATTATTATGCACTTTGTGTTTATCAGGGAGAAGTTGACCAGCAGTTCAGGGTTGTTAAGGCAGATTCTGTAAAGGCTGATACAGGTGCACTTAAATTTGAAGTTAAGGCTGTTGATGCAACTGTAAAGGGTAAAACTCCTTCATATTCAGAAAGTCTTTCTGTTTCAGCTGTTGTTGATGTAGACGCTCATTTTGCTCAGATTGACGGTGCTCCTTATAAGAGCGGTATGAGCATTGTCCTTGAAAAAGGAACAACTGCTGAAGCCGGTCACAAAGGACTTATAAAAATTAAGTCAAATGCTTCCATTACTTCAGTTTCTTATTCTTTTAACGGAGGCTCAGAAAAGTCTGCAGTTCTTCGTGCTGTAACTGAAGGCCAGGAATATGAAGCAGAGTTCCCTCTGGCAAATCTTCCTGCAAAAATAAATACCATTAAGGCTGTAATAACTTCAGCCGGCGGTGCAAAAAAAGAAATTACCGGTACGATAACTGTGTTAAGAACTCATGCCGTGCTTAATACTTCTTCAAAAGTATACTGGGCAGAAACTGACGGCGTTACAATGAACGGCTCTTCTTATGTTCTTAATAACGGTGCAGCCCTCGTTGCATTTGCCAACATTCCGTTCCAGAATATAAAAGCATCCGTTCGCGGAGATGTCCGGGGCTTAAGTGCAGAAGCTGGTCCTAATAATACGGTTCTGTTTAAGGCTGATGCAGACGGAACTTACAGAGGTGTTTCTATCCGTATTACTGATGAAGCCGGCGGTGCCTATAATTCACCGGAGGTTAACCTTATAGTAGATACTTCAAAGCCTGCTATTACTCTTAACAGACCTCAGGACATGATTTTTGTTCAGAATTCCTTCAGGGTAAGCGGTTCTGTTACAGACGGAAACGGAGTTGCTTCTCTTGAATATACTCTTTCTGACAATGAAGATGCAGAATGGAAGCCAGTTTCAATTCCAAGGGGTGGCGGAGACTTCAGCTTTACAGTAGATCTTGCAGATGTTCCTGACGGATATGCAGGAATTTCTTTAAGGGCAACTGATACTGCAGGAAAGCTTTCTTACCATAATACTGTCGTTCAGAAAGATACTACGGCTCCTGAGGTTCAGGTTATACTTCCGGATGCAGCAAGTACCAGTGTTAACGGTGAAAATACGATTGCTTTCCTTGTAAAAGAACAGGGACTTCTTAAGAGCATTACATACCGTTCACCGGGTGGTGCCCGTTCAGAAAAGTTTGACGTATATACCCGTCCGGAAGATGTTCCGGCAAAGGTTACTTATGATTCGGAAGGAAAAGAAATTCCTGCTCCGGACAGGGATAATCCTGTAAAGACTCTTAATTCGTCACTGCCGCACATGCAGGTCGGTAATCTTGCATTCCCGATTGATAACAGGATGTCTTTTGTATTTACGGATGCAGCAGGAAACAATCGCGTAATTCCTGACTCAGATTATTCATGGGAATTTAAGGTTAATTCAGAATCTGACAGACCGGTAGTAGAAATCAACCTTCCTGAAGAAAACAAGGTTCTTACTACAGACTTTAAGATTTCTGGTATTGTGTCTGATGATGACGGACCTAGCCGTGTTTACTATAAGATTGATAACGGACGCTATCAGCTTGTAACTCCGGATCCTTCGGCAGCAGAAAGTGATGATGTAAATCTGCGTTACAACTATGAAATTGAAGTTCCACTTTCTTCAATGACGGATAATGAACATACGGTAAGCGTTTATTCTGTTGACCGTAATAATATCCGCGGTTCTGAGGATGTACGTAAATTCCATATTTCTCTTGAGGAACCGAAAGGCTGGATGACGGAACCTGATATCAGTAAAACTGTAAAGGGAGTTGTAACTCTCAGGGGTACTGCTTCAGATAAAAACGGAATCAGCAAAGTTCAGGTTTCCATAGACAACGGTGCTTCTTATAATGACGCCGTTGGAACGACAAACTGGAGCTATACATTTGATACCCGTGTAATTCAGGATGGAACTCACGTTGTATTCTTTAAGGTATATGACGGTTACGAAATTACAGGTCTGTATTCTTCTTTGATAAACATTGATAATACGGCTCCGGAACTTCGTCTTGAGCTTCCTCTTGATGACAGTAAGACTTCAAAGAACCTGTTCTTCTCAGGACAGACGACAGATAACATTGGTCTTACGGAACTTTACATTACGGTTCGTTCTCTTGAAGGAAAAACAGTTCCTGCACGTCTTGCACATTACGAACTTACTCCTTCAGAAATTATTTCTGAAGTTATTGATATTGAGCGTTCACTTAATGACGGTGCTTACAACGTAGAGTTGACCGGTCTTGATGCAGCAGGCAACATTACCCGTGTCAGCCGCAACATTCAGCTTGATTCAAAGACACAGCTTGCAAAGAGTGAGCTTCTTTATCCTTTGAACGGTGAGCATCTTAACGGTGAGTTTAATATTTACGGTCTTGCATCTTCAGAAGAGGATGATCCGGTTCAGTATGTAGAGCTTTCTCTTAAAGACGGAAACGGAGAACTTAACGGCAATAACCGTCTTGTAGGTCTTGCAGAAACTGTTCCTTATGGAAAGAACGTAACTAAGAATACAAGTATTCTTACAGCAAACGGTTATTACAAGTTCAGGGTTCTTCCTGTTTACAAGCTTCGTGATGCCGACGGAAACATCATTAAAGATGAAGAGGGTAAGGATAGTACCGTTTCTCTTGCAGCCGGAGTTTACAGATATAAGGCAATCGTTCATACAAAGAACGGTAAGGTTATCGAGAGCCGTGAACAGACCTTTATCTATGCTCCTAACGGTCCATGGGTAACTCTGGATAATGCAGACTTTACTTACGGTGACTTTGCCCAGAACAGACCTTTGCTTTCAGGTAATGCGGGATACATTCTTACTGAAGAAGAAAAAGCAGAACTGAAAGATAAAAAGAATCTGTCTATTGAACGTAAACGTGAACTTGAAGGAAAGAAAATCAAGGGCGTATACATAAGCTTTAATAACGGTAAGTCTTATCGTGCTGTTTCCCGCAAGAACAAGGGAAGCTGGTCTTACAGGATAGAAAACCTTGATATTCCTGCAGGAGTACATTTCATGCTTGTAAAGGCAGAAATGTATAACGGAGAAGCTGCAATTACAAGAACTGTCGTTCAGGTTGACAGAACTTCTCCTACCATCAAGCTTATTTCTCCTGGAGAAGGCGGACATTACAATCAGCAGCTTAACTTCAAGGGTCTGTCCGGCGATGATGTAAACCTTAAATCCGTTAAGTTTGAACTTCGTAAGGGAGACAAGGCAGCCTATGAAGTTCCGGCATTCATTCAGGGACTTTATTTTGACGTAAGCGTATGGGGTGCTACCCTTTACAATGTAGGTGTTGGTCTTACGGCTTTTGACAATGCAGTAAAGATTCAGGTTAACTTCGGTCAGTTTACTCAGAGTCAGAGGGACAGTGTTTCTGATCTCTTCCTTCAGGAACATACAGACCTCCGCTTCGGTGGAAACGTAATCGGTGCAAAGATTATTGCCCAGATCGGATATATTCCGTTCAGGTATTTCTTTGGCCGTGACTGGGACTGGCTCAGTGCTTCGGTTTCAGTAGGTGCAAACTTCTCTTACTTTACTGATTCTGGTGCAAAAGATGTAAACGGAGATAAAGTTTCGCAGGTACTTTCTGCAGCTTTGGTTCAGGTTGAATTCCCTAGAATTACGATTCCGAATGCAAAACTGTTTAAGACCTGGTCCCTTTATACGGAACCTCAGGTATGGTTCATTCCATCGGATATTGCCAGTGATGATGCTAAGAAGGAAGTATTTACCGTATCATTCGGTATAAGAACAAGCGTATTCTAAGGAATAATCTGTAGATTATTGATCTGAAAATCTGTCTGCTTGTAATGCAAAAGATGGGGATGACCAATAAGTTCAAAAAATGTCATTTTCGGGCCCGACCCGAAAATCCCTCTGCAAGAGATTGCCGTGTCGAGCACGGCAATGACTCATAATGTCATTTTCGGGCCCGACCCGAAAATCTATTTAATTACAATACGTCGACGTTTTGAGGGTTTGTACTACCCCCTCAATACAAGAGATTGCCGTGTCGAGCACGGCAATGACAGGCTGTCGAGCACGGCAATGACAGGTTGTCGAGCACGGCAATGACTCATACTTATTGGACAGCCCCATGTTATTTGGAACTTAAATAAAAGCGGATTGTTTTTGCAAGCAGGGAGCGTTTTTTTGCGGAATCAAATGCAGCGTATCCTAAGTGTGGCAGTACGCCTTTATCTGAACTTGCTGCCCAGTATCTGACATCATCTGCCTCTGCATCAAAGGCCCCGCATTTTTTATTTACAGGAGCCAGATGTGTCCGGTCAGAAAGTTCTTCCTGACTGGCAGAAGAAATAAGTGCCGAAAGAAGTTCAATTCCTCCGAATCTGTCATTCATGGCAAAAGCACATATCTGGGAACCGGTTATTGCTTTTTTTGCAGTTCCTTTTTGAGCAGGGAAGTCTGTGGTTTTGTAATACTTTATGTAAAGATGTTCGACTTTTCTGTGAAGTGAGAGGGACATATGGTAAATACCGGTTTTGCGTTCCTTAAAGTAGTATTCCAGGATGTCTTTTGTGGTAACGTCATACCAGTTTTTCATGATCAGTCCTTCATTCTGCATGTTTTTTATTTCATCAAGTACAGTTTTAAGAGAGTCAGGAATCTGTTTGCCGTCTGTTTCAGAAAGATCATCTGCTATTTTGAGGTAGCTGTCACTGCCGGATAAAGTAAGTGCTGTATTGCTTATGAAGCCCAATAATTCATCATCGTCCCGGCCTGCGCATATTAAAGGATTTTCCACAAGGCTGCTGCTGCGTTCTGCTTTAAGGTAGTCTTTCAGCTGAGCGTAATTTTCCGGAAGCTGAAGGTTCAGACTGTTCTGTACTGTTTTATAGAAGGAAGTTTCATAATGATCCAGGAGGAATGGAAGCCGGGTTCTGTCTGCCGAAAGTGAATTGGGAACTGCAGTAAAGAGGTTTTCCGGAAGTTCCAGAGCATGTTCGGACAGAAGTTCTGCGGATTTTCCGTTTTTCATTATTACAAGTTCATAATTCTTTAACTGCCAGACAGAAATATTTGCAGTGTCGTCGATATGCTGAAACTTGAAGTTCCTGCCGGTCTGTTCACAAAGTTTCTGAAAGTGAACCGTGAGCATGTTTTCAAGATTCTGATCCAGCCCGTAGAACGCAATGGTTGCCGTAGAACTGGAAGATGTTTTTCTTGTGCATGCGCGTAATACTCCTGCCGTAAATACTGAAAGTATGATTACTGCAGTGGTTGCAATAAGTATGGCCGGGTTTTTAAAAATTTTAGATGCTCTCATAACTGGATTTTACATCTAATATGAAAGTTTTTCGAGTGTTATTTCTTTTCAAGTTTTACAGATAAATAGAAAAATCAAGAAATTTTACTACGTTTTACAAAAATTTGACAAATTTCAAAAAATTTCAATGGAGATTTTGGAGAAAAATAATATACTCACAATAAGGCACTCTGTTTTAAAATACTTTAAGTATTTTAAATGTTTGGGTTATGTTTGCATTAAATTCTACCGAAGTTAAATAAGGTGGTCTGGCTTTTTTTTCAGACCATGTTTTCCTGATGTCCCTTTTTTTATGGAGAGTTGTATGAACCTTAAAAAACTGTATTACATAGTTTGTTCTCTGTTTATTTTAACGTTTATTGCCTGCGAAATCGGTCTCGGCCCTTCTGTTGATACCAGGGCACCTACTGTTTCCATTGACAGTCCTTCAACTGGTGAACTCCTTAAGGATGAGATTTCTGTTAGTGGAAGCTGGACAGACGATAAAAGTGTAACAAAGGTTCTTCTTACATTAAAAAATATTGGAACGGAGGAGGTTGTATTCTCTGACAGAGAGGCTGTTCTTGGTGAAGGGACGGAATGGTCTGCTACAATTTCTTCTTTACCGGACGGCAGCTATGAACTTTCGGCAATAGCTTATGACGGCTCAGGACATACATCAAGTAAACCTACCTGTACTTTTGACGTGGATATGACACCCCCGCTGTTTGTAATGGAAAAACCCGGCATTGTTCTGGAATCTGACGGTTCAATTGACGAAAATGCGGATACGGATCTTTATCTTTACGGACATAAAATACAGCTTACAGGCGTTATAAGTGACAGCCATAATATAGAAAAATTAGAAGTTGAAGTTTACGATTCAGACGGAAATAAAATTGAACTTGCACAGGATACTTTTTCCGGATTTGACGCAAACTCTGCTGCAATAACCATAGCCTGCTATTATCCTGACAGTACTTCACTGGATGAACCCCAGCAGAAACTTTACGACAATTACATTGCCATTTATGGAGAAAAAAACAGTACCGGATGGAATACCAATAAAACTTTTTCAGCCGTTGCAAGAGTTTATGATGAATTAGGCAATTATACTGAAAAGGTTTTCCTGGAAGAAAACATGTCTTCTCTTCTGAAAACTGCAGGTATTTCCAGTATTCCTGATGCAAAAGAATGCATGCAGATTTTAAATGGGTCTTATTCCGGCAATCTGAGTGAATCTGAAACTGCCATCATAAAATCCGTACTCGACGGTTCTTACGTTCAGACAGGAACACCATTAGCCTATGTTGCAGACAGTGAGAATAAATTTGCCTTTGTAATAAATTCAGATGCTGATCCTACGTATCAGATAATTAACTATTCATATACAGGTTCTGATGATATTGTAGCTGCTTCTGTAAATGGATCCCTCAGTGTTAACATAACTTACGGTATAGACCTTGCGGAAATTTATCCTTCAAGCCTCGGTGCAAAATTTATCCGTCTTGATGAAAGCTTTAATGAAACAGATGATGTTTTTGTAACGGACGGAACTTTTATAACAGACCGTGACGGCAACAGTGTTAATGATGATGATACGACGATAGATACTTATACATATACTCTGTATCTTGATACTTCCTTCGGTTTAAAAGCCGGCAATTATTATAAAGTAGAAATCTTTGGAACAGATACTAACGATAATTCATTGATTGCCTATAACGGAAACAACTACGGCTTTGCAATTAATGATTCTACTAACACGACACTTTCTTCTCTTTATTATGCTACTTCCGGAAATACAGCCCTTATTAAAACTGGTTCTAATGTTTATGTAAACGGCTCGACTGAACTTGTGGTTTACGGAAATTACTTCAATTCCACAAGTGGTGTTCAGGAACTCAGCTTTAAGCTTGGAGACAGTAATTACACTGGTGGAAGCGTACAGTATTCCGCAGTAGAAATAACTTCGGCAGAAGATGCGCAGGGAATTTCTGACTGGATGGATTATGATGATTATAAAAATTCAGATAAGCTTGAAACAATCCGTTCATGGAAGCTTACCTGTACTCCGGCTTCTGAAGGCAAACTTGTTGCTTACGGATTGAATAATAAAAACATTGATACGTCTCCTCTTGTTTCGGTTTCTGCAAGACTTTTCGAAATTGTTTATGACAGTACTTCACCTTCTCTTGCCCTGAGTTCTTTAACTCCTTCGTACTATAAGTCTTCTGAGTCGGCATATTATGTAAATAATAAGGCAGGCAATGTATTTACGTTTAAGGGAAATGCTTCTGATGATAAGGTGGTTTCTTCCGTAACCCTTGAGATTCTTGATAAAAATGGAGCTGAGACAAGTGTAACTGTTCCTGAAAATTCCGGAAGCGGTGTTTATAACTGGGAATTTGCAGATATCAGCCTTAAGTCTCTTTCTGAAGGGGCACAGGCAAAGTTTACTGTAACTGACGGTGCCGGAAACTCATATGAAAAACTGGTAAGTATTGTGTTTGATGTAACCGGTCCTCAGGCATGGCACTGGGTTGATAAAAATAATAAAGATGTTGTATTCAGGATCGGAGATTTGGACAATGAAGTTTCTGAACTGACGGAAGCCGGTCTTACTTACGATTCTTCTAAAGATGCAAAAGTCGGCGGAAAGTATGCTGCCGGTACATATGGAAATGATACTTCTATAAAAGTCCGCGGTATGTTTACAGATGATGGTTCTGGCGTTTCTACTATTTACTATAAGATATTTACAGAACAGCCGGCTGATTCAGATATTTCTGACTTTATAGATAACTATAAAACTACGGCAAACGGAAACTTCTCTCCTCTTTCTTCAGCAGTAACGAAACGTGTTTCTTATACAGATTCAGATGGAAGTAAAAAGTTTAAGGAAGTAAAGAGTACTTTTGAAACGACTATATCTGGATTTACCGGTGTTGATAACTACATGCTGCTTCTGGCCCAGGATTACACCGGTAACGTAGCCTTGGATTCTCTCAGCGTATACTATGACGGAGAAGCCGGTGAAGAAGGAAATACCTGGAACGGCGGAAACAGCTATAATCTTCATGTAGATACAGATGCTCCTGAAATTTCTGCAGCCTCTTCTGTTCTGTATTCAAATGCAACGGAAGAACTTGTATTTGACGGAACGGCTTCTGACGGTGAAGGGGCTGGAATAAAAACTGTAACAATTGAAGTAAATGGAAAAACAATCAGTTTATCAAATACAACTTATGGAACTGTTGAACTTACAACTTCAGGAACGGATGACAGCGGAGTTTCTTACAGCGATAAATATGTAAAATGGACCGTTACTATAGAACCAGATGTATTTGAAGATGCTTCTGACGGAAACGTTACGGTTTATGCTTCTGCAGTTGATAATGCAGGTTCCGGTAATTCTACAAGAGTAAGTATTGCTACGATTGCTGTTGATAAGACGGCTCCAGTATTTACAGTTACTGCACCTTCTGATGCAGACTCTTCTTCTGACGGAGTGCAGGTTAACGGAACTATTTCTCTTAAAGGAACTGCCTCTGATAGAAGCGGACTTGCTGCTGACTCAAAAATTTCTATGTATTACACGACAAAAGCTTCGGTAGGAAATGTTGCATCTGTAACTTCTTCTACCTTTGCTCAGAAAAATTCTGCCGCAGAAGGATGGTGTCTGTATAAGGAAATTGAAGCCGGCAATAACTGGACAGTTTCTGATATTGTTACTTCTGAACTTTCCTCAGAAGAAGGAATCGTTTATATAATTTTTGCAGGAACAGACAAGGCAGGCAATGAGGGTTATTCAGATCCTCTTGCAGTAGATGTTGATCAGGATACAGACCGTCCTGTAATTACTCTTTCCAATATTAATGACATAAGTTCCATGGATGCAGATAATCCGGTCTGGCTGAAAAATACAAATTCCCTTCAGCTGAACGTCAGTGATGATGACGGAACGGTTTCTTCAATGGAGTACAGCCTTAACAGCGGAACATCATGGACTACTGTTACTCTTTCTAACGGAGCCGGAAGCTTTACTCTTGCAGACGGAAGCCACAGCATACTTTTCAGAGTAAAAGATTCTGCGGGAACTACATTCACAACTTCTTCTGCGGAACTTCTTACACAACCAAAGCTTTCTGACGGAACAAATATTATTTCTTCAGAACTTTATATTTCCATTGATAAGACTGTTCCTGTAACGGAAGACATCGTATACACATATTATGATGAAACTCTGGATGCTTCATCTGACAGTCTTAAAACTCTTCCTGTTTTAGGCGGCAGCCGTACGAAGTTTACGGTTTCATTTAATGCAGGAGATGAAAACGGCATTGCAGGCGTCAGTGCAGTTATTTCAGGAGAGACTGATTCTCATGAAGGTGTAATTGCTGTGCTGAATGATGGAGAACTTAAGTCCGGAAAAATTTATTATACCTGTACGGTTTCTGATATAGATGTTTCTTCACTTGAGACGGGAACACATTCCCTTAAAATTATTGTAACGGATAAAGCCGGTCTGGAAACTGAAGAATCCCTTCGTATTGTTATTGATAACGATGATCCGGAAATTGAACTTACCGGACCGTCTGCTTCAACAACATCAAGCGGAAAAGTCCTTACTTTCGGTACGGCCTCAGGTGCCAGCGAAATGTACTATGCACTTTCTCCTTCTTATTCAGTTGCACCGGACGGAACAACTTCAGTAACAACATGGACAGGTCTTGATTCAAATGGAAATAGTGTAAGCGGCACCTGTAATGCTGTGCCTGAATATGTTCAGATAAACGATTCCGGAACTTCATGGAGCGTTTATTTTGACGGTGATACGGATTCTGCAACCACAGGAACTCATACCGCCCTCATGACGGATTATCTTATAAATTATGGAATTACTACTGAAGAAGATTTTGAAAACTTTGAAGATATTGTAAATCTTTATCTTTGGGTAAAGGCTTATGATGAAGTAGGTAATGTTGCAGAAAGTTATTTCCCTATCGTTCTTGATCCTCAGGGAGACAGACCTTCAATTTCTGTAAGCTATCCTTCTTCTTCCGGAACTACTTTAGGTGGAACTGTAAAGATTTACGGAACAGTAAGTGATACTTTGGGAACAAATATTGGTGTAGACAGTGTATGGATTCAGATGATTTCTGAAGGCCACGGTACTGATACAAGCGCCGGTTATGGTACTGCAGTTTATGATGAAGACGATTATTCCGTTTCTTCATTCAGCATGACTACAAAAGATTTGGATTATCTTGCAGCAAACGGATACAGTGTTTACAACATGCGGACTTATGATCCGGATGGAACCAATACAAAATGGGTTAAAGGTTCAAGTTCTGTTGCTTCAGGATACTCAGTATCTGATTATGCAGCTCTGGCATCTTTAAGCGGCACTTACTGGAATATTGATGTTAATACAAACAGTGAGTTTGACCCTGATTCAAATTCTGCCGTAAACGCAGTTACCTTCGTATTTGTTGCCCGTGACGGTGACGGTAAGTTCAGTCTTTATAAAGATCTTGTTGCTCGTTTTGACGCAGACAATCCTTATGTTTCTGATCTTACTCTCGTGCAGAAAGATGGTGATACCGTTACAGCTTCAAGAGAATACACGTCTGATATGTATGTAAAGGGAAGCTGGACACTTTGCGGTATTGTTCATGATAAAGACAGCATCAGTGAACTTTCTGTAGGTTCATCAACGCTTATTTCAGGCGGAACTCTTAAGACTGTTTCTGGAAGTTCTGTTACCTGGAATAATGTTTCTCATACCGAAGCATATTTTGAATATGATCTTGCAACTTCTTCGGGTGTAGGTTCACTTTCATTTACAATTTCTGCAACGGATAATGCAGATAGTACACCTAATACAGGCAGTACGTCTGTAAGTATTAATTATGATAATGATGCTCCTGTGATTCCTTTGTCTCTTTCTGACGATTCAGGATTTAATATCAGCAGTGACGTAAAGCAGAGCAACAGCTGGTACACATTCGGTTCTGTTGCATCTGAAGATGATGTGGGTGGGGTAAGTCAGTCTGGATATGCATATACAGCTTTCTACTTCAAGAGAAACTATACAAAGAATTCTTCTGAAGTTTTAAAACTTTATGATATTCTTAAAGCCCGTGCAGATGCAGAAATTGATATTTCTTCAGAGACGGTAAAGGTTTTGGGTGAAGAAACTTCTACGGCGGATAACACTCTGGTTACGGAAAATAATCTTTACTGGTTCAGGAAGTCAATTAATGCTGTATCCGGAAGTCCTAATGTTACGATGAATGATACGGATTACGTTCATGTAAATTCTCTCGTAAGCATTGGCGGAATTTATTATCTTGTAAATTCTGTCAGCGGAAATACAATAACCCTTTCTGATAATCTTACAGGTTCTTATGATACTGCCTATGTTGCACTGGCCGGTGTTGTAGATAATACAACGCCTGAGGGTGAATCGGACAGTGATTCAATTCAGAGTGACGGATATTATTTAAGCCCGAGCCGTGATGACGGTGACCGCATGATCGAAAGCGTAGAAAAGAGCGGTACTAAATGGACCTGGGAAGCAAATGTATGTTCAAGAAATATACCTGACGGTCCTGTTGAAATTGTATATGTCGTATTTGATAACGCCGGAAACTGTACTGCAGCGAGCGTAAGCGGAACTGTATGCAATAATGCACCGCGTATGGCCGGCTTTGTGATTTCTTCAGATTACGATGATGATGAGGTTGCAGAAACAGAAGTTACTTCTTATGCATCATCTGTTTATTCATCCGGTTCTATAAGTTCAACTTCAGGCGGAGTTAATTATTTTGATCCTGATAAGGTTGCTTCCAAGAATCAGCTTGGAACTTCAATAAGTGCCGGTAATGCTTCTTCTCCTGTAATGACAGTAAGAAGCCTTACTCAGATTACACCGGAAATTGTAGGCGGAAATGATGCCATTTATTATTCATGTTCTGTTACAAACGGAACAAAGACAATTGCCGGACAGAACAGCACGCCGATTATTGCAGAAGGAACAATCGATTACAGTGTTAATGCTTCTTCAACCATTAATATTCAGACTGGAGACCTTCTGTATCTTGGTGATACAGTTTCAAATGGAACTGTAACCGGTATACCGTTTAACTTTGTATTCTGGGATTCAACAGAGGGAAGCACTCCGTTTACAGACAGTCAGAGTGCACGGCTGACTGTATATCTGGGTATCTCCGCACAGACATCTTCTACTCCGGAAGCTGTGGTTAATCCGTTCTACTGGAACAGCATAAATGATAACTCTATATATGATTCTGCTTCTGCAACGGATTATTCTGAACTGAAAGGTCATATAGAACTTGAAGCAGACTGGAAGAATGCTTCTGGTTATGACAGTAAGACCAGTGGAACTGTTTATGATGCAGATCCTAAAGTTTCAGGTTCAATTGTTTTTGAGGGAACTTCTTATGATGCAAACCTTATAAATGAAATATATGTAAGAATTTCCGGAATGACCTTAGGCAGTTCTACAAAAACTTTCAGTTCTTCTACATATTATAAAGTTGCTGAATACGTAAAGGACAGCACGGAAAAAACAAAACTTGTGGGAACTGATGCGTGGTCTTCTTCAGGCTATAAGTTTGAAATTGTTAAAGAAAGTATAAATGCAGACGGACATACTGCTGACTGGAAGTTAAGCTGGAATACAGAAAAACTCGGTCCTGCAAAAGATGTAGAATTCAGTATCGTGGCAGTAAACAGAGGCATGCCTTCTGCTGCTCAAAGTGCTTCTGCAACTTCATATCTTTCTGTAGACGGAAGTACATACTATAAGGCAACGGAATATTCAAACTCTGTAAGCAGTGCGGTTTCTTCAACCGTAACTGCATCTGGTGCTGAGACTTCGTTCTACCGTATGGATGTTGTTCCGTACATTACAAAGATTACGACAGCACTTTCTAAAGTAGATAGTGATAATGCCAGTGTATATAACAGAACTGCTTTAGGCCGTTATCCTGTATATATGACTTTTGCAGGCGGAACAACAGCGGCTGCAACTGCAACAAATTATAATAATGCAACTTATGAAACTGTAACTGTTGCCGGCTTTAACTTGAGCGGAGGAAGCATTGTCTTCAGCGGCTCTTCAAATAATGAAGCAGTTCTTAGTGCATCCGGTTCTTCTGATTCAGACAGCGGGGCTGCTCTGTACACCTTTACAGTTCCTTCAGGAGCAGAATCCGGAGCAACTTATGTTTCCGTAACAGAGAGCGGAACGGAATATAAGAGCATTAATAATATGAACAATAATGATTCCCGCGGAAAATATGGTTATGAAGCTGATGAAGACGGTACCTTAACAGATACAATAGGTGAAGTAGATGCTTATGGTAATTATGATGTTTACAATAACTATTATAACCGTATTCCTAATGGAACAAATAACAATATCCTTACGGATAATGTTGAATTTGATATATGGAATATAAACTCTGCAGCTGCCAGACCTGCTAATAACTCTGCCCTTGATATCATGATGAAGGTTAATCCTTCCAGCGGAATGGTTGACTTTGCTTTCTGCAGTGGAGACTTGTACTGGGCAATGGCAAACGGAACAAAAACTTCATATTCAACATGGTACAGTGCAGCGGACTTTATCCAGTGTACAGGATTTACTGTTGATCCAGACGGTGTAACTTATGGTTCTGGTGCCGGCGGACAGAGTTCCGATACCCTGGGAGACTGTCTTAAGTTTACAGTCAGCAAGTGGAATACAAATGCAACTGTTTCTGATACATCCAATACAAATTACGGTTTGAGAATTGGATTCACAGCAGTTGATAGTTATAGCAATATGGCAAAAGACAGGTTTAAGAGCCAGAGTATAGCTTCTAACGGAACTTCTGCTTACATTGCATATTTTGACCTTCTTACTGGAGAAATAAGGTTCCAGGGTGGTGGAACGTCTATACCTGCTGCAAAAGGTGCAATTGGAACATTAAAAGATAATTTTACTAATGGTACATCAAGTTTAAAAACTGCTGCTGCCGAACAGGGACTTGTACAGGTTGTAGCAGATGGTTCAGGAAACAGCTTAGGTTATTCCGGTGAATACGTTTCAATAGGAATTACTTCTGACAATGTTGTTGTAATGACCTGGTACGATTCAATAAACGGTAATCTTATGTTTGCTTATAACGATACTTTGCCGGCTGGTATAAAAACAGGTGTAAACTCAACAGGATGGACAGCTTTCTCTGCTCCTCTTATCACAGGAGGCGGTAAGTATTGTCAGCTTGCAGTTGCTTCAGATGACTCAATACATATTGCAGCTTATGACAGTTCAAATGGTGATCTGAAATATGTTTATCTTCCGTCTTATGAAGAAGAAGACTCAAAGAAGGTTTGTGTTGTTGATTCATATCAGAGTATTGGTAGGGAACTTACTATAGATGTTGCTTCTGATGGCACTTATCAGATTCCGTATATCGGTTATTACGGTACAACACCTAAAAAACCTCACTACGCTTATCTTTATGAGCCTGCAACCTTCTATGGTTCCAGTGATGAAAAAGAATTCAGCGGTGTAGTGGAAGATTTGTATAACGGAGTATGGGAATGTACGATTGTTCCTACCATAAGTACGGTAACTCAGGATTCTTCTAACCGGCGCATAAATATCGGTGTATGGAAAGACGGGGACGGCCTTCTCACAGATTCTGAAGTAAGCGGTGCAAATAAATATACAGCATCTTATGCAGGAACTGGTGCAGGTATCTGTTACGGTAACGGTTCTTCAAACGGGGTTCTTGGATATGGTGTTAAGTATTCATCATCTGAAGATTATGTAGAAACAGCCCAGAAGAGATAAGGAGAAATAAAATGAAAAGTTCTATTTTTAATATTATAAAGAAAACATTTTTTACGTCTCTTGTTATCCTCGTTTCTTTTTCCTGCGATGTAGGTCTTGGAACTTCTGTTGATACGGAAACTCCTGTGATTTCAATAGTGACACCGCAGGTTCAGTCTGTTAACAGAGAAAATATTGAAGTTACCGGAACCTGGAAAGATGATAAAAGTGTAACTTCAATAAAAATATCTGTTGAAGATGTAGAAACAAAAGCAACGGTAATAGATTCGGTTTCTGCAAATGTAAATAAAGATGGTACCTGGGATTATGTTTTGTATACAAAAGATTCAGATACTGATATGGAGAATGTCCTTGCTGACGGTAAGTATAAGATTACTGTAAACGGATATGATGCAGCAGGACACGATTCCGGAAAAATTACACGTTCCTTTGAAGTTGACTGTACGCCGCCGCTGTTCCTTATTTCAAAACCTAATTCCGTAGATGCTGCTAAACCAACTTCTTTTGGTAGGGAAGTTATCATAGCAGGTGTTTTAAGTGATGATAATTCCGTAAGTCAGATGGATGTTGAATTCTATGATGCAGCCAGCGGAGAAAAAATTAATCTGCCTAAAAGTTCATTTACTGATTTTAAGGCAACTAATACTTCCATAACGGTTGCAAAGTATTATAACTCAACGGAAGCGGCTGCCCTGGAAGAAGAAAGTGAAGACTGGTATGCCTATAAAAACTATCTTGCTCTTTATGGAGATTCTTCTTCATCAGTATGGAATACGACAAAGAAGTTTAAGGTTTATCCTTCTTTTACGGATAAAGCCGGCAATAAAAGTTCTGTCGTATATCTCAAGCAGAATCTTAATAAGCTTATAAAAGCAGAAGTTTCTCTTGAGCCGGAACCTGCAGATCTTAAGAATATTCTTAATGGTTCTTATTCAGGAAGTTACACTTCAGAGCAGATAGAAACGATAAGTGAAATCCTTAACGGAACTTATGAAACAGGAACTTCTTATATGGTTAATTCAGACAGCATGCTTTCTGTTTCTATTAATTCAAATATTAATCCGACATACGTTGTTACTGATTGTGAGTATACGGAAGGTAAGAGTACTTCATTTAAATCTCTTTCTCTGGAACGCTCCCTTGAGGTACAAGTATCCAGCGGACTCAGCGGTTCTAAGATTATTCCGTCTGAACTTAAAATGACAATTTGTCGTCTTAATACAGATCTTACGGTCGACGAAAACGGAACAATCGAGGTTCCTTTAAGCTGCATCCTGGATTCAAAAGGTGAATCAATAGAAAATAAGACTGAAGGAGTAAGTACTGCAACTTATACAGTTTCTTTTGCCAGTCTTAATTCCATACTGGATGATTCTCTGGATATAAAAGTCGGAAAGCGTTACCGCATAGAAATTGAAGGTGTTGATGAAGACGAAAATACTCTGGAAGCTTATGCAGATAATTATGGTTTTGCTGTAACAGATTCTACTACGCCGTCAGTTGATTCAAAATATTACACCATTGCAGACGGAGACTTAAAATCTGCAGGCGGTAATATCTATGTTAATGGAACGGCAGAAGTTGTTGTTTATGGAAATTACAGTAATACGACAGCAGGTCTTTCTGAACTCTTATATACTCTGGACGGTAAAGATTATTCTGTAGAAGAAGTCTGGTATTCTGCAGACAAAGAGATTTCTTCAGAATCAGATATTGATTCAATTGAATGGAAGCCGTTCTCCGATTTTACAGACAGAACTACAACTATTAAATCTTTCAAGATTAAATTTACTCCAGAAAGTGACGGAGATTTTGTAATCGTAGGATGTAATGAAGTTTATTCTGTTTCTGATGAAGACGGAATAGCTCAGAATCTTGCATTCACTATTACTCTTGATAAGCAGGGACCGGAACTTACAAGTCATTCTCTTTCTGATTCATACGAAAAAGAAGAATCAGAGGAAACTGTATATTATGTAAATAATATTTCCGGAACCTTTACATTTACAGGTTATGCAGATGATAACGTCGACATGGATACTATAACTCTCAGTGTAACTGACGGTCTGGTAACCTCTGCATATAATAATAAAAATGAAACTGCAAGAAACTGGCTGTTTGAGGATATTGATCTTTCGGC
Source organism: Treponema rectale (assembly GCF_014202035.1). Classification (NCBI taxonomy): domain Bacteria; kingdom Pseudomonadati; phylum Spirochaetota; class Spirochaetia; order Treponematales; family Treponemataceae; genus Treponema; species Treponema rectale. The sequence continues at coordinate 646,321 of NZ_JACHFR010000002.1, forward strand.
AATGAATGATTCTGCAGTATTTACCCTTACACTTAGAGATGTTGCCGGAAATGAAACTTCAGAAAGCGTTACAGTTGTTTTTGATACACAGGCTCCTTCCGGCATTCATTATGCTGACTCTGAAAATAATGATATTGTTTTCCGTACCGGTAGCGGTGATAACGATGCAGCAGTTCTTGCAGCAGCAAAAGCTGAAGATGGATCGGCTTTGAGTAAAAAACTTACCTGGTCTTCTTCTTTAGATGCTGATGTTGGAACAAAGTATTGTTCAGGTGTTTACGGTAATGATGAGAACGTAGTTATCCGTGGAAGCTTTGAAGATTCAGGAAGTGGTGTAGATATTATTTACTATAAGCTTTTTGATTCAGAACCATCTGCTGCTGATATTACAAACTTTGAGACAGACTATGAAAATCTGTGTTCCGGATATTTCCATCCTCTGACGGAATCTCAGGTAAGAAGAGTTTTCTATACAAAAGAAAGTGCATCCGGTGAAGTATATACAACTTATAGGGAAGTTGAATCAACATTCGTTACTACTCTGACAACTTCCTTTACTGAAGGACAGAATTATCTTGTTCTTGTTGCAGTAGATAATGTTGGAAATGCTGCTGCAGATACGATGAAGATAAATTACAACGGAGAGACCGGCGGCAATAAGTGGAACGGCGGAGATGAAGATGATGTTGCTGACGAAAATGACGGCAATTTATTCTTTACAATGAATCTTGATACAACAGTACCTGAAGTTACGGCTGCTTCCCGCTTTAACGAAACGGTTTATACAAACAAACAGTCTTCTCTTACTGTGTATGGTCTTGCAGTAGATTCTGCTTCTGGAGTTAAGAACGTTGCTTTAAGCGTAAATGGAAATGTTATCAGCAGTGATGATGATTCTTCTACTTATGGAAGCATTGTTCTTCAGCAGACTGGTTCTGTTGAAATGGACGGAGAGCAGGTTATTTGTTCATTGCAGAAAACATACTGGACTGCAGAAATCAATTCTTCTGTATTCAGTTCAATGAGTGCAGATGCAACGATTAATATTTCAGCAACCGTTTACGACAGATCTGATGAAGGAAACTCTCAGACTGTAAACATAGCTGCGGTTGCTGTTGATACAACTCCTCCTTCTGTAGCGATAAACGTTCCTTCTGATGCGGATACGACACAGACAGGAATTCAGGTAAACGGCGGTCTTGTTCTTTCAGGAACTGCAGCTGATGATAACGGATTTGATGACGACGGAATGCTGACCCTGTACTATACGACAACTGCATCTCTGGGTAAAAAGTCTTCAATAACCTCTGTAGAAGGCTGGACTGAATCTGTTTCCTGCACCGGTGGAACTTCATGGACTCTTCCTGAACTTGATACCACTGTAATTACAGATAATTCTACACTCTATGTAACTGCAGCCATTACAGATAAGGCAGGCAATATCGGTTATGCAGCCCCTGTGGCACTTGTTGTTTCTCAGGATTCTGACCGCCCGATAATAAACTTTACAAATATTTCTCTTAAATCAGACAGTTCTGTATGGCTTAAGAATACAAATACTCTTTATTTTGTAGCAACAGACGATGATGGAATAACTTCCTTCTATTATAAGGATTCTGGTGCAGTAAGCTGGACTCCTGTCGTTCTTTCTAACGGTGCAGGATCATTCAGTCTGGCTGACGGAAATCACAGTATCTGTTTTAAGATTATAGATAAAGACGGAACTTCATTTATTACAGATGAGGCCGGGTATAAATCTGTAAAACTTACTGGAGAATCTTCAGATTCTGATTCCGAAGTGCTGGATTCTGCCCTTGAAATTGCAGTAGATAAAACAAGTCCTGTAACTCAGGATCTGTTCTATTCATATTTTGATAATGATGACAGACAGGCAACCCAGGATTATATTGACTGGATTTCAACTTTGCCGGCTCTTGGAGGAGCAAGAACAAAACTCAAGATTAAGCTTTCTGCAGGAGACGAAAACGATATAGAAAGCGTTACGGCAAATCTTGAAAAAACAAGTTCTAATGTAATCTCATATTCCGGTGAATGTACTGAAAGTGCGGAATACTCTGACGTTACCTTTAAGTATTACAGTACCTGGGAAATAAAAGACATTGATGTTTCTGCAGCAGCTCTTGAGAGCGGTACTTATAACCTTAAGCTGGTTGTTACGGATAAGGCCGGACTGTCAAAAACAGATACTGTTCAGATTTCTGTTGATAACACCGGTCCTGAAGTTTCTATTACAAGCCCGACTTCTTCAAAAACTTCCAGCGGAAGTATTATTGCCTATGGTTCAGTAAGTGGTGCACAGGTAATGCATTATGCCCTTTCTTCAACTGATGAAGTAGAACCTGACGGAGTTACAAAAGTTACTTCATGGAGCGGACCTGATGATAGCGGAACTTGTGATGCTTCAAGTGCCACAGCTCCATCTTATTCAGAAATCGCCAGCATCGGTATGTCATGGAGCGTTTACTTTGACGGAGAAATTGATTCTACAACAGGTACACATGCTCCTCTTATGACAGATTATCTTGAGGCTCTTGGAATTACGGACGATGTAGATTCATTTGATTCTCCAGTATACATGTATCTCTGGCTTAAAGCTTATGATGAAGTAGGAAATTACAGCAGCAATGCATTTAAAGTACTTCTTGATCCTCAGGGAGACAGACCTTCTATAGAAATAACTTATCCTGAAAGTACTAATGCCATTCTTGGAGATAAAGTTAAAATTTCAGGAATTGTTTCTGATACAAACGGAACTGCTTCTGACAAGATTGGTGTAGAAAGTGTATGGATGCAGATTATTTCTACAGATCATGGTACAGATACTTCAACAGTTTACGGCTCATTTACTTATGATGAAGATACCGGCGTGCTCAATTCATTTGCAATAACAAAGAATGACCTGGATTATATGGCAGCAAACGGTTACAGCGTATATAACATGCGCACTTATGATTCTGAATCAAGTACTCCATGGGTAAAAGGTTCAAGTACGATAGCTTCCGGTTATACAGCAGCTGATTATGGTGCCCTTGCATCTTTAAGTGGAAGTGCATGGAACATTACTATTAATTCTAATGATGAACTTAATGCAAATACTTCTGATAAGAATGCAGTTGCTATAAGAATGATTGCAAAAGACGGTGACGGTAAATGCAGCGTTAATAACGAAGATAATACTTATCTTGTATATTTTGATTCTGATACGCCGGTAATTACAGGACTTAAGCTTATTCAGAAAAACGGAAGCAGTGTTGCAGCCGGAAGAGCATATTCAAGTGATATGTTTGTTAAGGGAGACTGGTATCTTACTGGTTCAGTTTCGGATTCAGATACAATTGCTTCTCTTAAAATAGGTTCGACTGTAACAGATTCAGTTGAATATATAAATAATTCTTCAGTAGTAACTCTTTCTGCAGATACAAAGACGGCAACCTTTGAATATCCTCTTAAATCTTCTGAGGAAGCAAATCTTGCCGGTTCATGGAACTTTACGGTCTTTGTAACGGATGGTGCCAGCCCTGTAAGTCATACAGGCAAGCGAACTGTAAGTATTAACTTTGATAATAAGAATCCTGAACTTCTTTCATCATCAAATGCTGCCTTCAATATTTCTGAAGAAATCTGTCAGAATAACAGCTGGTACACTTTCAGTTCAAAAGTAACAGAAGCTGCAGTGGGTTCTTCTTCTCAGTCAGGATTTGCATATACAGCCTTCTACTTCAAGAGAAACTATATAAAGAATTCTTCTCAGGTTTCTAAACTGTATGATGTCCTTAAAGCACGGGATGAAGCAGAAATTGATATATCAGGAACAAGTATTCCTGAACTTGGAGAAGAAACATCAGCTTCTGATAATGTAATAGTTACAGAAAATGATTTGTTCTGGTATAGAAAAAACATTACTGCAGAGTCAGGCAGTCAGACTGTAACTATGTCAGACACATCAAATGTTCGCGTAAACTCCCTCATCAGCATTGGAGGAACTTATTATCTTGTCAGTGCAGTAAGCGGAACGGACGTAACTTTATCAGATGTACTTCCTGCATTCAGTGATGATGAAGCAGACTCTTATACTGTGGCTTATGTTGCAATTGCAGCTGTTGTTGATAATACGGTTCCAGAATCAGACGGTTCAGAAATCCAGTCTGACGGTTATTATGAAAAACCGAGATATGATGACGGCGATCGCATGATAGAAAGTGTTGATAAATCAGGAACAACCTGGCAGTGGGAAGCAAATATCTGTTCAAAGAATATTTCGGACGGACCTGTAGAAATTGTTTACGTAGTATTTGATAAAGCCGGCAATCATGTTTCTGATACTGTAAGCGGAACTGTATGTAATTACAGACCTCGTCTTGCCGGATTTACCCTTGCGACGGATTATAACGGTGACTATGAAATGGATGAAGAATTAACGGATTATAATTCTGAATCTATTTCTGAAGCTTACGTAACAGGTACGGTAGAAAAGAATTCTGACACTGTAAAGGTTTATGATCCGGATGCAGTATCTGTAACCATGTCAAAGATTTATCCTCTCAGTACAACTATGACAAAGGGAAGTTCTGATTCTCCTGTCATGAAGGTTCGCGGCTATACAAAACTCATGCCGGAAATTGTTGGAGGAACCGGAGCTGTTTATTATTCATATTCAGTTACAAACGGTTCCAAAACTCTGTCGGGACAGAACAGCACACCGGTGATTGCTTCTGCTTCAACGGATTATACAATAAATGAAAGTGACGCAATTAATATTCAGACCGGAGACCTTATTGCCATAGGTAATTCTTCAGAAGGAATTCCTTTTGAATTTAAGTTCTGGGATTCTGCAGAAGGAACTACTTTGTTTACAAATGAAATGCTTTCTGCAAGCCTTACAGTTTATCTTGCAGTAAATGCATCTTCTTCAGAAGCTCCGGTTGTAGAGATTACGCCGTTCTACTGGAACAGCCTTACAGAAAACTCTGTTTATGATTCTAAGAATGCTTCTTCTTATTCAGCTCTCAAGGGACATATTGAACTTGAAGAGGACTGGAAAAATGCTGATGCCTATACAGGTACAACGGGTGAATATGACGGAGACCCTAAAGTTTCAGGTGCCGTTACGGTAGAAGGAACTGTGCATGATGACAATCTCATTAAGTCTGTTGCTGTTTCTATAAACGGAACTTCATATTCTGTTGCAGCTTTTGATTCATCAAGTGCAGCCCTTGTTTCTTCAAAACCTGCATCTGCTTATGCTTCCAATAAATACTGGTTTGAAATTGTAAGTCAGGAATTCTCGGCTTCAGGACATGATGTTTCATGGAAATTCCACTGGAATACAGAAAGTCTTGGTACAGCTGCTGATGTTCCTGTAACGGTTGTTGCTTCAAATTACGGTCAGCCGTCTGCTTCTACCGGCGGTACTCTTGTGGGAATTGATGGTGTTACAAAGTATGCGGCAGCTCTTTCTTACTCAAGTCCGCTTTCAAATACACCGGGAACAGTTCAGACTGATTCTGAAGGAATGACGGCATATTACCGCATGGATGTAGTTCCTTACATTACAAAACTTACTACAGCCCTTTCGTCTTATAACACTGTTTCAAGTATTTATGACAGAACTGCCCTCGGTCACTATCCGGTTTACATGAATTTTGCAGGCGGAACGACTGCTGCGGCAACTGCAACAAATTATAATAATGCAACTTATGAAACTGTAAAACTTGCAGGCTTTAACTTAAATGGAGGAACTGTAAACTTTACGGCAGCTTCTGCAACTACTGCAGCTCTTACAGCTTCCGGTTCTTATGATTCGGATAACGGTGCATCTGAATATAAGTTTACAGTTGCAGCTGGTGCAAAGTCAGGAAACATATATGTATCTTCTTCTGCCGGAATTGTTTCTCTTAACAATGAAAATAATAATGATTCCAGAGGTAAGTACGGATATGAATCTGCTGAAGACGGTACGCAGACGGATTCTGTAGGTACAGTTGACGTTCAGGGTAATTATTCAGTTTACAAGAATTACTATAACCGCATTCCTAATAACAAGAACAACAATAATCTTACGGATGATGTTTTCCTTGATATATGGGATATAAATAGTAAGGCTGCCATAGCTTATAACAAAGGTAAGGTTGATAATCTTGAAATGAAGATTAATCCTGATAACAGAATGCTTGGCTTTGCTTTCTCAAACGGAACCTTGCGTTTCAGTATGGCAAATACAAATACTTCATATCAGGACTGGAACATGAGCTGGGACTACATGAGTCATAATGCCCTGGCAATGGACAGTAACGGTTACAGTTATGGTGTATCAGTAGGTGGTGATATTAATAGCGACAGTGCGGCAGACCAGTTCTCCTTTATGAGCAGCCGGTGGGGTATTGTCGGTACTAACAGTCAGAGCTTAAATCAGGGAGAAACTAATCATTTGAGGCTTGATACAATTGGACAGAAGGGGACTAAGGCTAATACCGGAAGCAATGTTTTATATCGTAATAAATCCAGATTTAAGAATCAGAGCATTGCAACCCATGCTAATGCTACTAATTCTGACAATACGGATGTTTATATGGCATACTACGATCTGTTGAATGAGGAAATCCGCTTTAAGGCAGGTACCATTACAGGCGGAAGAGCTAATTATGGCAATTTTTATGATATAGGATCAGCAGCCGTTAACTATACAAACAATGCTGCAAGGTGTCAGATAATTGCCGACGGTGACACAACGAAAACTCTTGGTTCTGCCGGAGAGTATGTAAGCGTAGGCGTTACTTCAAACAATGTAGTTGTAATTGTCTGGTATGACGGTACAGACCTGCAGTTTGCATATAATGCAAATCCTTTGGATTATGTAAATCAGACGGCTGTAACTTATGCAAAAAATACAGGATGGACAGGTCTTACAACACCGGTATTTTCAAATGCCGGAGAACACTGTCAGATTGCAGTCGGCGGGGATAACAGCGTACACATTGCCGCTTACAGTTCATCAAGTGCGGATTTGATGTATGCTTATATTCCGTTTGATGAAGATACAGGATTACCGGATGTTGATAATATTGTGACTGTAGCTGTAGACTCATATCTTGATATAGGTGAATACCTTACGATAGATGTAGCTGAAGATGCTGACGGTTATCAGATTCCTTACATCGGTTACTGGGGAACATATCCTGAAAAACCAAGATATGCATATCTTGCAGATCCTGTAAGCTTCTATTCAGGAGAAGAAACTGCTGGTGCAACACAAAATCTCTACACTGGAGTATGGGAGTGTACAGTAGTTCCTACAGCCAGTACTGTAAAGGATTCCCGTAAAATGAGTGTAGGTGTATGGAAGGATTCAGACGGAGTTCTTGCATATTCAACCACCGGTACTAATAAAGGTAAGGTAACTGGAACCAACAGTTACAAATCTTCTTATGCAACAACAACAGCCGGTTACTGTTACGGTAACGGCTCAGACAACGGAGTCATGGCTTACGTTGTAGCTCCTTCAAGCTCACAGTACAACGTAGAAACGGCACAGAAACGCTGATGCATTCACAGAAATAGTTTAATGAGCCCCTGAAACTGGATGAAAGAGTCCTTTTCAGGGGTATTTTTTTCCTTAAATTCAACTCTATATTAATTAACAGAAAATTATCCACTAGACCAATGGAGATTTTAGAGATATTATTAAAATTCAGGTAGAATTAATATTTTATACTGAATAAAAATCACTACTGTGTTTTTTAATAATCAATATAGATTTTCGGCTGTAATTTTATAGGGGTATAAGATGGAAAAATCAGATTTTTTTATGTTTAAGCGTAAGGCTGTCAGATGTTTTTTTTATGGTATTTTATTCCCTCTGGTAATATCCTGTGATATAGGTCTTGGAGCCTCTGTTGATACGCAGACGCCTAAACTGGATTTTGAGAGTCCGTCTTCTTCAGCTGATGTCGTATATTCAGGGGAAATTCCCGTATACGGTAATATATCAGATGATAAGGGCGTAACCAGAGTTGATGTTGTAGTACTTAATACTGGTACAAATGAAGTTGTGGGAGAAACCCTTCATGCGGCTATTATAGACGGTACAAAGTGGGAACTTACACTTCAGGCAGGCCGTTCTGCAAATTCAGACAGTGCGCTCGTACTTCCTGACGGCTCCTACGAACTTAGTGCAACGGCTTATGATGCAGCAGGACATTCCTATAAACGTGAAAGAACATTCAAAGTCGATTCAACTTCTCCTGTATTTGTTGTTTCAAAACCGGGAACATTAAATATTGGTTCTCCTGACCCGTATGGCAGAACCGTTCAGATTACAGGAAAGATTTCAGATGACAATAATGTAAAGACAATGAAAGTCCGTGTATTTAGAGAAGACGGAACTGAAATTGAACTTGCCAAAAATGAGTTTACCGGATTTGATACGGCCGATACTGCTGTAAACATTGCAAAGTATTATGAAAATGAAGATGCTGCAAAAGCAAAGGGTGATGAAGATATTTATGAAAACTATAAAAGGATTTACGGCGTAAAGGGAGATGCTGCTTTTGATACCGAGCAGAAATACTACGCAGTTGTTTCTGTAATAGATGCAGCCGGTAACGAAAGCAAAATGTCTTATGTTGAATCTTACCTTAAGGAAGAGCTTTCTCTTCTGGGCGAAAGTCTTGAAATGTATGAAATAAAAAACCTTCTTAACGGAAGCTATACCGGTTCACTTACGGAACAGAAAAAAGAAATCGTACTTGATATCCTGAATGCAGAAGGAGACTACGCTCTTCCAAACAGATATTTTGCCAACGATACTTACCGCCTTGCCTTTTCCGTAGACTCCAGGGCTAATCCGACGTACGCTCTTGATTATTCATATTTACCGGGAGACTCTGATTCATTTACAGAAATTCTTAAAGACCAGGCTCTTAACATAGAAGTTTCAGCAGGTCTTGATAAAGCTTATATAAAACCGGACAGTCTCTGTGTAAAAATTTATGAGATACTTCCTACTGGAACAATAAATGAAGATGCTGAACCGGTTGTAACTATTGAAAGTCAGAATATTTATATCGGAAGTTCTGATAATCACATTACTGAAGATACTCCGATGACAACTTCTGCAAAGTACCGCGTAAAGATTTCAGAATTCTCTGATGTTCTTTTAGCCGGAAAATCTTATGCAGTAAAAATTGACGGTTATGATCAGGATAACAATGAGTTCATAGCCGCAGACGGAAAAAACTACGGATTTAAAATTCAGACGACCGCCAGTGCACCGACAGTAAATTTTAATATAAAAAATGCTGAATACAGAAAGGCTTCTGATTTTGACGGCGGTGCAAATTCAAATGTCGTATTTACAGTAAAAGATGAAACCGGCTCTGCAATGAAATTTACAGTCATGCAGAAAATATTTGACGGTATAAAAGAAGAATCAGAAATTGCATTTGAAGAAGGAACTTATACCTTCTTAAAGAACGGTGAGGAGCTTCCGGCTTCCAGCGGAGAGCACGTTATAGAAATACCGCTGGAAATTCCTGCGGACAAACTCAGCCTTGAGAAAAACTATACCATTGCTTTAAGGGTTTCTGCAGATAAAGTAGATAATGCAACTTCAAGAACTTATTATTTCTATGCAGATAATGCTGCTCCAAAAATAGAGCTGTCCAATTCTGAACTTGTAGGATGGGATGGTCTGAGTACTCTTAGAATTACAGAAGAAACCGCTTCGATAACAAAAGACAGCAGCGGTACGTACAGCTATAAAATTCAGGGTTCCTGGAGTGACGAAGAAGGCTCAGGAACAAAAACTGTTCATTATGCAGTCAAGGCCGCAACGATGACAGAATACTCCCCGTGGTATGAACTTGAGCGTCAGGAAGCTCCGCAGGTTAAAGACAGCGCTTACTGGACAAAGAGCTTTCCTGTAGTTCACGGGGAAGGAAAAGATATATGCATTAAGTATTATGCAGAAGATCAGGTTGGCAATTGCAGTGATATTGTAGAATTTACCGGAGTAACATTTGATTTCGGAAAACCGGAAATTTCTCTGGCAGAAAATACAAGTGCACTTTCTTCATATTATAAAAAAGACTCTGTTGCAAAACTCAGCCTTACAGCTTCTGATACAAATGAATTAAATTCTGTAGTTACTAAAATTTACACGAAGCAGAGTTCTGAGGATAAGAATCCTGTCCTTATAGATGTATCTGATTACGATGATCATGGAATTACTTTTGAATCAAGGGTTGAGTCAACAAAAGAAACTTCGGTTAATATTTCATTTTCTACAGACGGAAAGTCAACTTTGTCAGTGCCCCATGATGGTATTTACATGATTACAGTTGTTGCTTCAGATATTGCAGGAAGGGAATCTGTTGTTTATCAGACAGAAACTGTTATAGACGGAACTGTTCCGGTTCTTGATTCTGATATTTCCGTAGGTTCTTCATTGTGGAATGGAAATAAATTCTATAATGATACCCGCCTGAATATTTCCGGACAGTATAATGATGATCGTCTTGATACTGTTTATTATTACGTAAAGAAATCCGGTGTTTCAGAAACAGTTCCTTCTGATCTTTCAGTTCGTCATACGGGAGAAACTTCCAGTTTTGAATCCGGGGTATTTAAATTCAATTCAGTTGAATTCTCAGAAAACAAGGTTGTAGGTTCCCTTTCAACTGCAAACGTAATTTACATTCAGGCAAAAGATAAAGCCGGAAACCTTTCTCAGATTTCAGAATATAAAATTAATGTAGATACTTCTGCTCCTGATATTTCAGGCCTTTATTATCAGGTTGGTTCTTCACAGATTTTTGAAGCAGGCGGAACTGTTTACGTAAACGGAACAAAACCTGTAACTGTTTACGGTTTGTATTCTGATGAGCACAGTGGTGTTGACGGTCTTGAACTTAATGTAAACGGTGAAGAAATGTGGTATTCCCAGGAAGTCCTTACAGATTCTTCTTCCGTAGAAGCTGTTGAATGGAAGTCCTATGCAGATATTACAAATAAACAGCTTATCCGTTCATGGAAGGCTAAGTTTACTCCGACAGAAGGTGCTAGTCTTCATGTTGAAGGAAAGAACCTTGCCGGAACTTCAAGAAGCCTTACACTTTTCCCTCTTGCTCTGGATGATGCTTATCCTTCAATCAATAGTTTTGAACTTTATGAAAAGAAACAGAATTCAGAAAGTGCCGCATATACGGATAATGAAACTGAAAAATCAAGGTATTTTGCAAATCCAGCTTCAAAAACATTTATTCTCAGGGGAACTGTTACCGATAACTACGGGCTTGATTCCGTAAAGCTTGTCATTACCAGTGAATCCAATAAAGTGGAACGTCTTCAGAATTTTACAACAGCATCAGGAAGCTATGAGTTTGCCGGAATTGATATGTCTTCATGGACAAAAACTGCATCTGCTGTGATTGCCGTAACGGATAAATCAGGCAATGTTACGGAAAAGAATTTTGAAATAATTTTTGATACCAGTGCCCCGACCGGATATCATGAAGTTGATTCAACGTTTAAGGATCTTTATTTCCGTTTCGGAAAAGCTGACAATGATGATATTAATACAGGCAATTCTTTGTGGAATGCTTCTCTGGATAAAGATGTTGGAAGTAAATATGCAGAAGGAACTTATGGTAATGCAACTCAGTCAGAACTCCGTGGAAATATAAGTGACGGTATTAACGGTTCCGGTGTTAAGAGAATTTATTATGCAGTATTTGATAAGCCTGTAGAAACTTCCGGTTCTTCTGTTGAGCCTGTTCTTAGTGACGGAAAGTATATTATAAAAGACCTTGATTCCCTCAGAGATTATGTAATTTCAAATTCAACGGGATTCTTTGCTCCGTCTGCTGAAGAAAAACGCCGCGTGTTCTACAGTATGAGAGAAGGAGAAGAGCCGTTTGAAGATTCCGTAAAGTTTACTGATTCTGCAGATGATAACGGAATGCTTCGTTACTATAAAACTGTTGCTACCAATTACCGCAGTATATTCTCCGGTTTTGATGGAACAGTAAATTATCTTGTAATTGCTGCAGTTGATAATGCCGGTAATGCAGGAATCGATTATGCCATAGTTGATGGTGAACAGAAAATTTATCTAACAATAAATCGTGACCCTGAACCTGCAGATATTACTCTGGATGAGTCTTCATCAGGAATAAAATATGTCAGCGTAAAGCAGGATGGCAACGGATACAGTTATAAAAACGGACAGAAGTTCATTCTTTCAGGAACAGCCAGTGATAATGCAGCCGGAGTAAAATCCATTGCCGTAAGGGTAGGTAAAACAAATCTCATTACGGAAACAGATTCTACTTATGGAAATCTTACTGTAACAAGAAACGGACTTACTGCTGAATGGACGGTTGAAATAAAGGCGGAAGCTTTCAAAGATTCTTCCGGAAATGAAGTTATTTTTGGAATAGTAACGGATATGGCCGGTGACGGTAATACAAATGAACTTCCTCTTACAACAGTAATTGCAGATACAAAGGCTCCGGTTGTTAGCCTTAATTCTCCGGAAGATGCAGATTCTTCAGTTCAGGGAATTCAGGTAAACAGATTGATTTCTTTTGCCGGTACGGTAAGTGATGATAATACATTGCCTTCAGCTGCCGTAACGAGACTTGAGTATTCCGTTAAAACAAACGGCTGGCAGGAAGCTTCCGCATCATGGACTCCTGTTGTTCCTTCAGAAAATCCCGGAGAAAATGATTTTCAGATTTCAGGAAGCTACAGTTTTACAGTAAAGAATTTCAATACTGCAGATTTGACGGACGGAACGACTTACATGCTTCGCGCCGTTGCTTCTGATATTGCCGGTAACGAAGGCCGCTCTTCCTGTGTTGAAGTTCAGGTAAGCCAGGATACAGACAGACCTGTTGTAACGCTTACAAATCTTAAGATAGACGAAGACGGAATTACTTATCTTAAGAGTACTACAACTCTTTATGGAACTGTAAGTGATGATGACGGCAGCATTAAGTCATTTAAGTATTCTCTTAACAGGGGGACGTCATGGTCTGATGAGATTGTCCTCTCTGGAAGTTCATGGAGTATTTCCGGATTTACAGAAGGAAGAAATTCCCTCTGGTTTAAAGTTACAGATTCTGCAGGAACGGAATTTGTTTCCGGTTCAGCAGCAAAGCCTAAAATCTGTGACAGCGGTACGGGAAGTGATAAGCATTATGTTACTTCACAGAATGCAGAACTTGCATTCAATGTTGTTACGGAACGTCCGACTGTAAATAACATCAAGTACTATGTATTTGATTCTGAAGAAAACAGCTGGAGTTCAGAGGCTGCTTCTCTTGGAACTCTGGGCGGAGCATATTCAAAGTTTAAGGTTTCAATCTCAGCAAAATCTGCTCAGTATGTAGGCGGTGCTAAAGTTGTTTATGGCGGAACTGAATACAGCTTTACCTGTGATGATGCAGATTATGATGATACTGAAGTGCATGTCTGGAGATCTGAAGAAATTGCACTTGCTTCATCTTCATCATTCCTTCTTGTCGTTTATGACCAGGTTCCGGATCCGATGTTGTATGAACAGACGGTAAACTTTTCTATAGATAATGTTTCTCCTGAAGTAAAGATTTCTAAGACGGCTGCGACTGTAGGCGTTTCAGAAACTATGCGCGGTGAAGTTGTAAACGAAAATGAATTTAAGGTTTACTATGCGGTTTCCAGAACGGAAGCCGATGTGCCTCAGGATGAAAAAGTAATAGAAAGCGGAACCGTGCGTTCAACTCCATGGACAGAAATTGTTGAATCAGGAAACGGTACAAGCTGGTTTGTTTACTTTGATGATGAACTGGATGCAGCGGATCATACTGATAAATTTGCCGTATACCTTACAGAAAAATATCTTGGAATTACCACAGCTGCAGCTATTGAAGCCCCATTAAATCCTTATGATGAAATTACTCCGGTATACTTCTGGGTAAAAGCAGTTGACGGATGTAAGAATCATACGGAAATGTGTCAGCTGGTAAACGTAGACCCTCAGGGAGAACGGCCGTCTGTAGAAGTATCATATCCGGTGGATATTGATTCAAAGGCTCCTACCTTAGGCGGTGCAATCCGCATGACAGGAACTGCAGTTGATAACAATGCAGCAAAATATGTCTGGGTTCAGATTGCAGAAGGAGTATCAGCAGACTTTACTCTTGCTGATCTTACAAAACTTTTCAATCTTAAAGATTCCGGCGGAAAGCGTATTTACACAATCGGTAACATGACAACGAATACGGCTGTAAATTCTCTTGCAGGAATTACGGAACAGTCCGCTTCAAATTATGGAATCATGGTTGAAGTTAAGGGTACCGGCTGGAACCAGACAATAAATACCAATAAGGAATTCAATCCTTCTTCAGACGGTAAGGCAGAACTTACACTTATCTTTTATGCAACTGATGAAGAAATGCACAGAAGTATTCCTATTGTTCAGAATATTGAGATTGACGCAAAGAGTCCGTATGTTGATGCAAATACACTTTATCTTGTCCAGTATAATTCTTCTGGAACAGTAATTGCACGGCAGCCCTATTCTGACGGAAAGAACGTTAAGGGAATCTGGTATCTTACAGGAACCTTCAAGGATGATGACTCAGGTATCTCAAAAGTTGTTTACAATGATGCAGAAAAAATTTCTTCAGCCGGAGCTTCCTTTACTGACGGAAAAGATTCAAACATCTGGTTTAAGCCTGTAGCAGATTCTTATAATGGAAATGTAATTTACAATTATGAATTCAGTGTTCCGATGGGAAGTGAAGAAGCAGGAAAAGTCGGTTCATCTTCCGTAGAATTCTATGTTGAGGAAAATACAGATACAAGACTTTCTCTTCCATTAACATATACGATTACCTTCGATAACAAAGCTCCTGTGTTTAATACCGAAGCTTCAAATACTTTTGTAAAGCTTGATGATAAGATTCAGAATCAGAGCGGCTTCTATACCTTTGGAGCAATTGCTTCTGAAGACAAGATTGAATCTTCCGGAGTTGAAGTTGAACAGTCTGGTGTAAAACATATTGCTTTCTACTTTACAAGAGATCTTGGTTACAGCCTGGGAGATTTTGATGCAGAAACATATCCTCTTCATGTAAATGAATTGAATTCAAAGACAAACGATTTGTTTGATGTAATGATTTATCATTCAAACAAAGACTCTGAGGATGCTGCTTCCGGCAATATGATTATTAATTACAAGGGAAGAAGTGACATTACTTATTCTGACGGTTTGTACTGGAAGAAACTTTCAGGAACTGTTTCTGGAACTACTTTCTCTTATGCAGGCAGTGCAGATGCAAACCTTCATTCAAGAGGTCTGGTAAAGATTAACGGTACGATTTACCTTATTTCTTCAGTATCAGGTACTGCAGTACAGATTTCCGAGGCACCGGGAGACGGTACGGTTGATGCTTACTTTGCCCTCTGTAATGTTATTGATAACGGAAGTGAAAAGAACGGTACTGAATTAAACTATGACCATGGTTACGGTTATGGTTATTACAGAAGCCGTTCAACTGATGACGGAGACCTTATTACAGAAACTTTCTCTAAACAGGGAACTGACTGGATTTTTGATGCATCTATAAACTCAAAGAATCTTCCTGACGGTCCTGTTACTCTTCATATGGTTGCATTTGATGCAGCAGGCAACAGTTCAGAAACTCCGTTTACTTTAGACTGTACGGTTTCAAATAATGCACCTCGTCTTGCCGGTATGCTTATCGGTACTGATGAAAACGGAAACGGCACGGTTGATGAAAGTGAGTTTATTACAAATTATCATGTTGCTGATGTTTCAACTTACGATTTTGATTCAGCACAGAGTGAAGTTGTATATCCGGCTCAGACTTCAGAAAAAGTAAAAGCTGCCCTTACCGTAAAGGGTGTTACGGAAATCAAGCCGGAAATTGTCGGCGGAAACGGAAAGATTTCTTATGAATATTCTGTTTACAAATATAACGAGACTGAACGCAGGTGGCTTGAGGCAGAAAAATGCGGAACTGTAAGAGGTTCGGATATTGCTTCCGGTTCAACTGATGAAATTGCTGAACTTGATGATACGATTCTTCTTCCTGTAAGTGCCTTTATCGGAACTGTGGACGAAACAGATTCTGAACTGATATCTGACGGTAAGAATAAGAAATTTGAATTCAGATTCGGGGATTCTACTCCTGGTAAAAATCAGAGTGATGCAATAAGCAATAATGCAAAACTTTCTGTAATCATGAATGTAAGCCTTCGTGAAAAGAACAGTGCTGAAAACTACATTCTTCCTCTTTACTGGAACTCTGCTTCGGATAACAGTATTTTTGGCGCAGACAAAAAGAACGGACATATTGAGTATGCAAAAGACTGGATTCTTTCTTCCGGTTACAATGCATCAGAAAGAGAATTTGATGCAGATCCGAAAGTTTCCGGAAAGATTAAAATAGAAGGTATTGCCCGTGATGATACTCTTCTTCGCGAAATTAAAGTTAAGTTTGGAACAGGTATGGGATCAATGGGAAGTACGGATACTGCCATTGCTTCTTATGATGCTGAAAACAGTTCGACCTGGATTTTAAGATCTTCTCTTGGTTCCGGTAATGTTATTCCTGATTCAGGCTGGGCATCAGATGTCGTTCATGCAACTTATGCAGAACTTGTTTCTGTCGGAATAATTGATGAACTTCCTTCCGGTAAAAAAGCCGGTGATGAAGTTCCTTATACTTCGCAGGAATATGGACATGTAGTTCACTGGATTCTTTATGTTGATACAGAAAAGGTTTCCGGTACGGCTGCTCTTGATGTAACTGTAACAGCTTCGGCTACAGACCGCGGTACACCAAAGTGGAGTTCCGGTGAGTCAGAAGCTGTTTATACGGCAAATACTGTTTCTGTAACAGGTACCGGTTATTCCGGTGCAGTAACAAAAACCGGCAGCACTGTAACGGAAGGACCTCTTACCGGGCTGTACAGAATGGATGTTGTTCCGTATATAAGTGAAATTGTAACAAAAGTTCGTAATTCCAGCGGACTGAAGGCAAACAATATACGTTCTGCTTCCGGTAAATACAGTGTGCTTGCAAATGTGCAGGCAAATACAATTACTGTAAACGGATTTAACTTTAATCCGACGGCTGCATGGATTGTAAAAGAAAGTAATCTTGGAGCAGCTTCCTTTACAACTCAGAATGCCTCAAGGCTCTCTTATGTAACAGGAACTTCTTCTTCATTTACCATCAGAAATCAGGGTATAACGAAGAGCGGTTATCTGGAAGTTTACAGTAACGGTATACGTACTCTTAATAATATTAATGGCAATGAGGCAAAGGGAAATCTTTCTTCAGAAAAAGATTATAAGAATATGCCTAATCGTGAACCGGATTATATTCAGACAAAGAACATTATTCTGACAGATGACAGATACTTCCGTTTCTTTGATATGAAGACTACGGCAATTAAGAATGGATATTATCCTAATATGATTCTGGACGGGGATGATCCTGTGTTCGGATACATCGATCTTAACGGTGTTAATTCTGCATCTTCGTTTAACGGATATATTCAGAGCTGCTATCAGGCACAGCGTACTAAGTTCAGCGGAACGGATGCGTCCTTTACTGACATTGAATATCTTGAAGGTGCAATTACTTCTGATCAGATGGCAATGGTCCGTGACGAAGACGGAAAGTATATCCATGCAACGGTATATAATTATTCCGATGCAACTATGGATGTAATTTACAATGATTATGCTGAGGATCACACATGGAGTGGCTATACTGACGGCTGGGCAGGCGGTACAGGTTATAGTGGTTATGGCGGAGTTTATTCCTATGATGGAAATAATAATGCAATAGCTTTAGAAAGAACCAGTTTCGGTAATGGTACGCTTATAGGCCGCTATCAGAATATCCGTATGGTTGCAAAGGGAAATTCTTCTACCAGAGCCGGTGCAAGCATATACATGGCTTATTATGATGACAACACCACTAATAAAGATATTATTTTCCGCACTTTTAAGATCGGAACAAATAATGGCTGGACGAATACCTTGAATACCGGAAACCGCGGAACGAGAGGCAGGTATTCTAATCTGGCTGACAGAAATACCAATGGAAGAATTACTGCCGGAAGCAGCGGTTCAAAGTATCTTGATCTTGGCATAACATCAGATAATATTGCAGTAATCGTTTACTATGACGTAAATGATGCCCGTCTTAAACTCAGATATTCAAAAGAGGCAGTTGACGGTAATACGGTCAGATATGCAGGGGGATGGAATGATGCTGCAGTTGAATTCCCTGAATATGTTGGAACGGATGTTTCCATGACAATAGACAGCAACGATGGAATTCATATTGCGGCCTTTGATGCCGGAGATTCTGATCTGGTTTACATGTATCTTCCGTCTTGTGGCAGCAATAGCCTTAAAACTGTCAGGGTAGACCAGTATGGTTCTGTCGGTAACTGGACCTGCATCCGTGTAAAGGATGATGTTCCGTACATTGCTTACTATAACAGTACGGAAGCCGGAAGCCGTGAACCGATCAAGCTTGCATATTTTGCAGCAGAGGATATTGATATTTCTGATGCTGACGAAAATGAGCTTCAGGGAATCAATGCTGAAGGTTATACAACCGGCGTATGGGAATACATGACTGTTCCTGCCGTTACACCTCCTCAGGGAAGTGACAGCAAATTCAGAGCGGTAAACCTTGATTTTGACAGCAAAGACCGTCCTGTTTTAGGTTACCTCGGTACGACCCTGGAATTCGGTAAGATGCTGGATGAATAAAAAAACAGAATAAAATATACAGGCACGGAATTGAGTTACGTGAGTTACGGCTCTTTTCCGTGTTTTTTTTACAGCAGGGCTTTAAAGATTGTGTAAAAAATAAAATAAAAGGTGAGAAAGCGTAAAATTCGTGTTAAAATAAAGAATAAGAGGGAGAGAAGGAGCAGTTGAGGAATTAGAAATCAGTTACATTTTTTTGATATTAAATAAAAAATCTGATATCATTTTTAAAATTGCTTTACAAATGTTATTTGTGATGTTAATATTGTGAAAAGGTTTTCATAAATTTAAACGAGGAATTGCTATGGAAAAAGTAAAAACAGCAGCTTCTGAGGGAACGGTATCTGCCGGAACCCCTGCTGAAGTGACGGTACTGGCTAAAAAGAAAAAGCTTGGCAAGACCGGTATTTTCTTTAGAGAATGCGGAAAGCATTACTCTCTTATTTTGATGTGTATACCTGCAATTATATTCTTTATTGCATTCAGTTATGCACCTCTTCCGGGTATTTACGTTGCATTCGTTAAGTATAATTATGCCAGCGGAATTTTTGGAAGTGATTTTATAGGACTTGATAACTTTAAGTTCCTTTTTGAATCAGGTCAGATGTGGAAGCTTACCCGCAACACCATTCTTTATAACTTTGCTTTTCTTGTTCTTGATAATGTTGTTGCCATGTTCATGGCTATTCTTATTAATGAAATTACAAACAGAATTTTCAAGAAAATTACGCAGACAATAATGTTGCTGCCGTATTTTATTTCTGCCGTACTTGTAGGTCTTCTTGTTTACAACGTATTGAACTATGACTACGGATTCCTTAACAGCGTTCTTAGGAGCCTTGGTCTTTCCAGATGGGCTCCATATTCTAATCCGAAAGCATGGCCGCCGCTTATTATCCTTGTCCAGCTGTGGCAGTGTACCGGTTATAATACGATTGTTTACTTTGCTGCAATCATGGGTATTGATTCAGAAACTATTGAAGCAGCACGTATTGACGGTGTAAACGCTTTCCAGCGTATCTGGTACATCGAGCTTCCTCTGCTTAAACCTACACTTGTAATCCTCATGCTCTTTGCAATGGGAGGAATCGTTAAAGGTAACTTCGGATTGTTCTATAACATCATTGGTACAAACGCACTTCTTTATCCAACTACTGATATTCTTGAAACTTACGTTTACCGTGCAACCATGCAGGACTTTAACTTCTCAACTGCATCGGCAATCGGTTTCTATCAGTCTGTAATCGGATTTGTTATCGTTATGATTTGTAATGCGGTAATCAAAAAGATTGAGCCTGAATATTCATTGTTCTAATCAGTAAGGAGAATAAATAATGTCACAGAAAACAACATCGGACTTTTTTGTAGAACGTTTCGCAATGATTGTAGTAATCATTTTCTCTTTACTGTGTGTACTTCCGTTTCTTCTGATTGTCGGAACTTCATTCAGTTCTGAGGATATTGTACGCGTAAAGGGCTTCTCTCTCTTTCCTCGTGGAGCAACTCTTGAAGCTTACAGAATGATTTTCAAAGGTGGAACAAACATTCTTGGTTCTTATGTAGTAACAATTTCAATGACACTCGTAGGAACTCTTGTAGGACTTGGAATTATTTCTATGACAGGTTATGCACTCAACCGTCATGACTTCCCTCTTAGAAACATAATTTCCTTCTTCATTTATTTTGCCAGCCTCTTCAGTGCAGGTCTTGCTCCTTACTATCTTCTTATGACACAGGGATATGGTCTTAAGGACAATTACCTTGCAATTCTTCTTCCTTTAATGATGAGTCCGTGGCTTATTATTCTTATGAAGAACTTTGTAAAGTCTGTTCCGTATGAACTTACTGAAGCAGGAAAGATTGACGGTGCCGGAGACTTCTCTATTTTTATCCGTCTTATTCTTCCAATGCTTAAGCCTGCACTTGCAACAATCGGTCTGTTCCTTGCTCTTGGTTACTGGAATGAATGGTATCAGTCATCACTGTTCCTTTCAGAACGCGTAACATACAAACCATTGCAGTACATGCTGTATCAGATTATCAACCAGCTTTCTTATCTTAAGAATTCCGTAGCAGGAGCCTTCGTAACATTCGATAACTTCCCGGAAGAAACTCTTAAGATGGCAACCGCCTGTGTAGCAACCGGCCCTATCATCTTAGTGTACCCGTTCGTACAGAAATACTTCATCAGCGGTATCACAGTAGGTGCTGTTAAGGGTTGATTGCGCAAGCAATCAAGCCGAAATAATAATGGCTGTTTCGCGAAGCAAAGACAGATTGCGTCTGCAATCTGGTCGGAATACTTCAGTCAGTTTCGCGAAGCGAGTAAGACTGAAGTATGCAGGAGCAGTAACGCCGGCAGGGCAAATTGCGAAAACAAAGCCCTTCATTACTTAGTTTAGAAAAAAGGTTTTCATTACTGTTTAGTGTTTAGTTAAAAAATAAATAAATTGGAGGAACTAAATGAAACGAATGATTAAAGGTTTAGGGTTTGCAGCAGCATCCCTCTTGATGATTGGTTCAATGGCTTCATGCGGAAACAAATTACCAAAGTTTTCTGATGATGACATGAATGAATTTGCAAAAGTTGTTTACATGACAACTGGAAACAAACCAAGTGATACAGCAACTCAGGAAATGCTTAAAGAACTTAACAAGATTCTTAAAGAAAAAGCAAATGCTGAGCTCGAAATTTACTATATCCCATGGACAAACTATCAGACACAGTACAATCTTACTCTCGCACAGATGGATGGAACTGTTGACCTTGTTGGTACTGCTTCTGACTGGCTTGATGCATGGAAAAACTCAAAGAATGGAGCATTCTGTGCTATTCCTGAAGAAGAAATCCAGAAATGGGCTCCAAAAACATGGAACAGCGTTTCAAAAGAACACTGGGATATGTGCCGCTACAACGGAAAAATCTATCTTATGCCTGAAGATAACTATGCACAGTGGATTAACCACGGATTTATGTACCGCGGAGACTGGGCAAGAGAAGCTGGCCTTAAGGATGGAGTACACTCATGGGAAGATATGACAAAGTACTTCGAATACCTTACAGGTCTTAAGAAGTCAAACTTCTATGCATGGGATTCAACTGGTGCTAACTCTACTTTCCATGCAGACGGATATATTCAGTCAAAATCTGATTACATCGCCCTTGACGGTATCAACACACTGGGAACCTTCGGTGTACGCCGTTCTAACCTTAACAAAATCTATTCACCATTCATGGAAGGTGATGAACTTGTAGAATATGCAAAGCTCATGAAAGAATGGGATGAAATGGGTGTATGGAAGAAAGACGTATTCAACAGCACTGGTGATACACGTGAAGAACTTTACCTTGGTCAGACTGGTGTAGATCAGCATCATACACAGACATGGTATACAACAGTTCGTCCTCAGATGGATGTAAAACAGCCTGGTTCTGATGTTGGATTCTTCTGGTTCGGTGAAGAATCTGGAAACGTAACTACAATGACAATCACTCACGGTGCTATGGCTATTTCTGCTGCTTCTAAGCATAAGAGACATGCACTTGCTGTATATGATCTTCTCCGCAATGATCCTGAATGTTACCGCCTCTTCAACTACGGTATTGAAGGAAAACAGTATGAAGTTCTTGATGCAAACAAAAATGTTATCAAAGCTTCTGAGATCAAATACACAGAAGATGAAAACGGCAACATTAAGCTTGACGGTGAATATTACTACAGACCGGTTCTTAACGAAAAGGGAGAGAATGCTTATCCTGCAATCGTAACAGATTACTGGTGGGGACGTAATGACAATCTCGAAATCCGCAACGTAAAGGGTGCATGGGATAAGTTTGATGAAATCTGCGCTATTTATGACAAAGTAAAGGTTGATTATCCTTACGGACAGATTGTATGGGATGTAGATTCAATTCAGTCAGAGCTTTCTAACATCAGTGACGTATGGTCACGCTATATGGGTAACATCTGTTATGGTAAAACAACAGATCCGGAAGCTGATGTAAAGAAATTCAGACAGGAACTTAAGCAGGCTGGAATTGACAGAGCAATTGCTGAACTTCAGAGCCAGCTTGATGCATTCAATAAAAAGAATAAATAAGATTAGTTAATTCTGCAGGTATCGCAGCCGCTGCGGTACCTGTATGTCATTTTTTTACTGCTTTAGAGAAGAGGGATGCGAAGTTTTCCATTCCTCTTTTTTAGTGATTGAGTATGAAAACCTTTTCATAATCAAATAGTTTTTTTTGTAATAAAGTGCCAGGTTCCGGATTAAATTCCGCATAACATGGGTTTTTAGAACAGTCCCGGCTTTTATACAGGAGTTTAGGATGAATTACAATCTTAAAGACGGATGGTTATTTAGTTTACAGAACCATTTTGAAAACCTTCATTCAGTTATTAAGTCAGGTGATTTTTGGGCAAGAGATTTTGACGATTCATCCTGGAAAAAAGTAAGTGTTCCGTACGACTGGGCCCCTTCCTTTCCGTTCAGCAGAGAAAATTCAAGCGGAACAGGATATCTTCCTGGTGGTACCGGCTGGTTCCGCTGTCATTTTGACGGCAGCACCATGAAGAATAAACGGGTACGTGTATGTTTTGATGGAGTTTATAAACATGCCCGCGTATGGTGTAACGGTTATTATTTTGGAAATCATCAGAATGGTTTTACATCATTTGAATTTGATATAACAGAAAGTATTAAGACAGACAGTGAAAATGTTCTTGCAGTATGTGTCAGTCATGAAGACATAGCTGACTGCCGCTGGTATACAGGAAGCGGAATAATGCGTCCTGTTGTGCTTAAGGTTACAGATGACTGTCATATAACAGACGACGGAGTTTTCTTTTATTCTAAAGATAATAAGCAGATTTATGTAGATACCCGCGTAAAAAATGCCGGAAGTATTAAACATGCTCTTGAAGTAACTGTTAATCTTGCTGATAAGGACGGAAAAAGCGTTTACACAAGAACTCAGAAAGGAGATATAGCTGCTTCAGAAACAGCATCCTATGAATTTACTTATGAACTGCCGGAAGTGCATGAATGGTCTCCGGAAGATCCGTATCTCTATACTTTGAATGTTTCAGTTGTAAGTGACGGTAAAGAAAGTGACAGCTGTTCTCAGCAGGTAGGAATTCGTGAACTTAAGTTTGATGCTGACAAAGGATTTTTCTGTAATGGAAAGAGTTACAAGTTTAAGGGACTTTGTGTTCATGAAGATGCAGGCTGCTGGGGTAATGCAGTTCCTAAGGAAGTGTGGGCCCGCCGTCTTGCAAAGCTTCAGGAAGCAGGATGTAATGCAATCCGCATGAGTCATAATCCTCATTCAGATGAGCTTTATCAGCTTTGTGATGAAATGGGATTCTTTGTCATGGATGAAATCTATGATGAATGGCAGGAACCGAAGAATAAATGGTGGCAGGGTCATAATGTTTATCCGCCAAGCCATCAGGGAATTACAGATGATTTCTTAAGCTGTTATAAAGATGACTGCCGTTCATTTGTAGTACGCCGCCGCAATCATCCTTGTGTTGTTATGTATTCAATCGGTAACGAAATTGACTATCCGAACGATCCTTACTGTTCTCCAAAATTTAAGGAGATGACGGGAAATAACGATGCTTCAAAACCGGCAGCAGAAAGACAGTTCAATCCAAATCATCCTGATATCGGACAGATTGGCGGAATAGCAAAAATGCTTTCGGCACAGGTAAAGCTCTGGGATACGACCCGTCCTGTAACCATGGCTCTTGCATTCCCTGAACTTTCCAGTGATACGGGAGTTGTGGATGCCCTTGATGTTATCGGTTACAACTATAAGGAACAGTTTTATAAAGAAGACCACAAACGTTTCCCGAATAAAATGTTTGTAGGTAGTGAAAACCAGCACGGTCTTGATGCATGGCGTGCTGTTACTGATAACGAATACATTGCAGGACAGTTCCTCTGGACAGGAATTGACTATCTGGGAGAAGCAAAAGGCTGGCCTGTACATGGAAGTTATGCAGGTCTTTTAACGCTTGCAGGCTTTGAAAAGCCGATGTACTACTTCCGCAAAGGTTTGTGGAGCAGTGAGAAGTTCTGTAAGATTTTTACAGCTGTTAGCGAAGAAGATTACTGGAACAGACCATGGCTTGAAAGCTGGAATTATGCTTCCGGAACAAAAGTTGATGTCCGTGTTTTCTCTAATGAAGATGAAGTTGAACTTTTTGTAAACGGAAAGTCAGCCGGTAAGGCAAACCCTAAAGAAAAAGGTTTTGCTGAATTCACACTTGATTATGAAGAAGGAGAGATTTCTGTAAAAGCTTCTTCCAGCGATGATGTAATCGTAACGACTGGTGCTGCAGTTGCCTTTAATGCAACGGTTGTTTCTGGTGAAGAAGTTCAGCAGATAGAAGTTTCTGTTGTTGATGATCTGGATAATCCTGTAGTAACAGATTCTTCACTTATCACAGTAGAAACAGAAGGCTGCGTGCTTGCAGGAATTGAAAACGGAGACCTTGCAGATGTAACTGAATATTCTGCAAATTACCGTCATGCCTATAACGGAAAATTGATTGTTTACGTAAAAAAATGTTCAGACAACGCAAGCGTAACTTTCAGAAGTGCAGGTAAAACTGAACTTACAGTAGAAGTATGATGAAAATACTTAATTAAAATATCAGAAGCAGGGAATAAGCCCTCCGGTAAATAACCGGAGGGCTTATTTTTTTTTCGCCATTACTATAGCAATGGGGTAGTAGAGAACTTGACAGTTCTCTACTAAAGACTTCCTGTTAATCCTTTTGAGATTAGGAAAAAAGTTAAAGGAGGATATATATGAAACTTTTTAAAAAATTAATGGGAGCATTTGCTTGTGTGATTTTATTTACAGGGTGTCAGGAAAAAGTAGAAGATAATCCTGAGAATAGTTATGAGTATATTTGCGGAGAATATGAAACTTCTTATGGTACGCTTGTGATTACTCCTACAGAGAATTATCTTCTTACTGATTCTGATGAAAAACTCGATACTGATGTTTCTTATGATTATGACGGTTATGCAGAAGTTCGTTTGGTTTCCTCAAGAAAAACAGAAACCGTAGCAGTGTCTTCTTACTATGCGGATAAAACTACAGAGATTCATTTTGAGTTGCAGAAAAATCATGGTACATTAATTGAAAAATTAGAAACTATTTATGGTGATACTTTATATACTGATAAAGATAAAACATCACCTAAGTTTACATGGTATTTTTCAGAAAAAGTATATGGGTGTTATGAGAGTAATAATTCTGTAACCTATACAGGTGAGGGGAGTGAAAGGTATTATTCTGAAATAATAAAGATAAATCAATTTGATTAAATGTGAATCTGATAAAAAAAGTACAGCTCCCATAATAAGCCCTCCGGTAAATAACCGGAGGGCTTATTTTTTATCATGAGTTTTTATTTGAAAAAGCAGTGATTTAGCTTTAAAATAGAAGTATGAATTTTCAGGATTTAGTTGATTCCTTTGAAAAGGCAAGTGCTGTTATGTCAGTCAGAAAAACTGACGACGGCCATTATGACGAAATAAGAATTGTCTGTGCAAATGACAGCTATAAACAGATAATGGGCACTGGTTATTATAACAACATGATTTATTCAGAACTTGTGCCTAAAGAACCGAATTTTGAAGATTTCTGTTATAGGGCTGCCGTTTTAAAACAGTCTCTTCACACTTATGTAGATGCAAAATCCATGGATGTTTGGACCGATGGCGTTTATTCACCCTTATCCTCTGAATTGGATAAAGACGGTCTTTATTATTTTTTATTTTCCTTTGAGTTCACTAAAAAACCAGAATCAGAAAGAATGTCAAATGTTTCTATGGAAACTGCTTCAAATGTTATTCAGACCTGTATAAATTTACGCGGGACAGATAATTTTTATGAAAGCATGAATAAAGTTATTTCTGATATTCAAAAGATTACTGATTCATTCTGCAGCTGTATCATTATGATAGACAGCTCACAGAAAAAATATGCACCTCTGTGTTCAAAGTTTAATAATGATGATGTTTCAATAAATGACTTTATGCCTTATCTGACTCCTGATGTAGTATTCTCCTGGGAAGAGACTATCGGAAAACATGATAACGTAATTATAAAAAATGAATTTGATATGGCAGAACTTGAAAAAATTAATCCTGTCTGGGTAAAAAGCCTTAAAGGGGCCGGGGTAAAAACTCTTATTCTTGTTCCTCTTACAAAAGGTAAAAAAATGATGGGCGTTCTGTTTGTTACCAATTTTAATACTGACAAAATTGTAGAACTAAAAGAGTATATTGAATTAAGTGCTTTTTTTCTTTCTGCAGAAGTTGCAAGTAATGAACTTATGGAACGCCTGGAATACATGAGTAATATAGATACTCTTACAGGAGTTAAAAACCGTAATTCTATGAATGCCAGAGTAGACTGGCATGTTAAAAAGAGTTACACGGTTGCAGTTCCATATGGTGTAATATTTGTGGACTTAAATGGACTTAAGCAGTGCAATGATACAGGAGGACATGAAGCAGGAGATGCCCTCTTAATAAATGCAGCAAATCTTTTAAGACGGCATTTTGAAAATTATGAAATCTATCGTTCTGGGGGAGATGAATTTGTAATAATTCTTCCAGGGTGCCAGAAAGATGAACTTGAAGAAAAAGTAAAAAAACTTCGCTCAGAAACAGGATATGGTTCAGACGTTTGTCTTGCAATTGGTTCCGCATGGACTCAGAATGAACAGGAATTGCGAATGTGCATGCATATCGCCGATGAAGCAATGTACGCCGACAAAAACGAATATTACCGTCAGCACAAAGAAGTAAAAAAAAGATAGGATTATGTAAAAATGGAACAAATCGTAAGTTCAACCTGCGATTTGTTCCATTTTTAAAACAAAAAAAGCCCGGCCTTTCAAAAGCGAAAGCCGGGCTTTAGTGTTTACAGTTCGTAAAACCTATCTCAAATCCTGTGTTTTAATCCAGTCCTGATCTGTATATGTACGGTTTTCACCAGCCATACTCCAGATAAAGGTGTAGTTGCGTGTTCCGCAGCCTGAGTGGATTGACCAGCTTGGGTTGATGACAGCTTCATCATTGTGCATTACGATGTGACGGGTTTCCTGTGGTTCACCAAAGAAGTGGAACAAAGCCTGATCTTCAGGAATATCAAAATAGAAGTAAACTTCCATGCGGCGCTCGTGAGTGTGAGCCGGCATTGTATTCCATACAGAACCTGGTTCAAGGTGAGTAAGACCCATAGAAAGCTGGCATGTATCAAGAACATCCGGGTGAATGTACTGATTGATGGTGCGTTCATTACTTTCTTCAAGAGAACCAAGATGAACGTGTTTTGCATCATTCAGTGTAATAAGTTTAAGTGGAAAAGCCCTGTGTGCCGGAGTAGAGTTCATGTAGAATTTTGCAGGTTTAGCAGCATCCTTTGAAGAAAGCATAACCTTTTTTGTACCCATTGGAATGTAAAGTGCATCATAGTGGTTAAGGGTATAATCCGTACCGTCTACATTTACGACACCGGTCTCTCCGATATTGATTATTCCAAGTTCACGGCGTTCAAGAAAATAATTTACACCGAAGTCTTTCATTGCATCGATGTTTTTTTCAAGATCTACTTTTTCTGTGGTAGGCATTGCACCTAATGTAACTATGCGGTCAACATGTGAATAAACTGCACTTACATCATTTGCATTGAAAATATTCTGAATGAGGAATTCTTTGCGAAGTTCTTCAGTTGTCATGTGCTTGAAGGCTTCTTTTCCTGTAGAATAACGTACATCCATTTTATAAAAATCTCCCTGTTAGTTCAGTTGTAATATTGTTGAGTGTAAGAGTTCCAGAATTCTTTTTGCAGCGGCGGAATGAAAAAATGTGCACATTCTTTAAGAACATCTTCATTGGTTCGCCTGATTCCGTCGTGCAGATGCCGTCCGATAAGCTTTGGTATAGAATCTGTATCATGCTGTTTAATGGCCTCAACAAGATTTTTATGTCCCGAAACCATTGATGTATAACTCATAGTGTTTTTATAGTCCAGCATTCTGAATCGGGTATATTCAATTTTCTGTTCCTGAATCATATTCCAGATATGTTCGCAGTTGCGTTCACGGTACCAGATAAGGTGCAGCTGATTATCCAGATTGAAAAACTGAGTGCTGTCGATTTCTTTTTCAGCTGTAAGGATTTCCTGAAGCCGGATATTATGCTCAAGTTCTTCAATAATGAAAGCAGAAGGATTTGAATTGATGAATTCGCATATAATATTTGCTTCAAGAACGGTTCTCATGTGAATTATCTGATAAACCTTGTCCATGTTCAAAAGTGAAGCATGAGTTCCGTAGTATGGTTTTATTTCTACGAGACCCATGTCACTAAGACGACGCAATGCTGTACGGACAGGCGGGCGGGTTACATTAAAACGCTGGCATATTTCGTTTTCAGAAATTTCCTGACCAGGTTTTATCGTAAGGTCCAGAAGTTCGTTTTTGAGAGTCTCAAATATGATTGTTCCGGCGTCTTGAGAAGAATTCATTACGAAGCCTCAGATTACGGCTGTTTTCCGATGTAAGCAAGGATACCGCCGTCAACGTAAAGAATATGTCCGTTTACGGCATTTGATGCGTCTGAAGCAAGGAATACTGCCGGTCCCTGAAGTTCTTCAGTCTGAAGCCAGCGTCCTGCAGGAGTACGGCCACAGATAAACTGATCAAACGGATGTCGTGAACCGTCAGGCTGCTTTTCGCGTAAAGGTGCTGTCTGTGGTGTTGCAATGTATCCAGGTCCGATGCCGTTACACTGAATGTTGTACTGTCCGTATTCAGCACAGATGTTGCGTGTAAGCATCTTAAGACCGCCTTTTGCTGCTGCGTATGCAGAAACTGTTTCACGTCCAAGCTCAGACATCATTGAACAGATGTTGATGATTTTTCCGTGTCCTTTTTCAATCATCTGAGGAATTACAGCAGATGCAACGATATAAGGAGCAACCAGGTCAATGTCAATTACAGCCTGGAATTCTTCCCTTTTCATTTCATGCATAGGAATGCGTTTGATGATTCCTGCATTGTTTACAAGAATGTCGATTGTTCCAAGATCAGCATTTATCTTTTTTACAGTTTCTTTTACTGCATTTTCATCTGTTACGTTGCAGACATAGCCTTTTACAGAATCTTTGCAGCCTGCTTCTTCGTAAGCCTTGTATCCAAGATCAACCTTATCCTGGCTGATATCACAGAATGCAACTTTTGCACCTGCTTTGATATAAGCTGTAGCAATTGCAAATCCGATTCCGTATGTTGCACCTGTAATGAATGCAACCTTTCCAGTCAATGAAAAATCCTTCATTTCCATAGAACTACTCCTTAATAATAAATCCTATAAAAGTATAGGGAACCTCAAAAAAAATAGTTTTTTTGAGATAGCTTTGAAACTATAATAAGTCATAAAGATATATTTGTAAAGAAAATTAGTATAAAATTCATTAAAGTGATATCACATTTTTAATTGACATACCACTTTTTCGTTTCTATACTGATAGCCTGGTAAGTTTTAGTATTACTCTGGAGGAATTATGACAAATTATACTATAAAAGTACTGGATGCTCAGAATAATGTTCGTTTTGAAAAAACAGATGCTGTTGAACTGGCTGCAGTTTTTGACGGGGAATATCAGAAGGGGGATAAAATTCAGCTTAGTTCTAGCAGTGATAAAGTTTATACCATAGTAAAGCTTGATGACTGCATGGATTTTTCTTTTACGCTTTTAAGCGGGGTTTTTACTATAGAGATTCCTTTTGACGAAAAAAAGATGTCATATAATCCGAAAGCTTTTACAGGAACTCGTCATTACCTTTATGCAAGGGAAGCTTTGCCTGCAGAAATTTCCTGCAGAAAGAATCTTGCACTGAATGTATGGGACTGTCATGAAAATACAGCGCTTTTTCCTCATACTTCAGCAAATGTTGAGACTCGCGGTGAATCAGTTTTTGCCTCGAGAAATGCAATAGACGGCCTTCTTGCAAATACTTTCCATGGTGAATGGCCTTATTCCAGCTGGGGAATTAATAAAAATCCGCAGGCTGAACTTACGCTTGATTTTGGCCGCAAGGTTAGGGCTGATGAAGTTGTGATATATTTGCGTGCGGATTTTCCTCATGATGCATGGTGGACTCAGGGAACTATTACTTTTAGTGATGGTAGTGAACTTGTAATGAATTTTGAGAAACGTGGAGATGCTCAGAGTTTTAAGTTTCCTGAAAAAGAGATTACATACCTTAAACTTCATTCACTTATAAAAGCTGATGATCCTTCTCCGTTCCCGGCACTTACTCAGATTGAAGTATATGGTACAGAAGCGTGAATGTCAGGTTTGAAATTTTTAAGTAGAGAAAACGGGACTGTCCAAAAAGTTCAAAAAATGTCATTTTCGGGCTGTCAACAACTTTTTATAAGTGTCATTTTCGGGCCTGACCCGAAAATCCCCCTGCATGAGATTGCCGTGTCGAGCACGGCAATGACAGGGTGTCGAGCACGGCAATGACTCATACTGAACGCTACGCCACATTCGCACACACATTCGTAGCAGGTGCGTGCGAATGTGGCGTAGCGTTCGGAATGACACTAGGATGTAAACTTATTGGTCATCCCCTTTTTTTTTACCGGTTATCTGAATAAATTACTTTAAATTTACAAAGAAAGACTTTGCTTTAATAAAAAATACTTGAATTCATCAAAATTCTTTACGAAAACGTTTGCATAAATAAATGACCCATGCTATGATTTATGAAAAGGTTTTCATAAAATATATGGAAGAATGGGGCATGGTGTCACTGATGTTATCTGTTGCTGATTGCCCTGTTCTTTCTAAAAAAGGTGGTAGAAGGATGAAAAAAGTTTTGTTTGCTATGGCAACGACGGTTTTTGTTCTGGTGACAGCTTCATGTAGTCTTCTTAATACTTCAGATGAATTGGTTGAAGGTTCAAGAACTGCAAGCGGTGTCCAGAAAGGTGTTCTTCTGGCTGGTGTTCATCACTATGACACTGACGGAAATACTCTTTTTGGAGACGGTGGCTGTATGCTTCAGACTGTGAAGCATAAAAAGAACTCTGACGGCAGTATTGATTATGGTACTATAGAAAAAGTCGGAAAATATATTTACTGGTATGGTGAGTACCGTTATTCAAGCGGTAATGCCCGCGGTGTATCATGCTACCGTTCTACGGATATGGTTAACTGGGAGTGGAGATGTAATATTCTTCCAGAAAGCTCTTCTCCTGAACTTTGGACAGACGGATACTTCCTTGAACGTCCGAAGGTTATTTATAACGAAAAAACAGGAAAGTATGTTCTCTGGGCTCACCGTGATGGTACAGGCTGGAACTATGGATATGCTTCGATTATCGTAGCAGAAGGAGATTATCCGGATCAGGAATTTACTTATGTAAAGACATTCCGTCCTTTTGATGATCCTGCTCTTGATATTCATGATTCAGGATATACAAGTGATTATTCTAATGACGACCTTCCTTACGGTTATATGAGCCGTGACTGTACGCTTTTTGTTGATGATGACGGTACAGCATATTTTGCATCATCTTCTTCAGAAAATAGTGCAATTAATATTTACCGCCTTACAGATGATTATCTTGATGTTGATACTACATGGCTTGCTCAGGATGCCCTTAAACGTAATCAGAAAGAAGCTCCTTGTATCATTAAGAGAAATGATGTTTATTACTGTGTAACTTCTGATACAGACGGTTGGAACGTAACACCTTCAAGATGGTTCTATTCTTATCATATTGGTGGCCCATGGTATTACGGCGGAGTTTTCTCTGATAATGATGATGGTGGAAATAACTCTTCTAACGATCGTCACTCTGACCGCTCACAGCCTGCTTATATCTTTAAGCTTACGGCAACAGATGGTTCTGGTACTAATTCCTGGCTGTATCTTGGTGACCGCTGGGGTCCTGCTTTCGGTAAGTCATCAACTTATGATAACGAACAGGTTCTTATGAAGGTTGAATTTGATGATTCTTCTTCTACGCCAAAATGTAATGCTTTCTTCAGTGAAGCTTTGTGTCCTGATGTAGAGAAGGGAGAAATTAATTATCCTCAGTATTATTACATCAGGAACGCAAACAGTCAGTATATGACAAACCTTGAATATTGTTATCAGGGAACAAATGCCAGCTGGACGGGAACTGCTCCAAGTGGAGATTCAACATCAACTCTTCGTCGTGATCAGTATCTGTATCAGTATCGTCTTGTTCCTACAAATTACGGCTATCAGCTTATTAACCGCTATTCCGGTCTTGCAATTACTGCCAACGGAACGGAAGCTAACGGTACCTGTTCAATGCAGAGCCGTGATGCAGATGATGAAAAGCAGAGTTTCGTATTGGAAAAATACTCTGATGGTGTTTACAAGATAAAGAATTATGCAACACAGCAGTATGTTTCAACCTGGCTTAAAACTACAAAGGTTGAATCTACTCAGCTGAACGGTTCAAATATTCTCTGGATGTCAAGCTATGGTTACTATCCGGGATGGGAACAATATGAAACAACTTATCGTAATAATTATTCTAATACTGCTATTCGTCAGCGCTGGCAGCTTATACCTGTTAATACAGATGATGATGAATGGGATTTCTAAAATAAGGGAGAGTGAATAAAGATGAAAAAGTTAATAAAAAATCTTGTTAAAGCACTTTCCGTTAGTGCTATTGCCTGTGTTGCAATGACTGGATGTCAGGATAAAATAGACGGTGTTACTCCTTCAGACTGGAGTGAAGGTGTTATGGCAACTTCAGCCTGGGTTATGGCTGGTACTGGTTCTACAATCAGTACATCATCAGATGTGCTGCATCTTGCATACAGTGAAGACGGACTTTCATGGACTCTTCTTACCAGCAGTGCATATACATCAGGAATAGGTTCTACACATATTCGTGATCCGTATATTTTCAGAATGAATGACGGAACTTTTGTTCTTCTTGCAGCTGATTTTACAAGTGACGGTATGTTCTATGATCCGGGTGCAGGAGAAGACTGGAGTTACGGAAATAATCCTTCAAAAAGAATCATTGTTGCATTCAGTGATGATCTTGTAACCTGGAATTATGAACATACACTTACTCTTACAGATTCAACTGGTAAGTATGGTGTCCGCTATCCTAGGGCTATGTATAATAAGTTTGACCGCTGTTATGACATTTACTTTACATGGGATAACGGAGATGGTGTTCAGGGTATCTATTATGTTCAGACAGAGGATTTCCTTACACTTAAATATGATGATGTTCACACAGTTTTCTCTTCGGATCATAGTGTAGGTCAGGCAACTGTAGTAAAGGGAAGCTCAAACTACTATCTTATGTGCCGTGATACCCGTGATTCTGACGATGATGTTCTTGAAACAAAGCTTGGCGGAGACATTCAGTGTGCAAAGCTTAAGACCTGGGGTGACGGAACATTCTCGATTATGGGTGATGCAGATGCAGCCATCGGTAACAAAAAATCTAATTATTATGTAAACCGCGGTTCTGATCAGAATAATGTTCTCTGGCAGAGTGAGCCTTGTGTTTATCAGCTTGCAAGCGGAAAATGGATCATGCTGGTTAATTATGTAAGTAGTGCTGGCGCTGACGGACAGTATGCTGCTTATGAAACTGAGAATATTGATGATCCTACAAGCTGGACAGACTGTACTTCCAGTGTAACAAAGTTTTCCAGCGGCCGTATAGTTGGAACTTCTGTAACTCGTATTACTGCTGCAGAACTTGATGTTTTGAAAGCTGCATTCTAAGGAGAAAATGATGAAATTAAAGAAAATAGCTACTTTTTTGATTGCGACATGTACACTCCTTATGAGTGTTGCAGCAGAAGAAAAATCAGTAACTAATGGTGTTGCATGGACAGATGCCAATGGTAATGTAATTCAGGCACATGATACTGTTGTAAAATATGGCAGTAAGTATTACTGGTACGGACTGGATTACAGTCAGGAAGCTGCTGTTGGTGACGGTACAGGTTTTATGGCTGTTAAGTGTTATGAGAGTGAAGATCTTGTAAACTGGACCTGGAAAAGCGATGTACTTACAAAACAGACAGATGACCGTTTCTATGGAATGGGAAATGTTTTCTTTCCACAGGTTGTTTATAACAAGTCAACAAAAATGTTTGTTATGTGGATGGGAACATCAAATGGACCTCTTGTTGCTGTAAGTGATAAGCCTTATGGTAATTTCCATATTCATGATACTTATGTAACTACAAGTTCCGGTTCAATCATAAACTCTGTTTTTGTAGATGATGACGGCGCTGCATATCTTTCAGCTTATGTTTGGGAAGATCTTGCTGTAGATGCACCTAAACTTTATGTATACCGCCTTACTGATGATTATCTTGAAATCCGTAAAGAATGGAATTCCTGGGGTGACATTTATTCAATCAGCTTTGACAATCGTGCAATAGGACGCTCAAAGATTATTAAACATAAGGGTGTTTATTACCTTATCTTTGCAGATTATGGAAGTCTTATTTCAGTTGCTTCTAAGTTGGAGTATACAGGCTTAACCTGGTATGATTTTGTCGGCGGTTCGTACACATATCAGGGTGTAAAATGGGCTTATGCAAACAGCCTTTATGATGAATGGTCAGGTGTTAATTCATTCGAAAATACCTCTACAAGTTATGAATTCAGTACTTTGATTGCCGTTCAGGGTGAAGAAGGTACAAGTTATATTGCTTCTTTCAACGGATGGAATTCATCTGATATGAGCAATAGCACTTATACCTGGCAGCCGCTTCAGTGGGATGATTCTAAGTTCTCTAACATGGATGTTCCATATATCGGCGATTATTCATCAATTGTAATTGATGCTAAAAAAGGCACTGTAAAGGGTAACTAAGGAGGCGTAAAATGAAAAAGTATTCTATTATAAAAGCTTTTACTGCATCTTTAGCTGCTGCTGCATTATTTTGTGTAACTGCATGTAATAATGATGCAACTGAATTTGTTCCAACGGTGGCTAAGGGGCTTGAGATTTCTTCTATAAACCTTTCTGCTTCTTCTGTAGTACTTTCTGGAACAAGCGGTATTACTACAAAAGATTTGTCTGCAGATATTTATCCAAGTTATGCGACAAATACGACTGTTTACTGGTCTTCCAGTGATGACTCAATTGTAACTGTAAGTTCAGAAACTGGTACTTCGGTTACTCTTACACTTATTGGAAAAGGTACGGCAGTTGTTACAGCCCGCAGTGAAAGTGGTGTTGCAACAGCTTCATGCAAAGTAATTTGTGAACTTGAAACAACAGCTCCGGATACTGTTTCTGCTGTAACTGTAACGGCTAATGCCAATAATGTTTATTTTGAATGGACTGACCCGGTTGATTATGATAGTGATCTTGATCATATTCGTATTGAATCAAATAGCGGTGAATATACAGAAGTTGCTGCTGGTCTTGAATATGGTTGGGTTAAGGGACTTAGTTCCGGTACAGAATATAATTTTACATTGACTGCAATTGATCTTAATGGTAATGCTTCTGTCGGCTATCAGATTTCTGCCACTACAGAGACTGTAGCAGAGGAATTTACAGCTGAATCGGTAACAAATCCGACTGTATCTAAACTGGCTGAATCAATTACAGTTACCTGGGCTGCAGATTCTGTGCTTGAAGGTTCTGAAGAATGGAATCATATGGATCTTATTATTGGTGAAGAGGTTGTAAAACAGCTTTTCTATACTTCTGATGAGATTTCATATACATTTGAGGGTTTAACCGCAGGTGATGAATATGTAGTAACAGCTAAAGTTTATAATGACGATTTTGATTGTCTTACCTGGACAGATACTGTAACAACAGATAATTATGTTGCAACTATTGTTTGTGATGATTCAGTAAGTGCAGATTTCTCTGGTTATCTTCCAGTTAAACTTTCTGATATTTCTGATGAAATTACATATTCTAAAGTTCAGTTTGTATTAGATGATGTTGATGAAACTGCGGGAACTGCTACGACAAAAGTATGGACAGGTCTTACAGTTTTCCAGGAATATTCAGTATATGCTAAGTTCCTTGATGCTTCTGACAATGTAATAGGTGTGTCTAATACACTTGTTATGGAGCCATTGCTTAGACTTGTGCATTTGATCAATGGTGGAAATAAATACCTTCAGGTAAAAGATGGAAATGTAGTAGCATTCTGGGCTACAGACACTTCTAATACTTATACATGGGCTTTAATGCCTTCACTTGCAAATTCTGACAATGAAGATCAATTCTCTCTCATGAGCGTAAGTGGTGATGCATGGCTTGTTATAGATGCAACAACAGATTATTCTAATACAACAGCTCCTTCTGGTGGATGGACTGATGGTGCAAATGATACTTATGTAATGATTCTTGCAGATAAACCAACGACTGAGGATGGTAAAAAATTGGCAAGCTTTACAAAAACTACTGCTGCAAGTGGTGATGATAATTATTTCTCTGCAACGTTAGTTTATAGTTCTTCAAGAACACTTCGTGATTATTGGAATATTTCTCAGTGCGCTAGCGCACAGACAGGAAGTAATGCGATTTATTCTTCATATAAGTTTATTGATGTTGAATAATTAATAGGTATAAGAGAAAGCTGGTATCATTAATTTGATGCCAGCTTTTTTTTGTTTTAAATACTTTTATACGCGGATAATTAGATATCACATTTTCGATTTAAATATTTCTTTTTTAGTTTGGTATTTAAAAATTTTAAGATATGATTTTTTTTTCACTGCTAGAATTATTTAGTATTAGTTGGTTCAGTAATTAATTTAATAAAGGGGGAATTAATTATGAAAAAGGTTATACTGTTGTTTTTTACAGCAGCATCTCTGTTGTTTTCAGGATGTAATGATTTAAGTGAGGATTCTTCATCGGCATCTCTTACTCTTGATAAAGAGAGTATTACAATTTCTAATGCTTTGGGTGGTGCAACTTCTGCTACTGTTACTGCTACTCTTACTGGTTCATCTTCTTCGCTTGAATGGTTTTCGGCTGATAAGTCGATTGTAACAGTTACCGGTTCTGGTAATTTTGCTGTTATTTTATGTCAGGGAAAAGCCGGAACAGCTAATGTAGGTGTTCGTACTGCTGATAATTCGCTGGAGGCTGTTTGTTCTGTTTCTGTTTCTTTGTCTTCTGCTCCAGCTTCCTGTGTAACAGATCTTGCACTTACAGAAGATTCAGAAACCGCAAGTGGATTTACTCTTACATGGACGGATCCTGTAAGGGCAAGTGCAGTTGTAATTGATGTATTTGAATCTGAGGAAGATAGAACTGCAGGAATTGCTCTTGCAGAAGCATCAAGTACAGCAGAACCCGATCTATATAAAAGCTATACAGTAGATTTGAATCTTGCTTCATATGTAATATCTGACTTGATTACCAATTCAACTGGTAAAGAGTATTATGTTGCTGTTTATGGTTATCTAAATGGAAAACGGTCTTTATCTGCAATGACTGTAGATGTTCAGCTTAAACCTGATACTAATGCACCTGCAGATATTACAAATGTTGAATCTTCTGTAACAGAGCACAGTATTGAATTAACATGGACGGAACCTTCTGATGATGATTATGCAGGAGTTGTTGTAACACTTGTATCTCCTGTAAAAGATTTTGCAGGAAATGCTATTGCTTCTTCAGAACTTACTAAGACAATTGGTGCAGGTACGACAAAGGCTGCTTTCTCTAACCTCGCAGCTAATACTGAACATGAGTTTACATTCTACACTTATGATAGCAATGGAAATAAACAGGGAGATGCAAATAATGAATCTGCCGGTTCAACAAAGACTGTAAAAACTGAAGAAGATACAACAGCTCCGGCTGTAGTGACTAACGTTTCTGCTGGATTTACTGTAAATGGTAATGTTAGCGTAACATGGACAGATCCAAGTGATCGCGATTTTAAGGAAATAATTGTTACTGCTGCATGTTCTACAGACGGATATAATGCACCTGCTTCTCAGACGATTGCTTCTGGAGTAAACAATGCAATCTTCTCTTGTGATACAGATGCTGAATATACATTTACAGTTACAGCTTATGACTATGATGGAAATGCAAGTGCCGGAATAACTGCTGATGCCGTAAAACCAGTGCCAGAATTGACATCTGTTACAGCAGCTTCTTATGGTTCTGGTCTTTTTGCAGAGTGGAAAGAAGCTGATATTGCAGATTCTTCTGTGTACTCATATACATATCAGTTCCTTTGTTATACAGATGAAGATTGTACAAATCTTGCCGCTACAATTGATGTACCAACAGGTAATTCAAAATGGGTTCTTGGTTATGGTCTTGATTTTGAAACGACTTATTATTTCGTGCTTCAGACTTATGTTTATGAAACAGAGAATTTATCAAATAATGCAGGTTACAAGAGTTCTGTAGTATGCACTGCTACAATGCCAGAAAAGGTTGTTGCTACAACAATAAAAAATTCTAAAACAAGTGCTTATATTGTTCCAAATACATCAGGTACTGTTTACTGCGTAAGTTCTAGTGCTGCAAATGCTAGTTATTCTGCAGCATGGATTGTTCGTCCGGCTCTTGATTTTACAAGCACTTACACGTATACAGGTGGTAACGATTCTACTACAGGAACAGTATCTACATTCAGCCTTGAAGCAACGGATGCAGATGGAAATCCAACGGGAAAATTCCTTTATGTTACAAATTTGAGTACTTCTAATACAAGTACCACAGATGGTACACCAGTATTGCTTGAACAGGGTAATATAGATGATGTAACACATGCGTCCTTCTTCCAGGCTTTTGCTTCTTATGCATCTACCGGCTATAAGTCTATAAGGTCTACTTATGACGACGGTGGATTCATGCTTGGTAATGATTCTGCCGGTAATGTCCTTAAATACCGCTACAGCTTGAATGTTGCCGGTGTAAACAACTGGCACTGGTATATGGATATATCTGAAGAGTAAATAATTATTTACAAGGGGCTGTCTAAAAAGTATGAGTCATTGCCGTGCTCGACACGGAAAAGTATGAGTCATTGCCGTGTTCGACAGCCTGTCATTGCCGCACTTGATGCGGCAATCTCTTGTTTTGTAATTAAATAGATTTTCGGGTCGGGCCCGAAAATGACATTTTAAGTATGAGTCATTGCCGTGCTCGACAGCCTGTCATTGCCGCACTTGATGCGGCAATCTCATGCAGGGGAATTTTCGGGTCGAACCCGAAAATGACACTTTTTGAACTTATTGGACATCCCCTGCTGGCTTAATTCAGTTAAAATTTCCTTAAAAAAAAATTTGCGCTATATGAAATTTGGTGTTAGTATTTATGAAAAGGTTTTCATAAATACGGAGGAAATTTTATGCGTAAGCTATTAATAACGCTCGCAACTGTCGTATCATTAGTTTTTACAGGTTGTAATGACATTGATGAGGAAAATGCGTCAGCTTCTTTGTTGTTGGATAGGGAAGCTGTCGTCATGACAAATGCTCTTGGCGGATACACAACGGCAAAAGTTAATGCAAGTTATACAGGTCCAGCTTCTGACCTGGAATGGTTTTCTGCAAATAAGTCTATAGTTACCGTTTCTTCTGAAAACGGAACGTCAGCTGTGATTCTCTGTCAGGGAAAAGAAGGTTCA
Source organism: Treponema rectale (assembly GCF_014202035.1). Classification (NCBI taxonomy): domain Bacteria; kingdom Pseudomonadati; phylum Spirochaetota; class Spirochaetia; order Treponematales; family Treponemataceae; genus Treponema; species Treponema rectale. The sequence continues at coordinate 686,853 of NZ_JACHFR010000002.1, forward strand.
GCAAATATCGGCGTACGTACTTCAGACGGCTCTCTTGAAGCAGTGTGTACGGTAAGCGTATCTCTGTCAGCAGCACCGGCAACAGGTGTTTCAGATCTGCAACTTGTAGAAGATTCAGAGACGGAAAGAGGATTTACTCTTAAATGGACGGATCCGACCAGAGCCAATGGTGTAGTAATTGACGTTTATAAATCGGAGGAAGACAGGACAGCCGGCCTTGCAAAAATTGCTGCCAGGGAAGTTCCGGAAGTATATTCAACATATACGGTAGAGTTTGGAAAGGAAGAACATACTGTTACTGACCTTTTAACGGATCAGGTCGGAAAGAATTATTATGTTGCAGTCTGCGGATATCTTAATAACTATCGTTCGCTTACGGCAGAGACAGTAGATGTGCAGCTGAAACCTGATGTGACACCACCTTCAAATGTAACAGGAGTTACTTCAAGTGTAACCGATCATGCAGTTACACTGACATGGACAGATCCTGAAGATGACGATTATTCTTATGTTGATGTTTCAATTAATTCTGATGCAGTTGATTATTCCGGCACGGTTATTGATTCATCTGAAATTACAAAGAAGATAAACAAGGCACTGCAGACTGTTACCTTTGATAATCTTAAGGCAGATCAGGAATATACGTTTACATTCAAAACTGCAGACGTTAACGGAAATCAGCAGGACGAAGGTATTTCTGAATCTGTTTCTACTGCGGCAGATACAACGGCACCGGCAGCTGTGTCTGGGGCTGCTGCAAATGCAGGACGTAGAGCAGTTAGTCTTACATGGACTGATCCTGATACCGTAGATTTAAAAGAACTTCATGTTTATATGGATGATTCTGAGAATTATACAGTTGTTGCAAAGAGTGCTGAAAGTAATCGTTCAAACGTACTTCAGGTGTCGGATCTTGAAGAGTTGACTTCATATAGCTTTGTAATAAAAGCTTGTGACTATAATGGTAATGAAAGCTCAGCTGCGACAGTTTCTGCGACAACTGCAAACCCTGTAGCAACAAATGTAAAGGCTGTTTGTTCAGATATAAATTTTGCAGATGCTTCTCTGACTGCAACAGTATCATGGACAGTTCCATCTGCTGTTGAGTATTCAAATGGTGAACTCGTTACGTATAATTATCGTGTAAATGTTACTTCAGGTGGAACTGATGTAACAGAAGTGACAACGGCGGCTGGTGCTAAAAGTGTGGAGATTAGCGGTCTTACATATGGTGATGATTATATCTTTAAGGTTACTACAATTCCTTCTGATGAAGGAGAATTTACAGGAACAGATTCTTCTGTAGAAAAAACACTTATAGGAATGATTGCTGTTAAAAATAACTGGGGCGGTCGTGTACTGGTTCCATTTAAAACATCTGCAAAGAGTTATGTTAACTGTGTAATCGTTCAGGATGATTCAAGTAAGACTTATAATCCTTCTGTAATGACGTATCCTTATTGGATTGTAAGGGCTCCGTTAAACGGTACATCTGGTTATTTCAGTCTTGAAGCAGCAACTGCTGATGGTGAGGCTAGTGGTATTTATCTTTACTTTAGCGCAACAACGCCTTCTGGTTCAACAAATTATGATGTTGATGGAACAGGCTGGGGTAGTGGTTCATCCCCGCATTGTTTCTATGGAGATGTAGGTCAGATTGGTACTGATATTGCTAAGGCATGCTTTAAGTTTGATGAAGAGACAAATATAGGTGCCGCTCTTGATGGTTGTTCAGCATGGATGGCAGTAAAGACTGCAGACGGAAAGTATTTCTGGTCTGGTAACTCTAATCCGGGACTTATGAATTCTATAGATAAAACAAAGGGTGACTACAGCTGGTGTTATAAAGTTATAACTGAATGATGTAGTTTTATTTCACGGTATATTGATTTTATGTAAAGGGGATGTCCAATAAGTATGAGTCATTGCCGTGCTCGACACGGAAAAGTATGAGTCATTGCCACACTCGCCACCCTGTCATTGCCGCACTTGATGCGGCAATCTCATGCAGGGGGATTTTCGGGTTGAGCCCGAAAATGACACTTTTTGAACTTATTGGACAGCCCCTTTTTTGTATGATGTTAAATTCTAAAGGGTGTGAGATATATGACAGACTTCGTCTTCTGGAAGACCTGAAATTTGAGCAGCCTGTTTTATGGTTAAGGAAAGTTTTAGAGCATTTTCAGCTGCTTCAACAGCTTTCTGACGGGCACCTTCAGTCCTGCCAGCTTCCCTTCCTTCGGCAAGTCCCTGAGCTCTGCCAGCTTCACGGGCATATTCCTTTTCTTCTTCAACTATGTCCATAAAATACATGTATTCATCCTCCATCCCGGGTCTGGATTTTGCACGGAGGGTGTTTTCCTCAAGAAGTTTTGAGAAAGAAGAAGTTGCTTTGGATTCATAAATAAAACGCAGTACGTCCCTTAGTTCTTCGTCCTGAACCCTACTCCATGCACTTGAATTATAAAATACGGCATGGCTTTTGTCATCATAAATCAGGGCGTCTGTTTCTGTAAAACGGTTCTTCTTCGTGTATACGGGCAGTCCCATTCCAAAAGGATCATCTTCACAGATGAAGACGATGTAGGTTTCCTTAAGGTTCCTGAATTTAGTGCGGCGCCTTACGGTTGCAACGTCACAGGCTCCCTGATAGTAGCGGGCCCTCAGCAGCAGGTCATCATAGTTGCCGGTCTGGATTTCTATGTCAAAGATTCTGTCTGAATCCTTAACGTAGACATCCAGCCTGATTCCCCTGGATTCGTAATAGTTTTCGATGGTCTTTTCTGATTCAATGTACTCAATTTTTTCGACTTTAATTTTAAGAAGAATCTCAAGCATCTTTCTACAGATTTCTTCGTTTTTCATAACCTTGCAGAAGATAAAGTTGTCCTTAAAGGTCAGGTCCTTCCACGGTCTGGTGAATTGTCCGTTCATGATTTTTACAGCTCCTTTTTTTAATTTGGTTTACATATATATATTTTCACTGAATTTTCAAAATCACCACAAATAAGATGGGAATCTCTAAAAATTGCAATTTTTAGAGATAACTCTGAAAGAGCGATGTTTTAAGTCGTGACATTACAACGACTTAAAACTCGTCGGCATTTTCTAGAAATACACGTTAGTGGATTTCTAGAGATGCCCAGATTTTTTTTTATTAATTGTGTAGTTTTTTTCAAATCGGGGAAAATATATATATAACGGTATTTCAAATTTTTGTTTGAAGCTGATTTTAAAATTAATAAAATAGGGAGGTTTTTATTGAAAGAAGAATGGCTTAATTTGTCTGGTATTGAATGGATGCTTTACAGGATTTTAATGGTACCTGATGATATTAGAATGTTGCCGGAAGTTAGATGTGATAAACTAAAGATATGGAAAAAAGGTTGTTGATGTTTGCTTAATAACGGCAGAATCCGTTTCGGTGAATAATTGACAGAAAATTTACTTAAAATAGTGCAAGAAAGATTGAATGTTCAAAAAAATACTATAAAAAGCCATGTTTTTTATAAGAAAACGTTTGCATAAATAAAAATTCAATGCTATGATTTATGAAAAGGTTTTCATAACACAATGGATAAAAAGTTTCAAAAAAAGGAGAAACGTATTATGTCAATAACAAAAAAAAGTATTGCACTTGCATGTTCAGCTTTTTTAGCACTTTCTGCAGCTGTAGCTCAGGAAGCAGAAGAGAGTGTGACTACTACTGCTGTAAGCCGGCCGGCTGCCAGAAAATCTTCAGCAATGGAGATTAAGGGTGACGGTGAAGTTGCTCTGCATGGAACTGATTACGACGGCTTTAAGAGTCTCTGGGTAGATTTCCACGGTGAAGATTGGGCAAAAGTAAAATGGAGCTCAAGTAATATTAAAATCCTTAAGGTAGATCAGAAAGGCCGCCTTTTCCCGCGTGCATTGGGTAAGGTTACTGTTACTGCTACAACAAAAGACGGCAGAAGCACAAGCCGTGAAATTGAAGTTACAAAGTATGGTCCTGCACCAACTAGCGCAGGTCTTGATCTTGAACTTGGTCTTTCAGGTGAAGCTGGTGTAACTTTTGGTACAGACCTTGATTCTGGAAAAAGTGGTTTCTCAAGCTATCAGGATATAGACCTTAAGCTTAAGGTTCTTAATGTTGGAGAAATCTGGAGTGAAAACACAGACGGACTTCCTATCTGGGGAGAAATCCGTGTTGTTCTTGATGGAGATCCAGTTCGTTATATGGTTGACAGCTCAAGCGGAACAGATCTTTATACAAACGATGGAAGCTATTCTATCGAAGTAGACCGTGCAGCAATTCATTTTGGACCTGGATATATCACTCTCTGGGATAGAAATGAATCAAGCCTTGGTTATGTAAACTATACAACCGGATCTGATGTAGCTTACTCATTTATGGGTGCTGATACTGACCGTCGTTATGGACAGATGGTTAAAAAGCCGCTTCAGTCTTATTTAAGTTCTTTTGATGAAGATGATACTGTATACGGACTTTCTGCCGGATATGAAATGGATGGAATCTTCAGTCTTGGTGGTGATATTGCAAGTACATTGAAATGGACTGGCGGTAATTCTGATCCAACAACTGATACTGCAGAACAGGATGCTACAGACTGGCTTTATAAAGTTTACGGACATTTACTTGTTGTTCCTGGTCTTGATGTTCAGCTTGGCTATTCAAATGGTGTTCTTGGTGAAGACAGTGTAAAACAGACTGATATGCGTTTCGGTGCTCAGGTTGATTATCAGTGGGATTTCTACGATATCTATTACCTTAAGCCGTCATTCGGTGTAACTATGGTTCAGCAGGAAAACCGCGGTGATGCATATCCTCTTATTTCCGGCGGTATCTTACTTGGATGGGAAGATAAACAGTCTGCATTTGACTACTGGAGCACAAAATATGATGAAGATGATCACGGTGCTTATCCTGGACTTGCATTCAACTTCCAGTATGCAGATGCAAATATTGCTGCAAAGAGTGTATATCTGAACGAAACAATTTCAGATCTTGATCACGATGTTCTTATCCTTCACGGATCATTCAATACAGGTGACGGTCTTCTTGTAGACAATCTTCAGGCTGTAGGTGCTGTAGATGTTATTGATGCAACAAATGACCGCACTCTTATTGGTGCAACAATCGGTGCTAAATACTGGACACCTGTTGCAGGAAAATTCAGTGTTGAACCACGCGTTCTCCTTACACGTTTCTACGATACAGAAGATGATGCAAATGACTACATGTTTGCAAAAGCATGTCTTTGCCTTAACTACGGTCGTGCACACCTTGAACTTAACTGGGAATCTAACGATCTTATCCACGGATTCCTTAACAGCTCTTCAAATGAAGTTGGTTACAAAGGAAAGTTCGAAGTTACAGCAAAAGTTGCATGGTAATAAGCCATCTGCATTATACGTTTGTTTAATATAGAATTGGCTGGATGAAAAAATCCAGTCAGTCCTGGCTGCTGTGGAGAGTGTTTTTCTGTGGCAGTTTATTCCTGGAGTAAAACGATGAAATTACATATAACAAAGATGTTGCCAGCGTTATTGCTTCCGTTTGCTTTTTTTATGTCTTCATGTTCTGAGAGTACTAATAAAGCTGCTCAGAACGGTTACGTAGAAGTTACCATAAAGCGTACCAGCAGTGGAAATTCAGATGGATATCAGACTTACAGGTTTGATGTTCCCGCAAACGGTTTTAATAAAATATATGCTGCTAAATGTACTGCTGATGATAATGCTAATGTTGATCAGTATATCATCCGTGGTTTAAGTGCAGAAACTTATCCTTTTGAAACTATTGACATTCATTTTACCCCTGCAAAAGAGACAGAGGGTGAATCCTATTCTGCAAAGGCAACTGTTCGTCTTGCAGAGTATCATGATGAAGAATTAAGTCAGACAACAGGTTTTTTCTGGACAATTTCTGCAGAAGATCATGGTCTTAGTTCTGATAATTACAGTGTGCCTATGGCTGAAGGCGGAATTCTTACCTTTAATTTTCAGACAAGTGAAGATGATGGTGTTTATGAAGCCGGCTATAACAACAATACATCCAATTATCCGCTGCTTAGCGTAAAGGTTGCAGCACCGGTTACAAAATACTAGGAGGAGGTAGAGATGAAAAAATCAATTTTTGGTGTTGTTTCTGCACTTCTTAGTGTTTATATGCTTACTGCATGTGTAAGCTGTAACGAGGAAGCTGAAACAGCTGTTCCTGCATTTGCAAATCCAATTTACAGTTTAGTTTCCGGCTATGGTTCAACCCGTGTTGGAGAAGCTGATCCTTGGGTTTATAAGCATTCAGACGGTTATTATTACTATACGGCTTCTTACGGAAGTTCTTTTGACAGAATCCAGCTGAAACGTGCAAAGACAATAGATCTTCTTGATTCTGGAGATTCAGCTGAAGTTACAACGATTGTAACTCCAAAATCAGGTAATTTTGCAAAAGTTGCTTCTTATCTTTGGGCTCCGGAGATTCATTATATCGATGGTACCTGGTATCTGTTCTTTACTGGTGTATGTTATGATTCAACAGATGCTGCATATTCTACTTCTGTTTGGGCTGTAAAGAATTACGTTGCTAAGTGTTCTTCTTCTGATCCTATGACTGGAGAATGGACTTTAGCCGGACGTGTTCGTGCAGTTAAGGGAAGTACTTTTGATGCATCTGCTCTTGAAGATTCTTCTGATGTAAATAAGATGGACTTGACTTTATACCGCTATGCAGGTGATACAGCTCAGGCCTGGATTATGAACCTTGATGGTACTCCATTTAAGGTAGGAGATCAGTGGTACTATGCATGGGCAGAATATGTCTATGATGGTGGCTGGGCTGACGAAGGTGAATCAGGTGACGGAATCCTTACATTCGGTGGAAGAGAGCATATTGATGGCGCAGGAACGGGTGCATGGTCTGCAATTCTTATGGGTAAAGTTGTTGATGGCAGTGATTTTACACAGGTTACAGATGTTCGTCCTGTTACAGCTCCTGAATATGCCTGGGAATGGGGTGAAGAAGTTTATGATGAAAACGGTGAGATCAACTCATTTGACATGGCACACAGTGCTCTGGTAAACGTAAATGAAGGTCCTGCAATTCTTCAGCGCAACGGAAAGATTTTCCTTATCTACAGTGCAAGTGCATGTGATGCAAGTTACTGTCTTGGTATGCTTTCAATTGATGCAGACGGAGATTTGCTTGATGCATCAAAATGGACAAAGTCAGAAACTCCTGTATTTACATCATCAGTAGGAAACGGAATTTACGGACCTGGACATTGTTCTTTTACAACCTATAAAGGATATGATGTAATTGTTTACCATGCCCGCACATGGCCTAAATTGTATTCATATTACGGAAGAACAAACAACTTTACTACAGCTTCAGATGGACTTTCGGATCCATACCGCACAGGACGTGCTAAGGTATTCACATGGAACAAAGACGGTTCACCGAACTTTGGGGAGGCTGAGTAATGAAAAGAACATTATTAAAAACAGCTGCTCTTGCATTATCAGCTTCACTGTTTCTGGCTGCCTGTGACGATATGGACGATTATGATGATTTGATTGCTCCAAGTGCAATCAGCAGCGTAAGCGTAAAAAGTCTTGATTCAGGTACTGGTGTTGAATTCGAGTGGACTGATCCTGCAGATTTGGACTTTGATCATATTGAAGTAGAGTATAAGCTTGACGGTGTAACACAGAAAATTGAAGTTCCTGCCGGTAAAGAGTATCTTGAAGTAGAGGATCTTTCTCACGAAATGGGATATCAGTTTACTTTCTACTCTGTAGATAAGAACGGTAACCGACGTGCAAAGAAGGTTGGTGCTTTTTCTACAAAGTATAACGGCGGCTACATGGTAAGCTATTTTAAGTCTAATAATGACGGAAATGCAGCTTATGAAAACCTTTTCCTTGGTTCAAGTACAGACGGACTTAATTATACAGGACTTTTGAATAATACTTATTACTATAAGATAAATTCTTCAGCTGGTTCTGGAAACACTTGTGTTCGCGATCCTTATATGAACCGTCTGCATGATAATGATGAATCAGATAACATAAGCTGGTTTATTGAGCTTGCAACAGACTGGACAAACTATTACGGTACATCGAATGCAGAGTATGGTACTACGAGATTTACTTCATATTGGGATTCTCAGGGATATTCACCAAGCATCTTGGTATCAGTTGTAAAGGTTGATACAGAAAATCAGACTGTTGATTTTTATAAGCCTGTAGATGGTGATTTGTATGGAGTAACGGAAACAGGTTCTCTTTGTAAGAGAATGATTACTATACCTGATGAAGTTATTTCTGCCCGTGTCAGACCAATGCATGCCTGGGCTCCGGAAATCCTTATGGATTATGATGAAGCAACAGGTGCACCAAAGGTTATTGCTACAGTTGACGGTGTTGACTATTACTATGGTGTTATCTGGAGCGGTAACGGAGATGCTGTCATTCAGAATGGTGATGGTTCTTATCAGGAGATTGTAACTTCTAAGGCTGCATATTCTGGAGAAACGACCATTGCTGCAGAAGATTTTGATGCTTCCGGTTATACCGAAGGCTGGATCTGCCGTACGTTCATCAATTATACCAATGATTTCTATAATTATACACGCCCGTATTTCTATTTTGAAAATATTGACGTAGGTGATTTTGACAGCGATGGTGACAGTGAAGAGACTGTATCAGAAATTGATGCTACAATGATAAAGGTCGATAACATGTTCTATATGCCTTACAAGGGAGAGGTAGACGGTGCAAAAGATATTTACTTTGCAAAATCTTATTCACTGGATGCAGATTCTTTTGTAATTATGCATAACGGTCAGTGGGTATCACGTACAACTGATCAGTCAACAAATCGTGGTATTGAAGGCCCTTGGGTAATTCTTGATACTCAGGGAAGATGGTGGCTTATTGGAGACAAGTATAGCCGTGGTGGTCCGCCAACCGGAACAAATAACTTTGTTGCCTGTGTTTCCAGCGATATCACTGCAGCTCCAAGGTACTGGAGTTATCATGATAATGATGATACTTACACAATGCCAACCGGTATCCGCCATGCATTTGCATTCCGTGTAACAGCTGCAGAAATGGCTGCCTTTGAAGCTGTTACTGCCGGAATTACTTACTGATAAGTTAAAATAAAGTATCAGATAACGGGACTGAGAAATATGCCGTATGGTGTGTTTCTCGGTCTTTTTTTTTTTTACATTTTGTTTATTACCAGAAGATCTTCAATTCTTAATATTTTTAAATAATAAGCGTTAATCCTGATAAATTTGCATGATTAATTAATTTTTAAGAAAAATTAAGTTTGCAGAATTAATAAGCCGATGCTACAATTTTATGAAAAGGTTTTCATAAAAAAGGGGTTCTTTAATGAGGAGTTTTATTTTAAAAAAAGCTGCAGCTGTTTTTTCCTGCCTTTCATTTACTGCAGCTTTGTTTTCTTGTAGTTCAGAAGCTGGCACTGGTACTGTAAATCAAAAAAAAGAAATGGTAATTGCTGCTTCTACTTTTATGCTTGAGGGAGGTTCTTCTGCAGATAATGTAAAGCTTCACTGGAATGCTGTTGAAGATGCCGCCGGATATACGTTAACAAGAAGTGATGGTGTTGAACTTATAAGTAAAACCAGAGCTTTAACAAATGTGTTGTTTTATGATGATTATGGTATCGGAGATAACACGTATACTTATACAGTAAAAGCATTCAATTCAAATAAGGTTCAGATTGCCAGTGCAAATGTTACAGCATCAAAGGGAACTGTTACAGATGCAGTTAATACTTTTAATAATTCTCCGACTGTAGAGACAGGCGTTACCGGTCTTATCAGAAAAAGTACGCTTGTTTTTGACGGTGTATATTACAGCTACAGCATAGGTCGTAACGGTGGAGAGAATGTTAATTTTATTGAATATACTTCCGCTGACGGAGAAAATTGGGATGAAGGTCGGGTTGTCGTTACAGGTGATAAAGAAACTTATCCGGATGCGTTTTATGATGAAGATTTAGCAAGTTGCAAACTCGAAAGTACCTGTATAACTTCCCATAATGGCCAGATAGTTATATGGAGTCATTATGAAGAATACGGTTCAACTTATACAAAAGCCTGCGTTTATTGTGCAGCCGGAACACCTGGTGGAGATTTTAAAGGATATGGTGCCTATCAGCCTCAGGGAAATGCAAGCCGCGACCTTACTTTCTTTGAAGATGATGACGGTCGTGGCTATCTTATAAGCGCAACTTTAGGCACGATGTATATGTATCGTTTAAGTTCTGACTGGACGGTGGTTGATGATTCCTTTGAGTGTGTAACTATTCAGGAAAATGAATGGAGAGAAGCACCATGTATGATTCATCATGACGGCTGGTATTATTTATTCAGTTCAAGACAGAACGGATGGCTTCCTACTGCAGGTCAGTATATTTCTTCTAAAACTTTACAGGGGCTTTCCGGTCAGACAGGTCAGGCTATTGGAAGTAAAAATACGTTTGGTTCTCAGTCTGGCGGTGTGGTAAAAATCGGTAATCAGTATGCAATGATGGCAAACAGATGGAGCGGCGGCTGGGAAGTTCCTGATCCTGTACTTAAAGAACTGGGCTTATGGTCTGTACAGCGTATGCTTCCGATAACGCTGAAAGATGGATATGCTTTCTATGATTTTTATTCAACTGTAAAATACGATTGTGAGCAGGGCGTAATGATTCCTGTTCAGCGTGGAAAAATTGTCTCTTATTTAGGAGATACTGGATTGAGTTCAACTGCAGCTTCTGGTTGTGACGGTAAATATGCAGTAGACGGAAACTGGATAGAAGATAAAAAGTTTTACAGAGGCTCTGATTACGATTTTGATTTTGTCGTGAATCTGGGCAGTAAATATAATATTAGTGGTGTAGATATTTCATTTTATACTCTTCAGGGAAGTGAAGCCTATTGTACGTATAACATTTATGGAAAAGAAAATGCATCAGATGCTTCATGGACTTTGATAAAGGACTGTTCGTCTAATGTCATGATGAATTTTAATACCTGGGTTTTTGAACCGACAGAAACGGCATATAAGTATATTAAGATAGATATTTTGGGCGAAAAAAGGGCATGTACTAACGGCAGCAATGCACCTCATTCTACTGTTAACGGTTCGTGGTGTACCGGCCTTTATGAAGTACAGGTTTACGGACAATGAGAAATGACAATAAAGGGGGAATGGATGAAATATAGGAAAAGTGCCTGTTTAGTCGCAGCCTGCGGTATTTTTATGGTTCTGGCTTCATGCAGTGACGGGGGAGGAAGCATTTCTGTCTCTAAACCGGATTTTGTAGTTGCAGCACAGGCTTTTGAACTTGACGGAGAAACAACTGTGGATAATTTTAAGCTGCACTGGAATGATTATGAAGGTGCTTCTTATTACAGGTTGTATCGTTCAACAAGTTCCGGTGGTTCCTGGACAGAAGTAATTGAAAAGTCTACAAGACAGAAGATTCCTGGAACAATGTATGACGTATATGATGCCGGTACGACAACTTATTATTATAAAGTTCAGGCATATTCAAGTAAAAATAAACTGCTGGCAGAAACTTCCCCGGTAAAGTGCGTGCCTTTTACTGACACAACTTCGGGAGATGTTTTTGATAATACAGTTCAGTCACTGGTAAATAAACCTTCGGATGAGATTTTTACCCAGGGAAAATACTGGCGTTATATTTATAATCGTGTAAATAATGCCGTATGGTATGTAGAACAGTGGAGCTTGACAGGATATCCGGATGATTCAGAGTGGACAACAAGTGATAATGGTTATGACGGAATCGTAATTTCCGGCAATCCTGAGCATTTTGAAGACGGTACAGAAAATCCCCGCTATTGTGAATATCTTGCAACTTCCTATAACGACGGAAAGGGCTGTAAACTTGAATCTACCAGTTATCAGGTTCGTCCGGATGGTGTTGTTGTAAACTGGTCTCACTATGAAAACGGGGCAGATTATTCTCTGGGACAGGTACTCTGTATTTACGGAACCCCGGGAAGCGGTATTCTGACAGCAGCAGAAGCACCTTATCATCCTAAATCAAATGAATCCCGTGATCTGGTTTCTTTTGTTGATACAGACGGAAGTGCATACATTATAGGTTCAACAACCAGTGCACAGACTGCCTATAAGCTGGATGAAACATGGACTAAGCTCGATAAAAATACATCTGCGATAACAATCTATAAAGGTTCCAGGGAAGCTCCTTGTTTCCGTGTCGTTGACGGCTGGTATTATCTTTTCAGTTCTGAACAGGCAGGCTGGTATCCGACCCAGGGCGCTTATATGAGTTCAAATAAACTTTCCGGCCTGGCAGAAGATTCCCTTCATTCAATCGGAAACAGAACGACTTTTGGAGCACAGAGCGGGCAGATAGATAAAATCGGCAGCAATTATTATATGCTTGCAAACCGATGGAGCCAGGGATGGCGTTATCATGACCCTGCAATTCCAACAGACAGTTATCTTGGAACAAGCGGCATTGCTTTTGCACAGCGAATGCTTCCTATTCTTTTTAAGGATGGCTATGCTTTTTATGACTATTATCCAGAAATTAAATATGACTACGAACAGGGACTGGTTATTCCGGTTCAGAAAGGCAAGTTACTGTCTATAGGCTGTTCAACTATAAGAAGTACTGAGGCAAATGCAAGTTATCCGGCTTCTAATGCTGTTGACGGAATCAGTTATGCACCTGATGCATCTAAACCGTCATGGGGTGCTTACAACGGTTATGCATTGAGTTCGAATGCTGCATACAGTTTTGTAGTTCAGCTTGATAATCCTGCATACATTAAGGAAGTTGACGTTACTTTCCGTAATTATAACGGTTCGGAAAGTGCAAGCCAGTATACGATTGACGGAAGTATTGGCGGAACTTCGTGGACAACTTTAAAAGACAAAAGCTCTAATTATATCATTGGCTTTAATGAAAATATTATAGATGAAGATGTCGCCGGGGCTGCAAAATATCGTTATATCAGAATAAATGTAACGGCTATAAATGATGTTAATCATAATACCAGCGGTGCCTGGTGGACGGCAGGTATTCATGAAGTATCTGTATACGGTTCGGAAGAATAAAAAGGTTTTCATAAAAAAAAGGAGGAGTTAAAGTTTATGAAAAAAATATTAAGTATGCTTGTTGCTGTAATTGCAGCAGGTATGACGTTTACGGCTTTCAGCTGCAGTGACGATAACAGTTCGTCTGGTGATGCCAAAGCATTTATTGTATGGGAGGCTGTTGATGATGCAGTTTCTTATAATATTGGAATTGTTGGTAATACAAGTAAGATTACGTATAAGAATACCGGTTCAGCAGATAATTATTATGAATGGTCCGGTCTTGAAGACGGAGAAGAATATACTTTCTCAATCTATGCAACTTTAAGTGACGGTACCAACACAAAAACAAATGCAGTTACAAGAACTGTCTGTGCAGAAAAAGGCGGACGCTGCCTTCGCGTAATGGGATATTTCCGTGATTCAGGAAGCACTCTTGAAGAACAGAGCCTTCACCTTGCTGTAACTACTGACGGATTACACTGGCAGTCTCTTAACGGAAATACAGGTGTTTTCCAGCTTTCTACAATCGGCGGTAATCGTGTTCGTGATCCTTATATCGTAAAAAAGCCGGACGGAAAGTATTTAATGATTGCTACCGACTGGACGACTTATCTTTCTCCAAGCTCGCCGGGAAATCACCGTCTTTATGATGGTACTACAAGTGATGTTTCAGACTGGGATTATGTAACCGATAATTACTGGAACGTTAACACAACCTGTCTTATTTTTGCCGATTCAGATGATATGACTGAATGGACAAATGAACGTCAGATTCAGATGGTAAGTGATGAAGAAAAGACTGCATTTAAGGCTGCATACGGCAACTATCAGTTCTGCTGGGCACCTGAAATCATTCACAACAACGGAGAAGTAATTTTTACAGATCCTGAAACTGGAAAAACTTATACTTACGGTGTAATCTGGAGCGGTTCCGGAGAAACAAACGGAACTACAAGTAAGTCTTACAATTCTAAGAAGAATAAATATGAAACAACCAGCGGACGCGGATTTGGTTACAGACGAACTTTTGTAAATTATACCAATGATTTTGAAACCTTTACTGATGCTCAGGTTTATTTTGAACCTACACCAAATAATACGGCAAATTCAAATATTGATGCTTCTGTATGTACTGATGATAAAGGTAAGTTCTATATTTTCTTTAAAGATGAAAAATCCGGATACTACGGAATGGGAGAAAACTATTCAACATCTCTTCTTCCTAATTCCTTCAATACAAACTGTATCTGGGGCCGCGGATGGAACGGAAAGCAGGTTCAGGAAGCTGCAGGCGGAACTTACAACCAGGGTGAAGGAATGTTCTGCTTCAGACCTAATGCAGGTGTAGATAAGTGGTACTGCGTTCTTGATGCTCACGATGCTCATCAGTCAAAGGTGTTTGCAACATTTGAAACTACTGACTTTATGACCTGGAAAGAAAATGATAAGACTTCCTGGCCGACAGGAGATATCAGACATGGAGCCTGTGTAGAAGTTACACTTGATGAAATGCTTAAACTTATCGATTTTTACGGATTTTAAAGTAAAGAAAAATGTCATTTTCGGGCACGACCCGAAAATCCCTATGCAAGAGATTGCCGCATCAAGTGCGGCAATGACAGAGTGTCGAGCACGGCAATGACTCATAATGTCATTTTCGGGCACGACCCGAAAATCCCTATGCAAGAGATTGCCGCATCAAGTGCGGCAATGACAGAGTGTCGAGCACGGCAATGACTCATA